>CABULX010000079.1 GCA_902492545.1 uncultured Collinsella sp. | reverse complement strand
CGGCGCGTTCGGTTGAATCGAAGTGCTCATAGATATCTCCCTTTGCATTGGTTGCTTTACCGGGACAGAGTATGAGCGCTCATATGACCATCGTAAAATATACGTTTATAACAGTTTGATATAGATGTTTCCTATATCAGTCTGGACTGTCATAAAGAGACTTGAACCGTGCGGAGCACAGCAGCCTAGATATGCTGACGAATCGCGTCGATATAGGCCCGACCGTAGCGCGTAAGCGTCGTGTTCTTGCGCGTGATGATGCCAATCTCCATGTACTCGTCCACGTCGAGCGGAATCGAGATAATGCCGGGGCCGTTGAGCTCGTGGCTGATCACGCCCGAGCATACCGTGTAGCCGTTGAGGCCCATGGCCAAATTGAACAACGTCGCACGGTCGCGCACGCGGATATTTTTGCGACGCTCGAACGTCGAAGTCAGCTCCTCGGAATAGTAGAACGAGTTATAACTGCCCTGCTCATAGGACAAGAACGGGTAGTCTTCCAAGTCCTCGAGCGTCACGCTGACGCAGTCCGCCAGTGGATGGTCGGCGCATACAAAGACATGCGGCGCGGCGCAGAAGAGTCCCTCGAATACGAGCTCGTTGGCGGCGAGCATGCGCTCGATAACCTCGCGGTTATGCTCGGATAAGTACAGGATGCCCAGTTCGCTTTTCATATGCGCGACATCCTCGATAATCTCGTGAGTCTGCTCCTCGCGCAGGGTGAAGTCGTAACGCGCGGCATCGAACTCGCGGATCACGTCGACAAACGCGTTGACGGCAAAGGAATAATGCTGGCAGCTCACACTAAAGTGCGGCACCTGCTCGGATGCGCCCTTGTACTTGCCCTCGAGCAGGTCGGCCTGGTCGAGTACCTGGCGCGCATAGCCCAAGAAGGTCTCGCCTTCCTCGGACACAATGACGCCCTTGTTGGTGCGCTCAAAGATGTGCACACCCATCTCGTTTTCGAGATCGCGGATCGACGCGGTAATCGAAGGCTGCGACACAAAGAGCCGGCGCGAGGCCTCGGTAATGCTGCCGCATTCGGCAACTTTGACGACATATCTGAGCTGCTGGAGCTTCATGGCTGTCTCCTTAGCTGTTAGTGAGATTCGCGTCGGCAGTACCCGGCAGGCGCATAAACGGCGGCATCTCCCCCGTCGCGGCGCAGGCGGCAATCTGATGCAGGACTCCGGCGACCGCATCATCCACCGCGGCGCCGATATGCCAGCGCGCGGCAGCCGTGACGGCCTCGTTGGCATTGGCGACTGCAACGGAGTTGGGAACGGCATCGATCATGGGCAGATCGTTATCGGAATCGCCAAATACGGCCACCTCGTCGGGCGTCAGGCTCAAGGCGCGCGCCAGCTCCAGCGCAGCGCAGCCCTTGTCCCAACCATCCGGAAGGATGTCGAACAGGCGCACTCGGTTGTTGGGAAACACAAGCGAGAGTTCCGGCACCTCAACGGCAACGCGCTCGCGTAGCTCCGCGAGCTCCTCACGCGAACGGGCACTCCAGATATTCGCCTTAAACACCGGCGCGCCATCGACGACGGGACGACACGGGGCCTCTTCGCCTTTGAGCCACGCATTGCCGCCCGACTCCATAGCGCGACGCACACGCTCGGGATTGCTCGTCACGCAATAGGCATCGTTGCCCCAAAAGTCATCGCCCAGGCTGTAGACTTTTAGAAATGTATCGTCGGTCTCTTGCTCCAGATAGTCAGCCAAACGCATCAGAGCATCGTTGTCGATTGCGCGCGAAGCGACTACTTCGCCGTCGACAAACATCACCTGGCCGTTACAGAACGCACCGGTCGAAAAACACTCGGAACGGTTTTTGAACATCCAGCCCATCGCGGACGGCTGACGACCCGAAACCGGCCCAAAGTGCAGACCCGCCGCCTGCATGGCATGAATACCCTCAATGGCGTAGTCGCTGGCGCCGTCATGCCCGGCTGGAATCAGCGTATCGTCCATATCGGTCAGCACAAGTTTAATCATAAGGCCCCCATTCGTATCGGTCCTACCTATTGTAACGACCTGCCAAAATAAACCTGTCCCTTTTTGGCAGGTGCGCTAGTATAGGGAGCAACAGATTCGATGCGGGAGTGCCGGCGGTGCAAACCACAAGGCTGAGAGGGCATGGGGCCCAATCCTTTGAACCTGTCAGTTAATGCTGGCGTAGGGAGCATGCCGCCTTTACAGGGGCGCTGTCTATGCACAGCGCCCCTTTTCTATGCCAAGGAGGCATGTGCAGTGATTGATTCGGAACAGCTTAAGCAACATATGGTCAAGGCCGTAGAGGAGATTCGCGCCACCAATCCGATGGCCGGCTCCATCACCAACACGGTGACGATCGACTTTGTCGCCAACGCGCAGCTCGCCGTGGGCGGATCGGCCGCCATGGTCTATCTGCCCGACGAGGGCGAGGCACTCGTTGCCGGCGGCGGCGCCATCTATCTCAATATGGGCACGCTCTTCCCCATCTACGAGCAGACAATTCCCCGCGCGGCCAAGGCGGCACACGACGCCGGCAAGCCCTGGGTGCTCGATCCAGTGGGCTTGGGCATCGGCAGCCTGCGCACCCAGTTGGTAAACGAGCTCAAGCAGTACAAGCCCGCCATCGTGCGCGGCAACGCCTCCGAGATCATCGCACTCGCCGGCCTGTGGGGTCTTGAGGGCGAGGCAGCTGATCTGAGCCGTGTACGCGGTGTCGATACCACCGACACGGTAGACGCCGCCCGCGATGCCGCCGTGGCGCTCGCCCGCTACACCGGCGGCGCCGTTGTGGTCTCGGGCGAAGTCGACCTGATAACCGACGGCACAACCGTGGCCAAGTCCCACGGCGGCAGCCCGCTCATGTCCAAAATCACCGGCTGCGGCTGCTCGCAGGGAGGCGTGCTGGCCGTGTACGCCTGTGCCGCCGACCCGTTTACGGCAGCCATCTGCGGCACCGCCGTCTACAACGTTGCCGGCACGCGTGCCGCCGCTGTCGCCGATGCCCCGGCAAGCTTTAAGGTCGCCTTTATCGACGAACTCTACCGCGCGACCGCCCAAGACATTGCCGACAACCGACTCGAGCTCGAGGAGGCATAGGCCATGTCCGATCCCGCAACCAATACCGGCATGAACACGCTCGTCGCCGTCGCCATCGCCCCGTGCGGCACCGGCGACGAGCTGTCCGCCGAGGTCGCCGAGGTCGTGCGCGTCATTCGCGAGAGCGGCCTTCCCAACCGCACCACCTCGATGTTCACCGAGATCGAGGGCGACTGGGACGAGGTCATGCATGTCGTGCGCGACGCAACCTTTGTGTTGGCGAGCAAGGGCATCCGCACCGAAGTCGTGCTCAAAGCCGATATTCGGCCCGGATTTACCGACACCATGACCGGCAAGCTCGAGCGCATGGAAGCACAGATCAAAAAGCAGGAGGAAGCACGATGAGCATCCGCGACAACCTTGATATCTCGGCCTATCTGGTACTCGGCCCCGAAAACACGCTCGGACGCCCCGTGGGCGATGTGGTGGCCCAGGCACTCGACGCCGGCTTTACCTGCATTCAGGTGCGCTCCAAGATGGCAAGCGCCCGCGAGATCATTGCGCTGACCGGCGATGCCGCACAGGCAATCGCACAGGCCGGCAAGACCGGTCAGGTCGCCCTGCTGATCGACGACCGTCTGGACTGCGTGCTTGCCGCGCGCGAGCAGGGCATCGCCGTCGACGGCGTGCACGTGGGTCAGAGCGATATTCCCGTCGAGGTCTGCCGCAAACTTCTGGGCCCCGATGCCATCGTGGGCCTTTCGGCACGCTGCGAGGAGATGCTCGAGTACGTCAAGACCGCCGACATGAGCCTGGTCGACTACCTGGGCATCGGCCCGCTCCACGAGACCAAGACCAAGCGCGATTGCGGACGCGCGGCCGACGGCTCTATCATCACCAAGAGCTTTGAGGACCTGGCCGCCCTCCACGCGGCAAGCCCCGTGCCCATCGTGGTGGGCGGTGGCGTCAAGACAGCCGACTTGCCGCAGCTCAAGGCCACCGGCGTCAACGGCTTCTTTGTGGTGAGCGCCGTCTGCAGCGCCGATGACCCCTACGCCGCGGCCAAGGAGCTTGTCGACACCTGGCAGCAGGCATAGGCTCAGGCCGAGCAACTGATTCGCGGCCTCATATCTTCAGCAATGGAAAGCGCATCCCGGTTTGGACCTCCATTCCGGGATGCGCTTTCCGCATGCGGCTCCGTTGGGAAACCCTATCCCATTCCAGGCGCAAATTCTGGGACGCCGTTTCCAAAACCCGCCGTCGGGGAAACTGCATCCCGTTTTGGATGCCGATTCCGGGGCGCGCTTTCCGCTACGGGCCTCTCGCGGAAACCTCATCCCATTTTTAGCGCCGATTCCGGGATGCGCTTTCCGCCGAGTCCACGGCAGTTTGCTCTACTCTGCCAGATACGCTTCCAGCGCCGGCAAGGTCGCCTCCGCATCGTGACGGCCGATCTGGTAGATGCGCTCAAGTTCATCCGGTTCGCGGCACAGCGACGGCACCTTCACCGATTCGCTCGGCCGTACCACAAAGATTTCGCCGGCAGCCTCGCGACGTGCCAGGTCATCGAGCGTGGCATTGTAGACCTCATGCCGGTGCTCAAGCGCTGCGACAAACTCCGGATAGTGACGGAACACGCGCCGCAGCATGGGCATCACGCTGTTGGGCTGCTTCACAAAGCCCGCCGGCTGCGTGAGTACCACGATATTGCGGTCATACCCCTGCGCAAACAGCCAAGCGCTGGGAATGGAATCGGCCACGCCGCCATCCAGGTACTTGCGGCCCTCAATGGCGACAGGACGCGTCGCCACGGGAATTGCCGACGACGCCCGGATCCACTCGATATCGCGCTCATCGCCATAGGGCAGGTCGTGATAGACGGCCTTGCCCGTCTCGATATCGGTACACACGCACGTAAACCGCATGGGGCAGGCGCGATACGCCTCCAAGTCGATGGGATCGCGCTCGATAGGCACCTCGTGATAGGCAAAATCGGCATTGAACATGTCGCCGGTTCGCAACCAGCTTGCTACACCCGCATAGCGCTTATCGGCGCAATAGGCCTTGTTGTAGCGAATGGCGCGGCCGATCTGGCGCGATTTAAAGTTGTAGCCAAACGCCGCGCCCGCCGAGACACCCACCATATGGTCGCAGGTCAAACCGTGCTCCATCCAAACGTCGAGCACGCCCGCCGTATACATACCGCGGTAGCCGCCTCCCTCGAGTGCCAGCCCCACCGTGCGCGTCGTATCCGGCTGTGCCATGCGACCATCTCCGTTCCTGCGTTTTAAACCGGGACAAGTATACCCGTCAACATATATCGTCTCAGTCGCATTTTCATCGAACATCGCATCGTCGCGCTACCGCCTGTCGAATAATAGCCGTCCACAGCATGTGCACCCATATCCCCGCACTCGAGGAAAGCGGCTTTATGGTGACGCTCGACAAGCACATTTGGCAGATTGCGCCCGTCGACGGCGATCATGGCCGCAGCACGCAAATCATTTCATCGATGCTCGAAATGGCGCAGTCGCTCCATCTGCCCGTCGTGTCGAAGGCGTCGAGACAAATGAGCAGGCGAACATGCTACGACAAATGGGCGCCCGCTACGCTCAGGGCTTCCTCTACTACCGCCCCATGCCGGCGAAGGATTTTGAGGCATTGCTCGATGGTGGCAATAGCAGCTGATACGCTCGCGCGCAAAACGCCACCGTCGAAGGGGACATTTGTCTCCATTAGCTAACTTATATCCCCAATTCAAACCGAATTGGGGATATGATACAAACCGTTGTTCCGCCCAAGGAGGTTATCCATCATGAACGAGTCATATCGCCTGGGCGAGCAATCGATTATTGCCTATCTTCAGCGACTTGCGAACGGCGTCTCGACCGCCGAGCTTGACGTTGCCGCCCTGCCCGTAGAGTTGCGCGGCATTGGCGAGCAGTTGAAAAAGACGCATGCCATCTTGCAACAAGAGCGCCAGCTGCTTGAGCGCAACGCCTATATCGATCCGCTCACCAACTTGGGCAACCGCAACGGATTCGACCGTCACGTCGAGCAACTCTGGCGCAAAGGCGACCCCTTCACCTGCGCCTATATTGACATCGACCATCTCAAGCATTGCAATGATAGGTTTGGCCACGCCGAAGGCAATCGCTATATTCTGAGCATCTGCCGCACGCTCTCCGAAACCATGGAGCACGATGAGATGCTGTTCCGTATCGGTGGAGACGAGTTTGTGCTCATCTCGCTCTCCGCAAACGAGATTGAACTCGAGCAGCGCTTGGAGCAGGTACGTACCAGGCTGATCGAGGCGAGCTCAGGTGGCAAGGCGCCCATGATCGGCAGCTTTAGCTTTGGCTGCTCGCGCGTCGATCCACTTGCTGGCGACACGCGTCGCCAGATGACGATGGATGCCGATCGCAAGATGTATCGCTATAAGCTTATGCATCGTGTGCAGCAACCGAAAGACGATGACGCGCCGCAACGCCCAATCGTCGATCAGCTTCCCTGCAACGACCGGGTGTTCCAAGCGATCTCCATGAGCTCCGAGACGCGCTATCCGTTTATCCTCAATCTCGATACGGGAGAATCGCAATGGTCGGTTAACGCCGTGCGCGATTTTGACCTGCCCTCCCAGCACCCTTTTAACTCACTTGACATGTGGCTCGCCCGCGTTCATCCCGAGGACCGCGACAACGTACGTGCCGAGCTCGACATGGTGATAAACGGCACGTGGCACTTCCACTACATGCAGTATCGCGTAATGGACGCCACCGGAGCGTACGCGCTTTGCGACTGCACGGGCTACCGCTTGGACGGCACTGATACCGAGCCTAACATGTACGTGGGCATTATCATCAACCGAAGCCTAGCGGATACGACCGACTCGGTAACGGGCCTGGGCGATGTCCACGCCCTGGTCAACGCTATTGGAGAGATGCGCCACGTGCCGCACGAGGCAGGCTTTATTGCCATTAAGGTCGACGATATCGCCGAGGTCAATGCCCGCTTTGGATTCGATGCAGGCGACCGCGTGCTCGCCGAAAGCGCCGCCTGCCTCATGGATTGTTCGCGCGGCAAGGGCCGCCTGTTCCGCTCGACGGGACCAACGTTCGTGGCACTCTTCGATGAGCTCGGCCCCGAAGCAATCGACGAGATCGCAAGCGACATCGAGCGGTTCCTGGGCTCTCCCGTGCTCATCGGCTCGCTTGAATATCAGCCGCCCATTCGCGTGGCCACGCTCCATCTGGACGGCGTCGACCGTCAGCCCGTTTCCATTTTGAACGAGCTCAAAGCGTTGCTCGGGAAAGCCGTGCAGGTGCCAGGCACCAAACTGGATTAGTGCCGCGCCCGCGCCGCCTCCCCCATCGTGCGATAATCCTCTGCAGAAGTCACCAAAAGCAGAGGGAGTTTGTGATGAAGGTTCTTTTAGTCAATGGCAGCCCCAAGGCAAACGGCAACACTGCCCGCGCACTCGCCGAGATCGCAGAGCAGCTCAATGCCGAAGGCATTGATACCGAGGTGTTTCAGCTAGGCGCCAAGCCCATTCGCGATTGCATCGGTTGCGGCCAGTGTGGCAAACTTGGCGGTCGCTGCACCTTTGACGATGACGTGGTGAACGAGCTGATCGCTGCCGCCGAGCAGGCAGATGGCTTTGTCTTTGGCTCGCCCGTCTACTATGCACACCCCAGCGGACGCATCCTTTCGGCCCTCGATCGCGCATTCTATGCCGGCAGCAAAGCCTTTGCACACAAGCCGGGCGCTGCCGTCGCCGTTGCCCGTCGCGGCGGCACGTCGACCACCTTCGACGTGCTCAATAAGTACTTCACCATCAACCAGATGCCCGTGGTTGCTTCCACGTACTGGAACAACGTGTTTGGCGCCATGCCGGGCGAGGCCGCTCAGGACGCCGAGGGCCTGGCCACCATGCGCAACATCGGCAAGAACATGGCCTGGCTCCTGCATTGTATCGAGGCAGGACAGGCCGCCGGCATCGAAGCCCCCGAAGCCGATCGCGAGCGCACCAACTTCATCAGGTAGAACGGCGGAACAAATACATGAACGTACAAATTTTTGGCACCAAGAAGTCCTTCGACACCAAGAAGGCACAGCGTTATTTTAAGGAGCGCCGCATTAAGGTGCAGTTTATCGACCTTAAGGAAAAGGAGATGAGCAAGGGCGAGCTCACGAGCGTGATGCAGGCGGTCGGCGGTATCGACAAGCTGCTCAACCCCAAAGCCAAGGACGAGGAAACGCTCGCACTCATCCAGCACCTCACCTCTAGCCAGCGCTTCGACAAGCTACTCGAGAATCAGCAGGTCTTGGCCGAGCCCATCGTGCGCAACGGCAAAAAGGCCACCGTCGGTTACTGCCCCGATGTGTGGGGAGCCTGGGAGTAGCCTGTGTTATTTGCCGGCGCGTGGGTATAAGAGCAGGCGTTTGGCATAAGATTCAACTGTAAGCCATGTCTAACAAAGGAGGGCACATGCCCAACAAACCCGTGAAGATCATCATGCTTACCGGATACCTCGGTGCCGGCAAGACCACGCTGCTCAACCACATCCTCGCTAACGACGGCGGCATCCGCGCCGCCGTGATCGTCAACGATATCGGCGAGATCAACGTCGACGCCAGCCTTATCGCCGACGGCGGCCTTTCCGAGACCGATGACCTCATCCCGCTCACCAACGGCTGCATCTGTTGCACGCTTTCGGACGACCTGGCCAACCAGCTGCAGGGCATCGCCGATTCGGGCAACTTCGACTACATCATCATCGAGGCATCGGGCATTTGCGAGCCTATCCCCATCGCCTACACCATCTCGAGCTTCTGCGACGAGGCCAAGGTGGGCGGCGAGCCCAAGCTCGCGCTCGACAACATCGTGGCCGTGGTCGATTGTGCCCGCATGTACGACGAGTTCAACGGCGGTCGCGACCTGCTGGCCGAGGATATCGACGAGGACGACATCGAAAGCCTGCTCATCCAGCAGATCGAGTTCTGCTCCACGCTGATCCTCAACAAGACCGATACCGTGAGTCCCGAGCAGATCGCCGAGCTTAAGGCCATCGTGCGCAGCCTGCAGAAGGACGCCGTGATCGTCGAGGCCCAAAACGGCGAGGTCCCCATGGAGGAGCTGCTCGACACCGACCGCTTCGACTTTATGCGCGCCTACAACTCCGCCGCCTGGATCGAGGCCATGGAGCATCCCGAGGAGCACGACGACCCCGAGGTGCTCGAGTACGACATCGAGACCTTTGTGTACTCGCGCCGCAAGCCGTTTGACCTGCAGAAGTTCACCGATTTTGTTGAGCAGGAGTGGCCCGACGAGGTCATCCGCGTCAAGGGTCCGCTGTGGCAGACCGGCGATCCGGACATGTGCTACATGTTTGAGCAGGCCGGCCACCAGATGCGCCTGATGGAGAACGGCCTGTTCGTTGACTCGGCGCCCGAGGGCGAGAAGCAGAAGATTATCGACGAGAACCCCGAGATCATGCAGATTTGGGACGACGAGACGGGCGACCGCATGACGAGCCTGTGCATCATCGGCCGTCACATGGACAAGGATGCACTCATCGCCTCCCTCGATGCCTGCCTGACCGACTGGCACCGCGCCTAGGTTTATCCAAGCGGGTATTCTTCCGCCTACGTAACCGCCAAACCACCACGAAGGTGCCTGTCCCCTTCGTGGTGGTTTTTCGTTCTGAGCCAAGGAGATTCATGTTCAACATTGTGCTGTATGCGCCCGAGATTCCCGCCAATACGGGCAATATCGGCCGTACCTGCGTGGTCACCGGCGCCCGCCTGCATCTGGTAGAGCCGCTGGGCTTTTCGCTCGACGACAAGACGGTGCGTCGCGCCGGCCTGGGCTACTGGCAAAACTTGGACGTGACGACCTATGCCGGCTGGGAGGATTTTCTTGTGCGCAACGGCCTCTCCCCCGCCGACGAGCGCCTGCATCTGCTGACCAAAAAGGCGCGCCGAACCTATGCGCAAAGCACCTACCGCGACGGCGACTATTTGGTCTTTGGCAGCGAGAGTTCGGGCATTCCCGAGCCACTGCTTGCCGCGGCGCCCGAGCGTTGCGAGCGCATCCCCATGCTGTGCGATTGCGACTCACTCGATAACGCCGAGGCTTGGGAAGCCCACGAGGAATCGCTCGGGCATACCGAGAACAGCCACGAGGCCATCCTTCAACAGGACATCTGCGGCAACTTCGTCAACCCGGACGACTACCGCATCAGCGCACTCAACCTTTCCAACAGCGCCGCCATCGTCCTCTACGAAGCCCTGCGCCAGACAGGCTTTCCGAGAATGTGACAAAGGGACAGTCCCTTTGTTGCATTCGGTTATAGGTAGCGACCGGTAATGCTCTTGGAGCAGGCAGCGATGTCACCCGGCGTGCCGGCGCAGACGATTTGCCCGCCCGCGTCGCCACCGCCCGGGCCCA
>CABULX010000078.1 GCA_902492545.1 uncultured Collinsella sp. | reverse complement strand
CCCCAAACAATCAAAACAAGCCCTTTTCGCCGCACCCTCAAAGGTCTGTGGGCAAAAAAGGGCAAATATGAGTACTGCTACCATTTTAGTAGCAGGCAAAACCACCCAAAATGACGTCCGAGCGAACCCTACAACCCCCTAAAGCAGCCAACCTGACTGGTTTAAGGCGTATTGGAGCCAATTTTAATGAACATACTATAGGTTATGTTTATTATCTTCTTGAATGTAAATGCTATTCACTTAGCAACAGTACTCATATTTGGCATTTTTTGCCCACTGCCATATAACTAACACCCTATAGCAGACAAAAACAGGCCGCAGCCCATCGCTGCGGCCTGTTTGGAATCCAAAAGAGGCGCTAAGCGCTGTAACCCATCGCCTGCAGAACAAACATGACAACCGTGAGCACCGTAATCACGGCGATAGTCGCCCAAGTGAGCACATTCCACACGCGGCCGTTGCGGTTGGCACCCATGATGTGACGGTCGGCGGCGATAACCACCTGGAACACCAGAACCACGGGCAGTAGCACGCCATTGATGACCTGCGAGGTCATCATAATCTGGAACAGATCGACGCCGGGCATAAGCACCAGCACGGCAGAGATGCCAATGATGGCCGTAATGATGCCGCGATAGACCGGGGCCTCGTCCCAGCTGCGGTCGGCACCGCGCTCCCAGCCAAATGCCTCGCAGATAGCGCTCGACGTGACGCCCGGCAGCACGCAGGCGGCCAAGAAGCTCGCCGCGACCAGGCCCGAGGCAAACAGCACCGTGGACCACTGACCCGCAATAGGCTCCAGCGCGCGGGCGGCATCGGCGGCATCGCTAATCTGAATACCCGCCGGGAACAACACCGTACCGGTCGTGATGATAATAAAGCCGGCAATGACATCGGCGGCAAGCGAGCCGCTCACGGTGTCGATGCGCTGCAGCACGATATCGTCCTCGCCCGCGTTCTTATCGACCACGTTGTTCTGCGCCAAGAAAATCATCCACGGCGCGATGGTGGTACCAATCGTCGCGACCACGAGCGACACGTAGCTGGGGTCATTTTGAATGTTAGGCACGACCAGGTCGACCGCGACCTCACCCCAGTTGGGGCCAGCCATAAACGCGGCGACAATATAGGTCACGAACACGCAGCTCACCAGCAGCAGAATCTTCTCGATGCGCTGGAAACTGCCCGACATGGTAAGCATCCACACCAGCAGCGCCACCAACGGCACCGAGATGCTCGCCGGCACGCCAAAGAGGGCGAGGCCGCTCGCAATACCCGCAAACTCCGAAATGGTCACGGCTGTGTTGGCGATCAACAGCGCCGCCATAGCAAGTACACTCTTGCGCACGCCAAAGCGCTCGCGAATGAGCGATGCCAAGCCCTTGCCCGTGACGCAGCCGCAGCGCGCCGCGGTCTCCTGCGTCACGATGAGCAGCACAGTCATGACGGGAAGCATCCAGAGCATCTTGTAGCCATAGCTGGCGCCCGCGCTGGAATACGTTGCAATGCCGCCGGCGTCATTGCCCGAAAGCGCCGCCAGCAGACCGGGACCCATAGCGCCAAAGATGGCCGCGATGGTCAACTTTTGCTTGGTGCCCGACTTTTGCTTGGTATTTTGCACGCGACCACCTAACCCATGACCGACATGGTGAGCAGCACCGCAGCGGCGCAGTACGCTACGCACGAGATCATGACGGCAATAACGTTCATGGCGGTGCCCGACGTGTTGAGGTCATGCTCGTCACGCCAGAACAGCACCATCAGGTAAATCACGGCACTCATGTTGCCAACCAGGCAAATGATAGCAGCGATATTAAAACACCCGGTAAAGAGTTGCTCCTCAAACATGGACGCATCGGGGAATGCGGCGGTGCGCACCAGCTGCGCGCACAGGTAGGTCACGAGCGAAAGGATCAGGCCCATACCCGTGCTCTGGAAGAAGAATCCCAGGTACGGTTTGGGCTCGTCGTCGTGGCCGTCGTACTCGAGGAAGTAGTTCTTGACGAACGACACCATGCGCGAGGCAGCAAGCAGCACGAGCGGCATGGCGCACATGGGGAACACCACCAGATGCGCGGAGCCGAGCGCCGTTCCCAGCACGGTCGCCATGATGCACGACGCGATGCCCCATACAACAACCCAGTACTGGCGATGCACGAACCAGCTGAGCACGTTCGTCGAGTCGTCCGACGCGCTATCGCCCGAGCCGACACCGGCGATCTGCAGGTCCTCCTGATGTTCCTCGGCGATAACGTCCATGGCGTCGTCGAAGGTTACGATACCCAGGATATGACGGTTCTCGTCGCAGACAGGGATGGCAACCAGGTCGTACTTGGTCATCTCGTCCGTTACGTCTTCCTGGTCCTCGTCGGGCGACACATAGACCAGGTCGCGATAGGCCAGCTGACCCAACGTGGCGTCGCGGTCGGCTACGATCAGCGTGCGCAGCGAAAGCACGCCGGTCAGCATGCCGCTCGGATCCTCGGTATAGACGTAGTAGACGCTCTCGAAGTCCTCGTCGAGCTCGCGAATCGCCTCGATGGCGTCACCGACCGTTGCCGTGGCGGGCAGGGAGACAAACTCCGAGGTCATGATGCGGCCGGCGGTGTTGTCCTCATACCCCAGCAGGTTACGAATCGCTTTCTCTTCCTTGACGCCCATCAGGCGCAGGAGCTTCTCGGCCTTCTCGTAATCGAGCTCGTCGATCAGATCGGCGGCGTCGTCCGGGTCCATCATGGCCAGCATCGACGATGCGTCCGTGTCGGACAGGCCCTCGAGCATCTCGGTCATAAGCTCGTCGTCGTCGAACTCCGAGATGGCCTCGGCGGCCTGGGCAGTATCGAGCTGCGCAAACACCTGCGCACGCAGGCGCGGGTCGAGCTGCTCGATAATGTCGGCGATGTCGGCAGGGTGCAGCTCGCCGAGCGTCTTATGCGACACCGAGAGTTGAATGTTCTTGGTCGAGCGGTCGAGCAGGTCCATGTAGGACCAAGCGATGATGTCCTCACTGAGCGGCTTGCCCAGGTGCTTCATAAAGCCTTCGACGACATGCTCGAGCGCGGGGCTGATGGCGCGTAGCAGACCGCGGGCACCGACCTCGGCGCCCAGCAGGCGCAGCTGGTTTTCGCCCGACATGGAAAACTTGATGTCGTTTACGCGCACGACCTTCATGCCCTGCGTGTCGACAATCTGCTTGTTGAGCACGTCGCGGGCAAGCAAGAGTTCGGTCGGCTGCAGGTACGAAAAACGGATTTCGGTGGCCGACGTCTTAAGGTGTACACCCGTCTCGTCGATACGGTCGACCCATTTGCGCCAGCTGATCATAAACGGCGTCTTGCCGGGTCCGCGGAACGCGAGCGACGTCACGTGCGGAAAAACTTCGCCGGTAGCAATACCAAAATCGTTGACCACGCCGAGCTTTTCGCCGTCGACGTCCAAGACCGGCAATTTGAGCATCTCACTCAGATAATTCAATGGTGCTCCCCATCATTATTCCTCCGGACGCGACCGCGCGTGCGGCGTCCGGGGGCTTCTGGATATGTATACGCATGCGCGGGCGGTACGCCGCTCGACGCTTACACCCCGTGCATGCGCAGAAAGCACCTGCATGGGGTCATCGACTGTATGGTCGAGGTTTGGATTTCACCTGTAACCTTTCTCTTGACCCTCATTAACCGCAGTAACTATAGCATCAGCATCGCCCTGCGGCATCGAATTTATGCGCTGCACATTGCAGGCATACCAAACGCTGACGCATCCGTGACATAGCCGTTGGGGACGTTCTTAAATGACTACCCAATGACTACTCTGTGGTGTCGTCGTCCTCGGCAAGTTGGGGGAACACGGCGTCCTTGGGCATGGTGGCCTTCGTCAGCGAGGTGAGCTTTTTGCTCAGCGACGTGTCCGTCTTGACCAGGTCGCTGAGCGTCACGATCTTGTAGCCGTCGGCAATGAGGCCGTCGATAATCTGCGGCAGCGCCTCGAGCGTCTGCTCCGCGCATTCGTCTCTATCGGTAAGCAGCACGATATTGCCCGGCGTCACCGAATCGAGCACCGTCGAGACCTGCTCGTCGGCACCGTTGAGCAGCCAGTCGCCCGAGTCGATATTCCACGAGACCACGGCGGAGACCAGGTCCATCGCATCAATCCAGTTTTGCTCGTCAAAGGCAGCGTAGGGAGCACGCAGCAGCATCGTCTTCACGCCGGTCGCCGACTTAATCGCATCGGTGCCTTTCGTGATCTGTTCGCGTACCGCTTCACGGTCCTGACCCTTGAGCGAATCGTCGCTGTAGCTGTTGGATCCGATCTCGCACCCGGCATCGACAATCGCCTTGGCCGTGGCAGGCGAGGCCTCGGCCGCATCGCCCGAAAGGAAGAACGTCGCGGTGACGCCCTTTTCCTTGAGCACCTGCAAGATCTGCTTGGTAGCGCCGCTCGGACCCTCGTCAAACGTCAGCGCCACGTACTTTTTGTTGCCCTTGGGCGCCACGCTGGCGCACGCAACGACGCAATCGGTGGCGGGCACAACCTCGCCGCGGTCTTGCGTCTTGCCCGACTGCTCACCAACCCACACCTCGGATCGGCCCTGGACACCCCATGTCTGCACATACTCGATAGCGCCCGTGCCCTCGACCTTGAGCTTGGGCTCGATAACCGCAGCCTGAACCTCGTGCTTCTCGTAGGTGTTACGGCCATCCTTGACCGTCACCTTCTCGCCGCCCTCAAGTTCCCGGCTATCCCATTTGCCCTGCTTCACGCGCTTGCCGTCGACCTTCACCGACAGCTTTTCGCCCCCATGGCGCTTGAGCACGCTGTCATCGACGGCCAGCAGGTCGCCTGCGTCGTAGGTGTCAGTCAGCTCCTGGTCGTCGATGAGATTCTGCAGCGTAGAGCCCACACGCACCGCGGTCTTCTGGCCGTTGAGCTCCACGTCCACACTGCGGTTGACGTAGCCCACGACGGCAGCGATAAACAGCACGAGCGCGCAACCCACGGCGATGAGCGCGTAGGGCAGGCGAGACGAACGACGGGGCGTACGGCCGTTGCCGATGCGCGCACTGCGGTCGCTAAACCCGCGGCTATGGTTGAGGTACATCGCGCCGGGCTTACGGTGACGCTTGCGCTGACCGCTGGGCAGCTGCCCCAGGTCGCGTCGCGCCGTCGGACGCGCACCCGAACGCCCGTTTAAGTTGGATCCGTTTTGGCGCATGTGCCCTCCCCCATAAACACAGCAAGCCGGAGCAACAGGTCTCCGGCTTGCCTCCCATCATTTGGTACGTCGCTATTTTGTAGCTTTTGATGAGCCTCCGCTCGCCTTTTGGTATTCGTCCTTAAAGGCCTTGAACATGCCGCGCGTCTTGCCGAGCTGCTTGCCCAGCGCGCGACTGCCCTTGTCCACGGCAACCGATCCCTTATCGTCGAGCACCTTGGCGCCCTTTTTGACCTTGTCGCCCACCACGACGCTGGCCTCGGCGGCCTTGGCAGCCGCACCGCCCGAATACCCGAGCGACTTGACCTCGTCCGAGACGACCATCGCGCCGTCCGCATAGCCGCGCAGCATCATCGGCGGCACCTGCGTGTCACCAACCAAAACACTCGAAGCAGCACCGGCGGTCACATAGAATGCCTGCACGATGCCCGAGCGTGGCTTGAACTCAACGTCCGAGCAATAACCCACGACGTCGCCTGATTCCGTGCGCACGTCCATACCGACCCAGATGATGCAATCGTCCAGGTTGATGTCGAGGCGCTTGGCAGCGGCGGCATCGTACGTGTCCTTGACGTCATCGACCGCAATGGCGCCCTCGTAGACACCAATGGCGTCGAGCGCTACGAATCGGTCGGGACGCTCGATCATGCCCGCGATATCGGACTGGCGGACCATAAAGCCGACCACGCGCGTACCGCCCGGGGTAAAGACCGGAAAGTGAATCTTTCCGAGCTTTTTAGGGCTGCGCGGCGTACCGTCCTTTTTGGTGCGCTTGTCCTCGGTAGGCTTGCGATAGATCTTGGCGCCGACAAAATCCCCGGCGCGCATTATGCCTCGGTCGAGGGCTCCGCAGCCTCGGTATCAGCCTCGACGGCGTTCTCGACCACGACGTCGGCAGCGGGCGTCACGTTGCCGCCCGAAATGGCGTCGTTGAGCTGCTCGCGCAGCTGGTCCATGCGCTCGCGGGCCAGATCGACCTTGGCGCGCAGGTCATCGGTCTTGGCGTCGACCATCGGGCCAAAGTCATTCACCGCAGCACGGGCCTCCTCGGCGCTGTGCTCGTAGGTGTCGCGCATATTGTCCCAGGCGTCGTTGGCGATATCGGCAGCCATGGCGCGGGTCTCGGCGCCCGAGCGCGGGGCCAGAGCAACGCCGACAATAGCGCCGGCAGCGGCACCAAAAAGTGCGCCGGAGACAAAGCTGAAAGTCTTACCCATGATCATTCCTCTCCTGCGGGCACGTCGGTGCCCACCGTTTGAATGCTGTCCATTATACCCGCAGCGCATCACTTGCCGCTTCGCTCATCTGCGTACGGCAAAGGCGCAGGTATGTGATGGTGATAAACGCGTAGGCCTACTCCTGAGGCATAGCCGGCATGGTCACCGTGGCACCCGGGTCCTCGCCGGCGCCGTCCACGAGCGGCAGGCCGCCCTCATGCGCAGGCCCTGCCGGAACCGTCGCAGCGCCGCCAAAGACGGCAGCGGAGGCCTCGTGGCTCTCGGCAACCGCGCCCTCGGTATCAATCGCCACCTGGGGCTCGTCGTCAAAGTTGGGGACGCCCTGGGGCTCGGTGGGAACGGGCTCGGCGGTCGCATCGGCAACGGGCTCGGCGTCGACCGGCGCATCGCCCTCGTCAGCGCCCTCGTCCTCGGCGGCATCTTCGCCGTTCGCAGCGGCGACGGCCTCGTGAGGATCCTTGCCCTCGGCCTCGGCGCGCATGCCCAGCACCAGGTTGCGCAGGCCCGCGACCGTGCCTTCCACGTCGGGGGCAGGCTGGTCGGCGTGCAGGTACGCCCAGTCCATCATAAAGGTGGCCGAAGACAGCGCGCCGATGGCCAGCGCATCGTCGGGGCACGAAAGCTCAACCTCAAAAACGCGCTCGTCGTGCTCGCTTACGCGCGTGCGGCCGCACGAGATGCTGCCGGCAAGCCCGGTCTCGTTCATGAGCTCGACCGTCACATGCTCAAGCAGATGGCAAAGCTCGGTCTGGCCCATGCAGTCCTGGAACTCGCGACCGGAATCACCCAGGCACAGGTGCTTGGCAATCGCCGGCACCAGGTAATACACGCGCGCCGTGGCCTCGATATCCTCCGAGGTCATGAGCGGCATGCCGGGGTTCACCAGCACATGCGCGCAGATCTTGTCCTCGCTGACGGTGACCTTAAGGATGTTGAACAGGCCTGCCATAACTCTCCCCTACTCTTCCTTGCCCTACTCGTCGCCATCGTGCGGGTCCACAGAGCCCGCACCCGACGCCGCCGGCTTCTCTGCCGAAGACTCGGAATCCTTCTTATCGGTTTCGGCCGGAGCAATCACGCGAATGAGCGAGATGCGCTGGCCACGCATCGACTGCACCTTGAACTTGTACCCCGCGACCTCAAACACCTCTCCGATGTCGGGCACCGAGTCACAAAGCTCCAAGATCCAGCCGGCGATGGTCTCATAATCATCGCTTTCCTCGAGCGGCCAACCAAGCTCAATCGCGTCATCGCACGAAAAACGCCCATCAACGAGCCACTCGCGGCGCGAAAGGCGCGTGAGATACTTGTTGTCGGGGTCGAACTCGTCCTCGATCTCGCCGACGATCTCCTCGACGATGTCCTCGATGGTGATAATGCCGGCCGTACCGCCGTACTCGTCCACGACCACCACGATCTGGTCGTGAGAGGTCTGCATCTCGGACAGCAGCGGCAGGATGTCCTTGGTGTCGGGTACAAAGGTGGCGTCGCGCAAATAGCTGGCGATGGGCTGGTCGCCCTTGCCGTCGAGCGCGGGCTGGATCAGGTCCTTGATGTGCGCGATGCCGGCGACGTTGTCGGGATCCTCGTGATAGACGGGGATGCGGCTGAAGCCGGTCTGGCGCATGGTGGACAACACGTCGGCGACCGTCTCGTCGTCCTCGCACATGGTGGTGTCCACGCGCGGCACCATGACCTCGCGGGCAACGGTGTCGCCTAGGTCGAAGATCTCGTGGATCATGCGCTTTTCCTCGTCGAGCAGGTCGTCCTGCTCCGAGACCATGTACTTGATCTCCTCCTCCGAGACGTTCTGGCGGTCGTCGGCGCTCTTGATGCGCAGGATGCGGGCCAGGCCATCGGAACAAGCGCCGGTCAGCCACACGAGCGGACGGGCGATCTTTTGGAAAAACGACAGTGGGCCCACGACCTGCTTGGACACGCCCTCGGCATTGGCCAGGCCGATGCGCTTGGGGACGAGCTCGCCGATCACGATGGATACGAAGGCGACCGCGACGGTGATGATGACCGGCGCCAGGCCGCGCGCGATGGCGGAGAGCGGCGCGATGCCAAAGCTCATGAGCCACGTGGCGAGCGGGTCGGACAGACTCGTCGAGGCGACGGCGGACGAGGCGAAGCCCACGAGCGTAATGGCAACCTGGATGGTGGCGAGCAGCTGGTCGGAGTCGGCAGCCAGCTTAATGGCACGCTCGGCGCGCTTGTCGCCTTCCTCGGCCTCGTGCTCCAGCACGGCGCGCTTGGCCGTGGTGAGCGCCATCTCGGACATAGAGAAATAGCCGTTGATGAGGGTCAAAACGAGGGTGGTGATAAGGGAGATGGTTATGTCCATCGGGAGTTTCTCGAACCTCCAAGATTCGGGACGTCGGATTAAAACGTTGACGGCGGATACGGCAATTGCACCGGCGCCCAAACTAGGACGCGAGCGCGCAGGCGCGATCGCTAGATTACGAAGAGGATCACCGCCATGAACTGGAAGATGCTGCCGGCGAGCACCCACAGGTGAAACACGCTGTGCAGATAGCGCACGTTTTTGGCGATATAGAACGGCACGCCCGCGGTGTAGCACACGCCGCCGACGGCGAGCAGGGCAAGTGCCACGGGGTTGAGCAGCGCCACAAGTTCAGGCAGCTTAAAGACAACGAGCCAGCCCATCAGCAGGTAGACCAGGCCGCTTACCCAATGCGGCTGGCGCTCGCGTAGGAAGCACTCGAGGGCGATGCCGATGATGGCGATGGCCCATACGGCAAAGAACAGCACAGCGCCGCCGTCGTTTGCGAGCGTGATGAGGCAAAACGGCGTATAGCTGCCGGCTATGAGCAGGTAGATGCAGCTGTGGTCGATGATGCGAAACACGTGCTTGGCGCGCGCGGGCTGAATCGCGTGGTAGAGCGTGGAGGCTAGGTATTCGAGGATAATGCTGACGCCATAGACAATCGCCGCGGCCATATGGGCCGGGCCTCCGCCGCGCAGGGCGGCGAATACGATCAGGAGCACCAGGCCCGCGATACCCAGCAGGCAGCCGACACCATGGGTGACGGAGTTCATGATCTCCTCGCCCACTGTGTAGTGTGGAACGGCCGCGGTCTTGGGTCGCGGCTTAGAACTGTCGCTCGAATCGGACATGCCGGTTACATCCTCCAACGTAAAGAGTTCTCAACACTATATCAAAGCGTCTAGGTACGTGCGAAATTTGCACCATACGTGACCCTTTGTTTACCCATTCTTTGCCTGTTGACGCATCAACGGCGAACGTCCATAATGCGCTTGCATTAAATGTTGATGTATTAACATCTTATAGGAGAATACCGCATGGCTCAAAACGCACGTTCCCATCGAAAGCTCAAGATAGCCGGCATCGTTGCACTGGTGGTTGTCGTTGCGCTGCTCGGATTTGCCGGCAACTTTCTGTTTGACTTCGCGCTGAATCCCCGCGCGCCATACACCATGAAGATGATGCAGGATGGCAAGGACGCCGAAAAGGGCGAGCAGACGGACGCCGAGGAGGGCGAGGCACGGGCGTGGTTTAAGGAAAACCGCGAGAGCAGCAGCCTCACCGCGGACGACGGGACCGAGCTTGCCGCCTGGTATTTTGCTGCGTCGGAGAGCACACACGACTACGCCGTCTGCCTGCATGGATATACCAACGAGCCCATCGGTATGGCCCGATACGCCAAACGCTTCCACGACCGCGGCATGAACGTACTCGCACCCGCCGCCCGCGCCCACGAGCGCTCCGGCGGCGACTATATCGGCATGGGATGGCCCGAGCGCCTCGACATCGTCGCATGGATTGGGCGGATCGTTCAGGCTGACCCCGAGGCGCGCATCCTGGTCTTTGGCGAGTCGATGGGCGCGGCAACCGCCATGAACGTCGCGGGGGAACCTCTGCCCGCAAACGTGAAATGCATTATCGAGGACTGCGGTTATACGAGTGTTTGGGACGAGTTTTCCCTACAGCTCAAGGACGTGTTCGGCCTGCCCAGCTTTCCCTTGCTCGATGTAGCAAACTTGGTGTGCAACGTGCGCGCGGG
>CABULX010000077.1 GCA_902492545.1 uncultured Collinsella sp. | reverse complement strand
CCACGCCAGCAGGTCAGCCGTCTCAATCAAAAGCTTTGCCTGATAGATGCGCTCACCCACGGTGCCCACCGCCATGCCGATCAGCTCCGCCGCCACGCCGGCCTTCCAGCTCATGCCGATCACAGCGCGGGCGCACGAAAGCACAAACGCCAGGACTTCGCGCCAGGTGTGGGCACAAAACAGTCGCCAGCCCCGCACGCCATGCAGACGAAACATCTGCTCCAGCGGTTTATTCGCCTGTGCCAAGCCCTCGGCCAGCGAAAAATACACGCCCGGCAGTGCCATCAAAAAGACCGCCGCGATGCTCACGCGTGCCGACCCCAGCCAGATAAGCAACAGAACCACCACGCAGGCGACCGGCGTCGCCTTTACAAACGACAGCGCCGGAGCCACCAAGTGCGCGAACGCCCGCGACCGTGACGAAATCCCGGCAAGCACGCCACCACACACCGCGGCAAGCGCCAGCCCGCCCAGTATCCGCGCGCCCGAGCCCGCCAAAATCGCCCAGGTACCGCCATCGCACACCAGGCGCAGCAGCGCCAGGGCAACAGCACCCGGCCCCGGCAAGATCAACGGCTGCGCCACCAGCGCCGCCACCAGCATCCACGCGGCAAGCCAAAAGGCGGCGACGGCACCTGCTGCCGCCACCGCCTTCATACGCTCTGTCATTTGTCGAGCAAACGCACGCACGGGCTACTCCATGTAGTAGAAATCGTCAGCCGGAAGTTTACCACCCACGGCGCTCGCGTCCGCGTCGGACAGCACCTGCAGATACCCGCTAAGTGCCGCCTTCATATCCTTGCCCGTCTGGCAGACAAGCATGCACCCGGGAATCGCCTTCTCGGCGATCTTGGCGTTGTCCACGATGCCGGCATCGACCACGGCCTGCGCCCAGTCTGCCGGCGCCGCATTGACAGCCTTAACGCTCGCCGCATGGCAGCTCAAGAACTCCGCCACGGCCTCGGGATGTTCCTCGGCAAACGCGCGGCGCACCACGGTCACGCCCGTCAGCAGGCGCGAACCCGTGTCACCCGCCAGCTCGTCCCACACATCGGTCAGGCTCATCGGAGCCGACAGCTTGCCCTCGCTCTTGGCGATGGCAGCGGTCTTGAACGGCTCGGGCAGCACGCCCACGGCGGACGGGTCAGCGAGCAGGGCCGACAGCACCTCGGTGGGCTCGCTCTTAAACTCGAGCGCCACCCGGCCGGTCAGGCCCGCGCGCTCCAACAGGTAGTTCATGACGTACTCCGGCGTGGTGCCCTTGCCCGTCATATAGACGGTATGGCCCGCCAGATCGCCAAACGAGGTCACACTCGCGCCGCCCGTCACCACGTTCAGCACGCCCAGTGTGTTGATGTCGATGACCTGCACCGCGCCCTCGGTCTTGTTGTAGAGCACGCTCGCCACGTTGGCGGGCACCAGGGCAATGTCGATATCGCCCTGAATGACCTTGGGCACAATCTCGTCGGCGGCGGTGTTGATCGCAAAGTCGAACTCATTGTCCGTCTCGCCATCGGCAGCCTGGTCCATAAACTGCACCAGACCGATCGAGGTCGGCCCCTTGAGCGAGGCGACGTGCACCTCGACCGGCTCGGCAGCAGCACCGGCGCCGTCCGTGGCAGCCGAGCCCGCGGCGGACCCGGCACCGGCAGCCCCGCCGCCACAGCCCGCGAGCGCAAGCGACAGGACGCCCGCGGCGAGCGCCGAGGCAAACCCCCGGCGCGACATTTCAAAATCAAACGCGCGCATCGCTAGCATGCCCCCTCGTTAGGCATCGCCCATGCGTGATGGTCGGTATGCAGCAGCTCCTCGGCCAGCGGCGAAAGCGGCTCACCCAAGAACTCGCGGTAGCACGCCTGGACATCGGGGTTCTCGTGCGAGAAGCGAATGTCCGCAGCGGCATCCAGGCCCCACAGCACCTGACCGCGCTCGGCTGCCAGCTCGCAGCCGTCGTGGATGGGCTGACCGCCGCCACCGACGCAGCCGCCCGGGCACGCCATGACCTCAACGAAGTCATAGCTCACGCGGCCGTCACGAATCGCGTCGAGCAGACGGGCGGCGTTGCCCAGCCCGTGTGCCACGGCGACGCGCACCTTGGTGCCATCGATATCGGCCACGGCCTCCTTCCAGCCGTCAAGTCCGCGCACATCGGTAAAGAAGTCGGCGTCGGGGTTCTTGCCCGTCACCAGGTAATAGGCCGAGCGCACGGCAGCCTCCATCACACCGCCCGTGGCGCCAAAGATCACACCCGCGCCCGTGCCAAAGCCCAGCGGCGTATCGAGCGGCTCCTCAACCAGCGTATCCACGCTCACGTGGTTCGCGCGGATCATGCGCACCATCTCGCGCACCGTCAGCGCAACGTCAACGTCGGGCGTACCGTCCTCGCCCACCATGCTCGGCAGCGCACACTCAGCCTTCTTGGCCGTACACGGCATCACGGACACCACAAACAGACTCTCGGGCTCCACGCCCAGCACCTTGGCGTAGTAGGTCTTGGCGATGGCGCCGAACATCTGCTGCGGCGACTTTGACGTGGACAGGCTGTCGACAAACTCGGGGTAGCGCGCCTTCACAAAGCGTACCCAGCCCGGGCAGCAGCTCGTGAACATGGGCCAGCCGCGGCTGTCGCCCTCGCCCTTGGCGGCCTTACCCAGGCGCTCGAGCAGCTCGGAGCCCTCCTCCATGATGGTGAGGTCGGCCGAGAAGTCGGTGTCGAACACGTACTCAAAGCCAACGCGGCGCAGTGCGCAGGCCAAGCGCTCAACGGTGGCCTCCTCGCGAGATATGCCGAGCTCCTCGCCCCAGGCGCTGCGCACGGCCGGCGCGATCTGCACCAGCACGATCTTATCGGGATCGGCGAGAGCATCGAACACGGTCTCGGTATCGTCACGCTCGCGCAGGGCGCCCGTCGGGCAATGCGTGATGCACTGACCGCACGCGACGCAATCGGTCTTGCCGATCGGCGCACGCCCGCGGGTGCCCACGGCGGTATGCGTGGCGCGGTTGGTCAGGTCCCAAATCCCTAAGCCCTGCACGCTCTCGCACACCTTGATGCAACGCATGCATTTAATGCACTTGTTGTTATCGCGGATGATGGGGAAATCGAAGTCCCAGCCCTCGCGCGCCAGGTGCTGCTCGTACGGCAGATAGAAGATGCCCAGGTCGTTGGCGATGGTCTGCAGGTTGCAGTTACCACTGCGCACGCAGCTCGTACAGCGCGAGTCGTGCTGGGACAGCAGCAGCTGCACGTTGGTGCGTCGCGCCTCGCGGGCCTTGGGGCTGTTGGTGCGGACCACCATGCCGTCGAGCACGTAGTTGTTGCAGGCGGCAACCAGCTGGTCGCAGCCCTCAACCTCGACCACGCACACGCGGCAACCGCCGATCTCGTTTAGATCGCGCAGGTAGCACAGGGTGGGAATCTGGATGCCGACGGACTTGGCTGCGTCCAGGATCGTGGTGCGCTCGGGCACCACGACCTCGCAATTATCGATAGTGAGCTTAACCATGTTGAGTGCTCCGCTTTCGGTGTTGTCGCTGACAGTGGTTTTGTTGGGCTCTACCATTCCAGGTTCCTCCCTCCGCGGAACGCGCCAAAGCCAAAGTGGTCGCAACGCAGGCAGCGGCTTGCCTCCTGGCGTGCCTCCTCCTCGGTGAGGCCCTGCTCGACCAGATTCCAATCGTGGATGCGCTCGCCGGCCTCGCGCTCGCCCAGCTCGCAGCGGCCGCACTCGTGCTTGCCCTTAAACTGCACGGTCGGCAGCTCCACGTCGAGCTTGATCTTGTGGTCAAAGCCCAGGTAGCGGTCGATATTTGCCGAAGCAACGCGGCCGGCATTGATGGCGCGGATGACGGTGGCGGGGCCGGTCTGGCAGTCGCCGCCGCTAAAGAGGCCATCAAAGTTAGGCACGGCGCCATCCGAATCGGTGACCACGCAGCCCCACTTACAGGCGATGCCCATGTCCTCAAACGGCTTGGAATCGATGTCCTGGCCAATGGCCACAAACACGCGCTCGCAGGGAATGACGCGCTCGGGCGTGGCGGCGGCACGCGGGGCCGGGCGCCCACGACGGGGCTCGCCGATAATCTGCGGCTGCACGCGCAGGCCACTCACGCGACCTTCCTCGCCCGTCTCAATAGCGAGCGGTGCGGTGAGCTCAAGAACCTCGCAGCCCTCGGCCTGGGCGCCGGCAATCTCGGCATCCTGGGCCGTCATGTCGCAGATACGACGGCGGTAGACGATGCTCACCTTTTCGGCACCGCAGCGCACGGCAGAGCGTGCCACGTCCATGGCCACATTGCCGCCGCCGATGACGCACACGCGCTGGCCGTTCAGGTCGGGCAGCTCGTCGTCGCCGATGGCGCGCAGCATCTTGACGGCCGACTCCACGCCGGGCGCCTTTTCGCCCGGAAGGCCGAGCTTCTTATCGCTGTGGGCACCGATGGCCAGGTAGACGGCATCGAACTCGTCGCGCAGGCGGGCAAGTTCCTCGCCATTGACGGAGTGGTCGAGTTCCACGTCGATGCCGGCGCTCAAAATCCAGTCGATCTCGGCCTGCAGGCGCTCGCGCGGCAGACGGTAGCTGGGAATGCCATAGCACAGCATGCCGCCCAGGTGGTGGCGCTGCTCAAAGATCGTCACCTTATGGCCCATCACGGCCAGGTAGTAGGCGCAGGAAAGGCCGGCCGGGCCGCCGCCAATCACGGCGATGCGCTTGCCGGTGTTGTCAGCCACGCTGGGCTTGTAATCGTTGAGGTCGCTGTGCTCAACGGCAAAACGCTTGAGGGCGAGGATGTTCATGGGATCGTCGACCATGCCGCGACGGCAGTGCATCTCGCAGGGATGTTCGCACACCAAACCGCAGACGAGCGGCAGCGGGTTGTTCTTGCGGATGACCTTGACGGCATCGGCATAGCGGCCGGCCTCGACGAGCGAAATGTAACCGGGAATGTCGACGTGCGCCGGGCAGCCCGAGACGCACGGGACGCGGGCCTCGCGGTCAAAGCCGCAGGAGTGCTCGCGAATGTGGTGCTCAAAATCGTCGCGGAAGCCGCGAATGGCCGTGAGTGCCATGGCGCCGGCCTCGTAGCCGATAGCGCAGTCACTCGAAAGGTAGATGGTGCGGGCCGTGCGCTCAATCAAATTGAGCGTGGACTCGTCGGCGCGGCCCTCGAGCACATCGGCGAGCAGATCGCTCAGCGCGCTCAGGCCCACACGGCAGGGCGTGCACTTGCCGCAGCTCTGGGTGGAGCACAGGTTGACGAGCGCCGCCGTAAACTCGACGGGACACGGGGCGAGCGAACTCACCGCCAGACGGCGTCCAAGCGCATCGTGCAGGTCGTCCATGACGGCTTGAGCGTGGCTGCGTTCCATTACATGCAGTCGTGCCATAAGATCCCCTCTCATGCGGCAGCCCGGAGGCGAGGCCGGGCGAAGTTGCTACACGCACAACACTGACCTAAAAAGTTGTTAGGTCTCCACACGGTTCGGCAGGCGGTATAAAATGCGACCCTCAGCGGTGAAATAGAACATTATCGCAGATAAATGCCATATTTGATAAAACGCGTTACCAAATGACAATGCCCCGCCCACGCAATCACGTGGACGGGGCATTGCTCCAGGTATGCGGCCAGCGACCCTGTTGCTTTTACTTGAGCTCGGGCCAGTAACCCTTGTTGGCCTCGATCATGTCGTCGAGAACCTCCTTGGCGACCTTCATCGACGGCACGGTCTTGTTGAGCGTAAAGGCCTTGAGCGCCTTCTCGTACGAACCCTCGATCGTAGCCTCGACCACGAGCTTCTCGGAGTTCAGCTGCTGCATCATGAGGCCCTGCTGGAACAGAGGAATGTTGTCGCGACTGATGACCTCGGGGCCGTTCTTGCCAATGTAGGCAGGCAGCTCGACCATAGCGTCGTAGGGCATGTTGGGGATAGCGCCCTTGTTCTCGCAAATGACCAGGAAGCGCTGCTTGGTGTCGTTCTTCAGAGCGATAGCCAGGTCGGCAATCCAGTCGCCGTGGCTGCCCGCATAGAACGTGCTCTCGTCGATCTCGCCCGTCTTCTCGTAGTGATCGATGCCGTCGAAGAGGTTCTTCTCGCGCGTCTCCTCAACCTCGTTAGCACGGGTGCGCTCGGGGTTGGAATGCTCGACGAACTCCTTCTGCTGCAGGTAGTAGTTCAGATACGTGTTGGGCAGGTACTCCGGGAAGCACTCCATAATCTCGTACTCGCCCTTCCAGACGTAGTACCAGCTGCCCTTGGTGTGACGGTTCTGCTCGGGATGCTCGTCGGTGGCCTCCTCGGGCTTCTTTGCCATGAGCGAGCCCATGCCCTTGAGGTAGGAGTCGGGCAGCAGGATCTGGTGCTCCTTGATGTACTCGCGCAGCTGCGGGAGCACCTCCTCGCCCTTGTGGCGGATCGAGGTGAACCAACCAAAGTGGTTGAGGCCAAAGTAATCGTACTCGACATCCTTCTTGTCGATATCGAGCGCGGCGCAAACCACGTCGATGATCGCGATCGGCATGTCGCAGATGTTGATGATGCGAGCGTTGGGACGCAGCACACGGCAGCCCTCGGAGACGATGGCAGCAGGGTTGGAGTAGTTGAGAATCCAGTAGTCCTTCTTGGCGTACTTCTCAACGTCATCGATCAGCTCGACCATGGGGAAGATGGTGCGCATGCCGTAGGCAAGGCCGCCGCAACCGCAAGTCTCCTGGCCCACGCAGCCGTGACGCAGCGGAATCTTCTCGTCCTGCTCGCGCATGGCGTAGCCGCCCACGCGCATCTGGGCAAACACGAAGCTCGCGTCGGTAAAAGCCGTCTTTTTGTCGGTGGTCACCGTGAGCTTGATGTCCAGGCCGAGGTCCTCGTGCAAAATCCAGTCCACGAGCACGCCGACCTTGCGCTGGCGCTCCTCGTTGATGTCGTACAGACGAATCTCGTCAACGTCGAGCTCGTCCTTGCGCAGGGCGATGGACTTGACGATGCCGGGGGTAAAGGTGGATCCGCCACCACACAGAGTAATGATCATTGTTTACTGCTCCTTCTCAATTGCGTTTTCGACCTTGTCGCGCATCTCGGCGACCTTCATGCCAAAGATGATCTGGATATTATTGCCGTTGCGGTTGATGCCGCTGTTGGGCACGTGGTTGATGAGGTCCTCATTGATGAGGTCCGGGTTCTTAACGTTCACGCGGAGACGCGTAAAGCAGTTCTCGAGCTCCTCGATGTTGTCCTTGCCGCCAAGACCTGCGACCAGGTCGGCAATACCCGCATCGACGCCCTCTGCGGGAGCCGCGGCAACAGCGCCCTGCTTCACCGCGACAGACGCGGCGGCCTCGCCCTCGGCAACGGACTCGGCGAGCTCGGACTCCTCCTCGCGACCAGGCGTGTGGAGGTTGAGCTTCTTGATGAGGAAGGTGAAGAGGAAGAAGTACAGAGCGGCGTTGACAACTCCAAGCACCAGCATAACCGGCCAGTTGGTCTTGTCGACACCGAGGACCAGGTTGGAAACCACGATGTTGATGATGCCGCCTGCAGTCGAAGCGGGCACGGAGAGGACCTTGAGCAGAACCAGGAAGATGCCGGAAAGAACCGAGTGAACGACAAAGAGCACGGGAGCGGCAAAGACAAAGAGGAAGTCCATGGGCTCGGTCACGCAGGAGAGCACGGCGGTGATGATCAGCGGGATGATAACGGCCTTGGTCTTATCCTTGTTCCCCTTGTAAGCGGTGAAGATAAAGGCGAGACCGATACCGATGTAGGGCCACAGGTTGTTGAAGGTGTAGCTGTTGAAGTAGGTGCTATCGGAGAAGGGCTGGCCCGTCATTGCCATCTCGGCGACACGGATGGGATAGGCACCGGCGATAACCTGATCGCCCAGCGTCAGGGTGCCACCCACATCGGAGAACTGGAACGGGGTGTAGATGAGGTGGTGCAGGCCGGTGGGAACGAGCAGCTTGTTGAGCATGCCGTAGATAAACAGACCGATGTTGCCCGACTCCTTAATGATGCCGGCAACGGAGGAGATGGCACCCTGAACCGGAGGCCAAACGATGCAGAAGCCAGCGCCCATGATCCAGGAAATGATGATCATGATCAGGAACGGGAAGCGAACGCCCGAGAACATCGAAAGGGCAATGGGGAACTGCCTGTTCGAGTACTTGTTGAACACGGCGCCAGTGATGCAGCCCAGGATGATGCCGCCAAACACGCCGGTATCGAGCACCTGGATGCCCATAACGGTGGTCTGGCCGGTTCCGGTAAGACCGAGCATGCCGCTCGCATCGGCAAGAGAGCCGGTGGCGTTGAGCACGATGTTGTTAGCCTGCAGGAACAGGAAGAACGACATCAGGGCGATCAGCGAAGCATGGCCCTTGTTCTTCTTTGCCATGGCGCCGGCGATACCCACGCAGAACAGAATCGAGAGGTTGTTGATGATAAACATCAGCGACTGGTAGACAACGGCGCCCACAAGCTGGAACGGACCGAAGCCCAGCACGGGGACCAAAGCGCAGATGGTCTTGTTGGTCAGAATGATGCCCACGATGAGCAGGATGCCGGCAACCGAGAGATACATCATCGGCTGAACGATCGACTTCGCGAACACCTCCAACGGCGCTTTGAAATTGAACTTCTTTTTTGCGGTCATAGCGGTACTCCCCTTCCTTTTCCGCAAATTAAGACAGATGTGCCCTGGACAAGACCGTGAGCCATGCCTTATATCAATCGATGTGTGGGCACGTTATGCCTAGAGACCAGGTCCTCCAAGCAGGTTAACAATGTGATATGCGAGATAACTCTTCTCGGCATCGGTAACGACAACGTTATAGGTAGACGACAAGTGGGCGGCTATGGCGTCCGCGCACGAGAATGCGCACGGATACGCCGTTTCATCGATTCGGAACAGCGCGTCTCCGTTGATTTGCCCGGCCGTAGGATCGAGCGCTCGCTGTGCGAAAAACTGCAGGTGACGAACGAAACGTTCGTAAGGCAGCGAGGTGTCATCGAGGGTCGTAGCATAGCGCTTGGAAACAATCGCAAGCACGTCGCGAACAAGCTGGACCGAAACAATCAAACGATCGGAGCGTTGCGGCATGGTGGCGTTGACGATATGCAGCGTAATGAAGCCCTGCTCTTCTTCGCTCATCTGGATGCCCATATACTCCTTGATAATCTGCAGCGCACGGCCCGCAAGTGCATACTCCTTGCGATAGAACTGCTGGATCTCGAGCAGCAACGGATTCTCACAGGAGACGCCCTTGCGCTCACGCTCCAAAGCAAGGCTGATATGGTCTGCGAGAGCAATGAGAATCTTGTCGTTGATATCGAAATTGAGCTCTCGACGGAGCATCTGAACAATATCCTCGGCAATCACGAGGTTGACGGTGGGGATGGACTCCAAAAGATGTGCCAAGCGGTCAATCGTACGCGAATCCTGAGAAGTTCCCTCCTGCAACGCGTAGGTCTTTTCGATCGACGCCTCGTCGACGGCATCGCCGGCATGACGGCCAAAGCAGAGGCCTCGACCGATGACGATGAGCTCGGAGCCATCGTCCGAAGTGACCATTGCGACGTTGTTGTTAAAAACTCGCTTGATAACCACGGTACCCACCACAAGAATTTACTCGGAAAGCCAGACGACAGGCTCTTTAACAGCAACAGGGCCGGAAGCATGCTCACGAAGAGTCGAGTTCTCCGAGCGCTCGCACACGATAACGAAGACCGTGGGATCGAAGCCGGCGGCGCGGACCACGTCGAAATCGACCTCGACGAGGGGCTGGCCCGCGTCAACGTGATCACCCTGGGCAACAAGCGCATGGAAGCCCTTGCCCTCAAGTTTAACAGTGTCGATTCCGATGTGCAGCATCACCTGAGCAGAACTGTCGTCGGACATGATGCCCAGCGCGTGCTCAGTCGGAAACAGCGCCGCGACGGTGCCGGAAACAGGAGCGCACACCGTTCCCTCTTGGGGAACCACGGCAACGCCATCGCCCACGGCACGGCTGCTAAAAGCGGGGTCATTGGTATTTTCTAGATGAACAAGCTCGCCGGAAACGGGAGCGAGGATTTCGAACTCGGAAGTTGCAGTCTTCTGCTCATCCGAACCGCCCATCAGGCGAGAAAAGAAACCCATGGTGGCATGTCCCTTCATAAATATAGCCCAACCAAAATCAAGCGAATGCATCCATAGAGACACACCCGTTCAAAGACTTTGGTTAGGCCCACGTCCGAGGGACTCGGTAACCTTCCGCATTTCTTTTGACGGGAGCTATTGTAGACAAGTCCAAAGCCGGAGCAACCATTATGACCGATGAACGGTATTTTTTCTTCGATAAACGGTATTTAGGCGGCACTTGGGGACACTCCATTTCTGCCGGCACCCAGGGACACTCCTTGCTCTGGTGCAATGGGGTCAGGTTTGTTTGCACCAATCATGAGTTGCGGTGAAATAGGGACTGAAAAGCCGCTCAAAAGGCCAAAACAGTCCGTATTCCACCGCAACTTCAAGACGTTGGTGCAAACCAATCTGTCCCCTTGCACCAAAAAGGGCTCCGAGCAAAAACATGCCCGGA
>CABULX010000076.1 GCA_902492545.1 uncultured Collinsella sp. | reverse complement strand
GTCTGAGAGAACGTAGTTGCTGCAGGCCGTCATGGGCGTTGTGCCGTTGACGGAGTACATCCAGCCGCTCGTGCCGCCGTGCTGTTTCTCGGCCAAACCACCAATCGCAGAAACATACGTGCCGTACGATGAGCCGTGTGCGTTGACAGAGAGGCCCAGCGCGCACAGGGCATCGTAGACGGTAGCACCTTCGTTAAAGGTAAAGGTGCCACCAGAGGACACAGGATTGTCCACAGCGCTCGATGTGACCGAAACCGTCACCGTAACGTAGTTGGACTCCTGTGAGCCGCTCTGGCCGCCCGAGGAGGCGTTTCCACCATTAGAGGATGAGGCTCCATCAGACGACTGGCCACCGCCCGAAGAAGCACCGCCAGACGCATTGGAAGTATCACTGGCTCCCGTATTTTGGGCAGCGGATTTATCGCCAGACTTCTTGCCGCCCCGGTCCTCGGACTTCTTGCTATCCGAGTTTTTGTCCGATTCCTTGTTTGAAGACTCGGAATCGTCCTTGTCGTCGTTCGAACCCTTGGACTCATCTTTTGCGTCATTCGATGACTTGGAATCCTTGGAACTGGCCTCGCCCGAAGTCGTAGTCGAGCCAGACGCCTTGGTGTCCTTGGTGACGACGCTCTCCCCCGTCACGGTCTGAATGATCCAGTCGATGGACCAGGCACCGCTTGTGGAAGGATGGACGAAACCCAGCGAGACGACGATCAGAATGGTGCATGCAGCAGTCAGAACGCCGAGGAGCGCCTTGCGACGAGAGGTGGACGCCGCCGAAGCGGCGCCCTTTTGCTTTGGATCATCGAGCTGAATGAACGAGGAATCTGGTTGCTTGGGGTCAGCGTCCTTGGATTTATTGGACACAGCCCTCACCTACCGACGTTTGGTGAACACGAACACGCCGACGATGGCGAGACCGATGACGCCGGCGGCAACGCCGACGATGGCGAGCGGGTTGGTGCCCGTCTCCTGCTCGGAAGCACTAGAGGACTTCTTAGCAGTGGTCATGGAAGCAGCACCCGTATCGGACTTGGAATCGGACTTCTTGTCGGACTTCTTGTCGGACTTCTTCTCGTCCTTCTTATCGGACTTATCGGAGTCCTTCTTGTCGGACTTGTTGTCCTTGGTCTCGGTCTTGGTCGACACCGTCGTCTTGGTCGTCGGCTTATGACCCGGGGCGACAGCGCCGCCCTTCGAGCCGGAGCCGGAACCCGCGCCAGTGCCAGCGCCAGTACCGGTACCAGAACCGCCGCCGCCATTCGAACCAGCGCCGCCATTACCGCCAGGGTTAACGGCATTCTTGGTCCACTTGGCATACAGCGTCAGATCGGCCGTCACCGGCGTGCTAAAGTCATACGCCTGCACGCAAGCCTCATCGGTGAACCAACCGCCGAAAGTGTAGCCATCGCGCGTCGGATCGGCCGGCTTAACCAGCTTGCCATCGGCCGTAGCAACAAACTTAGTATTGCAAGCAGACCCGCCGTTGGAATTAAAGACAACCGTCCAAGACTCAACGGCCCCAAGCTTGAACAGCGTGCCCGAGTCATTGATGTAGTACAGGTTGCCAGATGCATCGGCAATGACCGGAGAGTCACAGTACTGGTAATGGCCAGCCGCATCATAAATCTGCGTCGCCTCTGCATCGCCGAGTGTATAGCGATACACGCCACCACCAGCAGAGTAGTTGACGTAATCCTTGCTATCCGCGCTGTTAACGGTAAAGTACACATAGGTCTTGCCGCCCTGAACACTCACCAGCGGAGTAGCAGCAATACCGTTAAATCCGGCCGGTAGCTCTTTACCGTCAGCAGCGGTGACCATCGTGGTCTTACCAGTCTTCAGATTATAGAGAACCAGAGCAGATCCAGTAGCCGTCTGCCCACCGACAATCAAGTTGTCGCCAGACATCGCCGGGGCGCTCATGTTATTCGTAAGACCCAGGTCGACCGTCTTCTGCTCGCTCAGCACGCCCTTCGCCGAAAGCGAAATCACATGGAGCTTTCCGTCGTGCGTCATCTGATAGAAGGTCGAGCCATTGGACGGATCGGCGACGCAGTCAGCGTTCGCAAGGGTGCCGAGCTTCATGGTCGAAACGACATCGCCCGTTGCCTTATCAATGCACTTAAGCGTACCTGCGCTCGTGGGGACGATGGCGTACTTATCCGTCAGGGCAGCGCCAGTCCAATAATAGCCCTCAGCTGCGTCGATGTTCTGCCAAGAGACTTCGCCTGTGGTGATCTTGATGCGCGTAAAGGAACCGTTGACGTATTTCTTCCCATCAGCCGTGCCTACATAGACGTACTCGCCGTCCGAAACGACGGTGCAGGAGCTCTGCGTCAAGTCCGTCAAACCAGGCGTCAGCCACTTGCAGATCAGCTTGTCTGCAGTAATCGCCTGGACCGCACCGCCGTTGAGCGGAACGATGATAAGGCCATTGGTATAGATCGGACGAGAGGTATAGCTCACCTTGGAGGCAAGCGGCGCAGAGGCAACCTTTTTGCCCGTGGACGAATCGATCTTAATGAGCTCGTTCTCGGTCGCGATGTACACAAAGCCGTTAGCAATGACAGGCTCGCTGCAGTTGGCATACTGCTGACCAGACTCGGCCTTCCAATCGAAGGCCCACTTAAGACCGGCGGCCTGCGCAGGCGTCTTGGCATCCGTTACGGTCGAACCGTTGCCACTGTTGCCGTAGCCGGCCCACTCGGCATCCCAATCAGGAGTCGTCGCGCTCGGATCCACGACAATCTTGTCGGGATCGGGCATGGCCGAATCGTCGGTGGTATATGCAAGCGTAACCTTATCGCCGCTCTTGAGCGTAATCTGATTGGCGCAGAGTAAGGAGGGCTCTCCGTTGATATACAGGTGCCAATATTTATTGGTCGCAGCATCCCAGGCATACGGCTTGTGATCGAACGGCGAGTTGATGGAATTGAGGAACCAGTACTCACCACTCTGGGAGCCGTTGTACGTAACGCCCTTGGCCTTCAGGACCGTCTCAATAAGGTTCTGAGCCGTAGAGCCCTCGGGCAGGGAAACATTGCTTGCCGAGCCCCAGCGAGTATTGTTGCCGTTGACATCGGGACCGATAACATCGACAGACCCAAGAACCTGGCCAGGAAGGGCATCGGCGTCAGCACCATACATAAAGGTGACGGCATCGCCCTCTTGAAGCTCGTAGGCACCGGCGCCAACGTCGGCGAACTTGCCATTTACATAGAAGCGCCAATAGCTATTAGTCGCAGCATCCCAGCCATAGGACTTACTATCGAACGGCGAAGTAATGCCGTTGAGGAACCAGCCCCAAGACGATTCGCCAGCATCGAGCTTAAGGCCGGTCTGCTCAAGGAGATCCTTAGCAGTAGAGCCCGCCTTGAGACTCGTCTGGCCCGTCGAAGCCCAAACCTGCTGCTTGCCGTCCTTGTCCTTGCCAAGCACCTGAACGGAAGCATGGACAGAATCGGACGGCAACTGGTCGCCCCAGCCACCGTAGAACCACGTGACGGTATCGCCAGCATGGATGGTGACATTGTCCGCCGTATAGTCACTCGACTTGCCGTTGATAAACAGCTGCCAATAGGTCGAATAATCTTGGGGCGTACCCAGCTCAACACCGTTGTACTTAAGGCTCAGAATGAAGGAGCCCGCAGCAACGGCGTCAATATCATTCGCCTCAAGCGCGACCTTCGTAAGATCAAGCGCGCTCGAACCGGACGTCACCACATACTGCGCGTTGTCGACCCAGGTCTGAGTCTTGCCCTGGGCATCGCGACCAATGACGGTCACATTCGCAGCAAGCTGGTCCTTAACGACAGGGGACGCGCTACCACCCGTAAAGGCAAACTCAATCTTCTGCCCCCGGGTGAGTTTGACGCTGCTCGCGCCAACCGAGGAAGACGCGCCGTCGACGAACAGCTGCCAGTAGGCATGAGTCGCCGGATCGTAGGCAAGCGTGCGGCCATCGCTCGGGGAGGTGATGCTTTCGAGGTAGAAACCGTATGCCGTGTTCGGATCGTACTTCGCCTTGAAGCCCGTCTTCTCCTGCAGCTTAATGAAGGCATCCGCAGCCGTCGCGCCCTCGTCGAGCTTGAGCTGCGTAGGCGCCACCCAGGTCTGAGCCTTGCCGTCGGCATCGGTGCCGATAATCGAGAACGAGACCTCGATTTGCTTCTTGACGACATCGCCAGTTTCTGTCGGGTTCTCTGTCTGGACGGCAGCCGCGGCGGCAGATCCTGCTTGGCCAGCGGATGCCGTCGAAGACCGCTCGCTCGTGGCAGGGCTCTCCCCCGTCGCCGAGCCTTCGTCGCCAGTTGCTGCCTCTGTAGTGACGGCACTAGCTGCAGGCGCGCTCCCGGAATCCGAAACCTCGGCGCCGCTCTGCTCAGCGGTACCGCCCGCAAGCGCTGCGTCCTCGCCTGGCGTCGTAGCCTGAGCCACAGCGTCGGTAATGCCCTCGGCACCCTCGGCCCACAGCTGAGCCGGCGTGGTGCCAAAGGCCATCGCGAAGGCCAGGAATGCCACCAGGCAGCGCTTTGCCACGCCGCGCGCGATTACGCCACGGCGACGAAGCGAGGCACGCTGGCACTCGTCCTCAAACATATCCATTTGTCTCCTACTGTCTGTACTTGGAGCGTTGCCTTGAAGCTGCCCCACGTCATCGCGCATGTTGCGCTCGAGTTCCCCCATCGGGGTCCCCCTTCCCTCCAGAGCCCTATGCACACCGGCGGCATACGCCGCAGCCGCATGCAAGATGGGAGGCGATCCGACTTAACCTTAACGACTCGGGCGCGCCGTCCGATCTGCGACGCGAACATCCCGAGCCAAGAGGAATTACGGTTACTGGTACAGCCGGGGACTTGCACCCCGATTCTCCCAAACGCGCAGGAAAACCGCGCATTCGTGCGTCTCCGCACCACCATCTAGGCCATCGATTAAAACCGTCAATATGCTATCACGCAAAAGGGCCTCGCACGCAGGCGAAGCCCAAGGTAAAAGCTATTGTTTGCGATAGGAGAATGCGGTGACGGTCGCAGCCTCTAGTGCTTGCCGCCGTGGCTGTTGAGCCAGATATTGCGACCCAGCATAAGCGCCAGCACCAGCGCGCTCACGTAGCCCATAAAGCCAATGACTGGGATACCAAACACAACCGGCTCGATGCGCGCGTAGTACACCACCGACGAACCGATAAACAGACCGGCGATCACAATCGCCATCGACATGCGGTCGATAATTCCACCCAGCTGTCGCAGCGCCTTATCGCTGCTCATGATCTGCGTGTTTACCTTAAGCTGGCCGCGCGTAAGCATACGCGAAGCCAAGCCCAGATACTCGGCCGCCTCGAGCGAGCCTTTTGCCGCGCGATAGCTGCTCGCGGCAAGATCGCGGCTCATCTCGCGCATGCGGGCGTAGGTGCTCTTCTCGTTTTTGATGTGCGTCTGGATGATCTGGATCATGTTGACGTTGGGCATGTACTCGGTCAACAGGCCCTCGAGCGTCACCATGCCGCGGGCGAACATCGTCACCACGCTCGGCAGCTCAACGTCATTCTTACGCGCGAGGTTTAACAGCGAGGTCAAAAACTCGCCGATATCCAGATCCTTCAGGTCAAGGCCCGCAAAGTCAGCCACGATAAAGTCAAGGTCGGACAAAAACGCTGAATGATCGAGCTCGGCCGAATCGCCACGCGTCACGGCGAAGCGCATGAGCGAATCCTTGAGCTTGGGCACGTCACCCTCGGCCACGGCGAAAATCATGTCCTTGACGATACCGCGATCGTGACTCGACATGCGTCCGACCATGCCCAAGTCGATAAAGTAGACGATGCCGTCCTTGAGAATGATGTTTCCCGCATGCGGGTCGGCATGGAAAAAACCGTCATCGAGCACCTGCGTAGAGTAGTCCTCGACAATCGCGGCACCGATCTTTTCCAAGTCATAGCCCTCGGCCACCAAGCGTTCGGGATCGGCGATCGAAATGCCGTCGACGTAGTCCATAACCACCACGTGCTCGGTGCACAGGTCCAGATAGGATTTAGGGCACGTCGCGCCATGAACGCTCTTATGGAACTCGTAGAAGTCGTTGAGGTTTTTGGCCTCGGCCAAAAAGTTGGTCTCCTCGCGAAACGAGGTCCACAACTCCTCGACTACGCCGTGCAGATCAACGAATTGATCAGTGTTGACGAACTTGGAAACGATACGCACCACCGAGCGGATGATATCGATGTCCTGTGCCATAACCTGCTGCGCACCGGGGCGCTGCACCTTAACGGCCACGTCCTCGCCGGTCACCAGGCGGGCGCGGTGCACCTGCGCGAGCGATGCGCTACCAAGCGGATTGGGGTCGATCGCATCGAACATCTCCCCCAGGCGCAGGCCGTATTCCTCTTCCAAGCAGCGGAGCACTACCTCGTACGGCACCGGCTCCACGTCGGAACGCAGACGGCGCAGCTCATCGCAAAAGCGCTGCGGCAGAATCTCGGACCGGTTGGCCAGAATCTGCCCCATCTTGACGAACATGGGGCCGAGCTCCTCGAGCAGGCGGCGCAAGCGAACCGGCGTGAGGTTATCCCACACACGGTACTTTTTGACCAAGCGAACAATCTGCCCGATGCGTTCGCGACGACCCGCCGGCGTGAGCTGGTATTCCTCGTTCGGCGCCATCGCGTCGGGCTCTTCGGGCACCATATCGACAGCGCGCGGCTTTTTGCGAGCGCCCGAGACGGCGGCATCGACCTCATCGACAACCGCCGCCTCGTCACCCAAAGGATCTAGATTGTTGTAATCGGTGGTGGAATCTGCCATCTGCGCTGCTACTCGGCCTCTTCGGTATCCTTCGCATCGTCGGGCTCAACGGACTCGACGGGCACCGAGGTCACGTTGTCCTCGACCGAATCGACGATGTCGCGCACATGGGCCAGGAAGGCCGTGCGCTCGGGGGCGGTCATGACGCGGACCCGGGCAAGGATGAGCTCGTCAAGCACGCGCTGGGCCGCGGTCTCGCCCTGCATGCCCAAGCGCTCGGTCAGATCGGAGATGGTACCGCCGGCCTGCTCGAACATGTCGGACACACTGCGGGCGATATCGGGGGTGGCGGTGTCCTTGCGGACCTGCTCGCCCTTGGTGTTAAGGTCGTCGAGGACCTTCTTGCCGCCTTCGACAGCAACGGCGGCAGCGCCAAAGCCCACGTTAATGGCGCCGTTAACAAGCTGATCGAGTTTCATAACCATGGTTATCTCCAATCACAAACAACTGCATTGGCGTTCTTGTACCCAAGATTGAGCGAAAGCGACAAAGCGTTTTAGCGCTATTCGATCGACGGGAAATCCCTACCTCACGTTGTCATTCATCGCGAAAGAGTTCTTCATGGCGCAGCTCGTGGTGTAGAGCACCTTGCCCAGCAGGGCATCGGTCTCTACGCGCACACGCTCGGCAAACTCCTCGTTGGCGCGGGCGAGCTCGGCGGGCACCTCGGCTTCGGGCAGCGCGGCTACGACAGCGTCAACGTCGTGAATCTGCTTGTGGCCCATGCCGCCGACCTTCTCCTGATAATCCTCGACCGCGCGACCGCACTCATGGAAGCGGACGTCAGCCAGCGCGCCGATCAGGCGGTTGGCCCAGTAGAAGTTTTCGGACGTCACGCGAGCCTGCGTGTCGGCATAGTACTCGGGCATAGTCTCGACGTTGGCGTACAGCGGAACCAGCGCGTTAAACGAGTTGGAACCAAAGGCCATCCACTGCACGGCGCGGTAGGCCGGCTGCGCATAGGGGCGCAGCTGCAACACGGCAAGCTGGCTGTTGCGGTTGATGCCGATGGGGCGATAGGCACCACGCGTAGCGGGCGTGCCCTTGCTGCCGTAGCAGTCGTACTCCGTGCCCTGGTAGTGGCTCGAGAGCACGTACTTGATGTCCTCGATGGTCACCTTGCGCTCGGGCACGCGGCTCCAGGGGATGTCATCGCTCTCGGGCGTGTAGTCGGCGTCGGGGCCATCCCACACGTCGCTGGGGTTGAGGCAGCGCTGCATGTACCAGGCGCGCGGCGTGTTGTAGACATGGTCGCTGTCGCTGTGCGAGCCAAAGGCCTCGCGCGGGTTAAAGACGGCAGCCGGGCCGTCGCCCTCAACGCCCAGCGTCAGGTCCAGATGCCACTCGGCCATCCAGACGCGCAGGTCGGCGGAGCACATATGGTCGGCCTGGGCGCCCTCGGCGTCATCCAGGTCAAAGCTGTCGATGCCCAGCTGGTTGGGCATGGTCACATAGGCGTCGTCAGGCACGCGCTTGGCGATCCAGTGGTGACCGCCGATGGTCTCGAGCCACCAGATCTCGTCCACGTCGCTAAAGGCGATGCCGTTGTTCTCGTAAGTGCCGTAGCGCTCGAGCAGGTCGCCCAAGATACGCACGCCGTCGCGGGCGGACTTGGCATACGGCAGCACCAGGGTCACCATGTCCTCCTCGCCCAGGCCACCGGGCTGCGCCGGCACATAGCCGTCCTCACCCTCGTTGCCCTTGGCGGGCACGTAGTCCACGAGCGGATCGGCGCCGCGGACGCGCTCGTTGGTGGTAAGCGTCTCGGTTGCGGACATGCCAACATTGAGCTCGTTGAAACCGGCCTCGGCCCAGATACCGTGGCCCGGGACAACATCGGGGACGCTCGTATAGCGCATGGGGTTATCGGGCAGCTCAACGGTCAGGTGGCTCAGAACGCTCGTGTAGACACGCGGCTGCTCGTCGGGATGCACCACGCGCATGCGCTTGGGCTCAAACACCCCGTTGGACGAGTCCTCGTTGCGGGCGACAAGCGTCGACCCGTCGTAGCTCGCGTTCTTACCAACCAAAATCGTTGTGCACGGCATGCGCATCCTCCTTAAGCGAAGAAATCAAACGATAACAGTGTATCGCTTCGACACGAAAAGGGCGAAACCACGGCTTCGGCAGCCCCCGTGGTCAAAAAATGCCAAATATGAGTACTGTCACAAATTTAGTGGCAGCAAATTGCACTGTTCCGGGCGCCGGGAATCCTCACCTGTCCAAAAACTGAGTCTAGTAATTCCCCATACGTCCAATAAAATTGGCTCTTTAACGATATTACTTATCGCTAAAGAGCCAAAATGATCTCAAACATATGTGACTAACTTGGCAACAGTACTCATATTTGGCATTTTTTGACCACGGGGTATCTAACCAACCCCCTAAACAGCCTCCAAACGCCTATTTTACCGCGCGCTCAGCCGCCTCGATCACGTGCTTGGCGAGAATTGCTGTCGTCACGGCGCCCACGCCACCCGGCACGGGGGTGATTGCGCCAACAACCGGCTCCGCGGCATCAAAATCGACATCGCCGACCAGCTTGCCAGCGGCCTCGTCCCAATTAATGCCAACATCGATGATCGCCTGGCCCTCGCGAACCGCATCCGCGCCAATCGTGCGCGCGCGTCCAACGGCCGCAACCACAATATCAGCTGCACGGCACTCAGCAGCCAAGTCGCGCGTATGCGTATGGCACGTCGTCACCGTGGCATTGCAAGCCGTAAGCATGGCGGCAACGGGACGACCAATCACCAGCGACCGACCGACGACCGCGACCTTTGCCCCATCCAGCTCAACACCGTAATGGTCCAGCAACGCCAACACGGCCTCGGCCGTGCAGGGAGCAAAGCCCTCGCCACGACCCGAAAGCGTGGTAAGCAGCGAGGCCGGCGTCATGGAGTCGACGTCCTTGGCGGGATCGAGCGCCGCGGCAACCGCATCCTCGTCAAGTCCAGCGGGAAGCGGGCGAAACATCAGGCAGCCGTGAACAGCGGGGTCAGCATTGATGTCCTTAATAGCCGCCAGCAGCTCGTCCTGCGAAACATCGGCGGGAAGCAAAATGCGGCGAGCCTCGATGCCAACCTTCTCGCAGCGCTTGAGGGCGCCGCGCTCGTAGGATAGATCGTCCTCGCGCTCGCCCACGCGAACGATGGCCAGCGTCGGCACAACGCCGCGCTCGCGCAAAGCCGTGCAGCGAGCGGCGAGCTCCTCGGTCAAAGCACGGGCAACGGGAGCACCCTTGAGCAGCTCTGCCATGGCTACCCCCTCTTCCTCGCGGCATCGGCGGCGCGGCGCGCCAGCGCATCGGCGCGCGGCAACCATGTGTCGAGCAACTCATCGCACGCCGCCTCGAGTTCCTCGGCGCGCGCCCGATCTTTCATAGATGTGGTGTTGGCAAAGAGCGTCAGGCTCGCGCCCTGCATGGCAGCGCGGCAGAATACGGCACCGCACGCCACGTCGGACAGCAACTGGCGCGAGCCTTTGTCTGCCATGTCCTCGAGCAGCGCCAGCGCGCGCCCGCAGGCATCCATGATCCGATACGGCGGCATGGCCGCCACGTGCAACGCGTCCTGAATCGCCGCAGGTCGAGCTGGGTCCTCGCGCGGAATACCGTACGCAGTGGACACCTGGCCGTACGCACGAACGTCCTCGGCGACCAGGTCCACAAGTTCCTGCGCCAACTCGTCTGCCTGGGCAAATGCACGCGTCAGGTCGTCCGCGCGATCGGCAAGCGCGGGATTAGTCGCCCCATAACGAGCAACCATCCCACAAAGCGAGGCACCCAGCGCGCCCACAAAAGCGCTCGCGCTGCCACCACCGGGAACTGGCTCGCGC
>CABULX010000075.1 GCA_902492545.1 uncultured Collinsella sp. | reverse complement strand
TCTGTTTACGGGCCGCACACATCAGATTCGTGTGCATATGCGCCATATCAACCACGCCTGCGTGGGCGATCCACTCTACGGCAAGTGCGATGCACGCGCCGATCAGGGTCTGACCAGGCAATTCCTTCATTCCTGGCGCGTCGCATTCGACCATCCCGTGACGGGGGAGCGTATTGAGTGCCGCGATGAGCTGCCGTGGGATCTCGCTGCGGTTCTTGACGACCTGGCCCCGCGCTCGATTGGCCGCACCGCCGCCGGCGACGACATCGTCCCGCAGCTTGGCCTTCTCGAAGCCTAGCCGGTATTAGGTGGTTTCTTGAACTCGGTAAGCCTGCGGTAAGATATACGATTGTTTACGTTACGCGTTGCTGGGAGCCTGCATGCTCGCCTTTTTACAAACCAACACACCCATCGTGATCTTCAACCAGATTGTCGTCACGCTGCTCACGGTCTGCTTTCTGTACCAGGTGGTCTTCTTTGTCATTGGCGCTCTTCGTGGCGAGGTCGCGCCTCCCAAGGCCAAAAAACTCCATCGCTATGCCTTTTTTATTGCGGCGCATAATGAGGAGGCCGTGATCGCCAACCTCGTTCGCTCCATCAAGGACCAGGATTATCCGTCCGAGCTCATCGAGGTTTTCGTGGTCGCCGATGCCTGCACCGACAACACGGCGCAGCTCGCGCGCGAGGCCGGTGCCATTGTTTACGAGCGCAATGACCTGGCCCGCAAGGGCAAGAGCTGGGTCATGGACTTTGGCTTCGACCGCATTCTCAACGAGTATCCCGACACGTTTGAGGGCTACTTTATCTTCGATGCCGATAACGTTATCTCCCGCGATTACGTTTCCAAGATGAATGATGCCTTTGACCAGGGCTTCCATGTGGTCACGAGCTATCGCAATTCCAAGAACTTCGGCAGCTCGTGGATCTCGGCAGCTAATGCCACGTGGTATCTACGCGAGGCGCGCTTCCTCAACAACGCGCGTAATATCTGCAAGACGTCCTGCGCTGTTTCGGGTTCGGGTTACCTTATCTCGTCAAGCGTTATCGAGGGCATGCACGGTTGGCAGTTCCACACGCTGACCGAGGACATTCAGTTCACTACGTTCTGCGCTATTCACGGTATTCGCATTGGCTATGCGCCGGCGGAGTTCTTTGACGAGCAACCCGTGACGTTCAAGGCATCCTGGAAGCAGCGTATGCGCTGGACCAAGGGCTTTTACCAGGTGTTCTTTACCTACGGTAAGCATCTGGTCAAGTCGATGTTCCGCTATCGCCGCTTTGCCGCTTACGACATGTTCATGACGATCGCCCCGGGCATGCTGCTGTCTTTGATCTCGATGCTCGCCAATGCCACGTTCCTCATCGTGGGCGGCCTTTCGCACGGCTTCTTGGCTACCGAAGTTGAGATGCAGGCGTGTGCCGCTTCGCTCATTATGACCTTTGCGATGATGTACCAGACCTTCTTTATCCTGGCGCTGCTCACGACCATCTTTGAGTACAAGCATATTCACTGCGCACAAAAGTGGCGCCTGGTGACCAACCTGTTTACCTTCCCGATCTTTATGTTCAGCTATATCCCCATCACGGTTGCCGCGCTGTTCCTGAAGGTCGACTGGGTTCCTACCCAGCATGCCGTAAACGTCACCCTCGACGAGGTCATGCAAGGCGCCAAATAACCACCACCAAAACCACCACAAAGGGGACAGGCACCTTTGTGGTGGTTTTTGTATTTGATCGCTCAGTTGAGGGAGTTTCGATGTTCTATATCCCGTTTTGGATTTGCATCTTTGCCGGCGCGGTCATTGATGCCCGAGAGCGACGGTTTCCCAATGAGCTTGCCGGCGCATGTGCCGTGGCGGCTTTTGCGGGCGTTTGGCTCGACAAGGGTGTTAACACAACGCTTGACCACGCAGGTCTTGCCGTCATCGTGTATCTTGCTCTCGTGCTGACTGAGTCCCTCTGGCGTCGTCTTCGCCAAACCTCGGGCATTGGCATGGGAGATGTCAAGGCGCTCTTCGCGCTTTGCACGCTCGATCCTATGGGTGGCATCGTGGCATTTGCTGCCTCGCTCCTGGCGCTTGCCATCACCTGCCTCATCAGAAAATCGCGCTCCCTGCCATTGCTCCCGTTTTTGGTGCCGATTTTTGCCATAATCGAGGTCGTGGGCTGCACGTTGTAACCGATTGCGCATCCTTCTTAAGGAGCATGCCATGACAACTAATCAAGAAACGGCCGTCATTAAGGCGTGCATGGACCGTATTCCCTCGGCATTGCCGCCCGAACTTGTCGAGCGCATTGCCGCCGATCGTGCTTCGGGCTATGTCAACCCGTATCGTTGCAACGACGACCAGGTCATCCGTCGTGTTGATCGCGCTGCCGACAAAGGCACGCTTATGCGTCCCGCGTTTATGCGCGATACCGAAAAGATTCTTCATCTTCCGGCGTACACGCGTTATGCAGGCAAAACGCAGGTCTTTAGCTTCCGTAGCAATGACGATCTGTCGCGCCGCGGTTTGCACGTGCAGCTGGTCTCGCGTATCGCTCGCGATATCGGGCGCGCTCTGGGGCTCAATTGCGATCTGATCGAGGCGATTGGTCTGGGCCACGACTTGGGACACACGCCTTTCGGCCATGCCGGCGAGCGCTTCCTCAACGATATCTATCATGAGCGTACCGGCCGCTTCTTTTTCCATAACGTGCAGTCGGTCCGTGTGCTCGATGCCCTATATGGCCGCAATGTGTCGCTCCAGACGCTCGACGGCGTGTTGTGCCATAACGGCGAGTACGAGCAGCGCGAGTTTGAGCTCTCGGACATGGGCTCCTTTGACCAGTTCGACCGAACTGTCGAGGACTGCATTGCCACGGGCTATGGCGCCATTGAGCACCTGCGTCCCATGACGCTCGAAGGCTGCGTGGTTCGCATCTCGGATATCCTTGCCTATGTTGGACGCGATCGCCAAGACGCCATTGCGGCGGGCCTGCTGGCGCCCGACGCGTTTGACGATGGCCTGGGCGGGGCTTACAACAGCTGGATCCTTACGCATGCCTCCATCGATATCGTTGAGCACAGCTATGGCAAGCCGCGCATCGAGATGAGCGAGGACCTGTTTGAGGAAATCCGCCGTGCCAAGCGCGAGAACTACGAGAAGATCTATAGCAAGGGCGGCATCGAAGGCGACTCCGAGGCGGAGCTGCGCGAGGCCTTCGATAAACTTTATGACCGTTGCCTGCAGGATATAAACGAAGGCGATGAGTCCTCGTACATCTTTAAGCACCATATTTCTCGCATTGAGCAGCAGCTTTCCTACTACGATCGCGTCTATGCCTGGCAGGACGATAAAGATCAGACCGTAGTGGATTACATTTCGAGCATGACGGACGGCTATTTCTGCGAGCTGACGAGCAAGTTGTTCCCGGGGTTGAAGTTTCCGCACCGTACCTATATTAACGAACGGTAGTTCGTATATATTCGGTATACTGTTAGTGGAAAACGTTTTTGATTGATGCACGGGATGGCTATGGACGACCTTTTTTCTGCTTCGACGCGCGAGCGTTCCTTTCAGAATGCGCCGCTTGCGGTGCGCATGCGCCCCAATTCGCTCGATGAGTACGTGGGTCAGCAAAAGGCCGTCGGTAAGGGCTCATGGTTGCGTGCCGCGATTGAGCACGACGTGCTGTCGAGTGTGATTCTGTACGGGCCGGCCGGTACGGGCAAGACGACGCTGGCACATATTATCGCCAACCATACCAAGAGCGAGTTTGTCGAAGTCAGCGCCGTGACGGGCACCGTAAAGGATCTTCGCCGCGTGATTGACGAGGCCAAGACGCGTCTGAATACGTACGACCGTCGCACCATTCTTTTCATCGACGAGATTCACCGCTTCTCCAAGTCGCAGCAGGATGCCCTGCTGCATGCGGTTGAGAACCGTACCGTCATTATGATTGGCGCCACGACAGAGAACCCGTACTTTGAGGTCAACTCGGCACTGTTGTCGCGCGGGCGCGTCGTGGAGCTTGAGCATCTGAAGGATGAGGATATCGCCACGCTTATTGAACGTGCACTTGAGGCACCGCAGGGCTTGAACGGTAAGTTCTCGGCCGATGAGGATGCGGTCAAGACCATCTGCACGCTGGCAGCGGGTGACGCTCGCTCGGCGCTCACGACGCTCGAGCTTGCGAGCGAGATTGCCGTCACGCGTCCCGATACCGAGGGAACGCCAGCGCCGGCGGCGGGGGAGCGCTATCCCATCACCGTGGATGACGTGAAGATCGCCAACCCGCGTCGCGGCTTTACGTATGACAAAAACGGCGACATGCACTACGACGTTATCAGTGCGTTTATCAAGTCCATGCGTGGCAGCGATCCAGATGCCACCGTCTATTGGCTTGCCCGAATGATCGATGCGGGGGAGGATCCTAAGTTTATCGCCCGTCGCATTATGATTCATGCTTCTGAGGACGTCGGCAACGCCGATCCGCAGGCGCTTTTGGTGGCACATGCCGCGTTTAAGTCTGCCGAGGTCATTGGCTATCCCGAGTGCCGCATTAACCTGGCTCAGGCTGCACTCTATGTGTGCTTGGCGCCAAAATCCAACGCGTGTGAGGCTTCGATCGATGCGGCGCTGGCCGATATCCATTCTAGTGGGCTTCGCGAGGTGCCGAGTTATCTGCGCGATCGCCATCGCCCGGGCAGCGATGAATACGGTGTGTATAAGTATCCACATGATTATCCCGAAGGCTGGGTCGATCAGCGCTATTTGCCCGAAGGCTTGGAACGCGGTGCATTTTGGCAGCCTGCCGGGCGCGGCTGGGAAGAGTGGCGCGTAGAGCAAAGCGAACGCGACCGCAGCGGGAATGCACCGAGGTAGCTGCTGATAATTTTGTCCCACGTTGCTGCTCTTGGCATGTTCGGTCTCCTTTGGGGTACCATGAAAAGCGTCTGTATTTCGATTCTTCCGGGAGGCTTGTATGAGTCCCATTCAAATCGCCCTGCTGCTGCTCGCCGTTGCCGGCGTGTGGGCCATCGCTGAGCTCGCGCTTACCCTGCGCAAGACCCGCAATGTTGTCGACTCGCTCGATAAGACCGTGAACGACCTCAACAACACCATCGCCGAGGCTCAGCCTGTGGTGGCAAAGCTCGATGGCGCTGTCGATGAGCTTACGCCGGCGCTTGCCCAGATGGAGCCGCTGCTTAAGTCGAGCAAGACCGCGGTCGATGCCCTTACCTCCAATCTCGTAGAGGTCGAAGCCGTGGTTCGCGACATTTCCGAGGTTACGGGCAGCATGGCCGAGGCCAGCAATGCTGTGTCGAGCGTGACCGACTCTGCCGCCGGTGCTGTGCAGAAGCTCTTCAATAAGGTGAAGGCTCCTGCAGCCGACGCAGATCGCAAGCTCGCCGCTGCCGCTGCGGAGGCCGATCAGCCTACCGAGCGCGTCCTAATTGGCGAGGACGAGGCCGCCGCGGGCGACGATGATGGTCAGAAGTCTGTATCCAAGCCGGCTCAGTATTACACCTATACGCCCGCCGAGACCTCTGAGGAGTCCTGCGATGAGTAGCGAAGCAACCTGCCCTATCACGCTGACCGTTGCCGGTGACCCGCGTCTCGCTCGCCTTGTGCGCATGACGGCAGCCAACGTTGGTGCCCTGTGCTCTATGTCTGTCGATCGCATCGAGGACATCCGCATGGCTGCTGAGGAGGCTTTCATCTTTGGTTGCACCGCGGTCGACTGCGATGACATCACCATCAAATTCGATGTCGATGAGACCCACGTTGGCATGACTATTACCTTTGGCGACCAGGCTACGGTCGATGAAGACGACCAGGCTGCGGTGTATGCCGAGCTCATCCTCGCGAGCGTGTGCGACTCCTACGAAAAGACTACGGCGCCCCTGACGCTTTCCCTCGACCTCAAGGCGGATATCTAATATGACCGAACGTTCCCGGAGCGGCAAGACCGCTTGGGACAAGGAGAAAACCCGCGAGCTGTTTCGTCGTTACAAGGAGACCGGTGATCCGGACGCCCGTGAGCAGCTCGTCATGTCCCATATGAACCTGGTAAGGTTTCTTGCCAACAAATTTAAGAATCGCGGCGAGCCGCTCGACGACCTCATGCAGGTCGGCTATCTGGGCTTGCTCAAGGCTATCGACCGTTTTGATCCCGAGCGCGGACTCGAGTTCACGACGTTTGCGACACCCACTATCCTGGGCGAGATCAAACGCCATTTTCGCGACAAGGGCTGGAGTGTGCGCGTACCGCGTCGTCTGCAGGAGCTCTCGGCCAAGGTCAACCAGGCTACTGACAAACTTACCAACGAGCTGCAGCGTTCGCCCAAGGTTGAGGAGATCGCTGAGTATCTAGATGTGACTGTCGATGAGGTGCTGGAGGCCATGGAATCGTCTTCGGCCTATACCTCGGTGCCCATTGAGGCTCCTGGTGCGTCCGATTCCGACGATGCCCCCTCGATTCTCGACCGTTACGCCGACGACGACAACGAGCTCGACTTTACCGATGACCGCCTAGTGATCGAGGAAGCCATCCGTGATTTCTCGCCGCGCGAGCGCGAGGTGATCGAGCTGCGCTTTGTGAAGGGCATGACCCAGATCGAGATCGCCAAGAAGCTGGGTATTTCTCAGGTGCAGGTTTCGCGTCTGCTGCGCCGCACGCTTAAGAAGATTCAGGACAAGATCGACCCCGACGGAGTGATGATTCGTTCATGAGTGAGCACCCCCAACAAACCGATCGCGTGCTGCGCGACACCCGCATTCTGACGCTGCGCATTTGGGCTGTTGTCGGCTGCATTGTTATTGCTGCTGTCATCTTTAACCTTATGGGCATCCTGGCACCGGTTATCGAGTTTCTTGCCGTCGGCTCCATCATTGCTTTTGTGATGTCCCCGATCACCAACTGGCTCGAGCACCATGGTGTGAATCGCGGCGTCGGTTCGCTTATCGCGCTTATTGTTGTTGTTGCCGTGCTCGTCGGTGTCGTTTGCATCTTGTCGCCGATTCTCTTTGGTCAGATCATGGAAGTCCTGAGCCGCCTGCCCGAGCAGCTTCGTGTTGCGGGTGGCGATCTCAATGAGATGATCTCGCATGCCAAGACGCTCAATAACACGCCGCTCAAGGAGTATTTGGACGATAATCTTTCGTCGCTGGTTACCGTGGCATCGAAGTATGTGTCTCAGATCGCTGCCGAGCTTGGCCGCGGTGTGTTCCCGCTCATCACCAATACGGCCTCGCAGTTGTTCGTGATCTTCCTTGGTCTGGTGCTTGCCTACTGGATGGCCTGCGACTACCCTCGCATGCACCACGAGATTTGCACCATCATCGGTCAGGAGAAGGAGACCTCGTACCGCTTTATGGTCGCCATCCTTTCTCGCTCTGTCGGCGGCTACATGCGCGGTATGGTCGTGACGTCCATCTGCGGTGGTTTCCTCGCCTTTATCGGCTTCCTGATCATCGGCCATCCGTATGCGGCGCTCATGGCTATCTTCACTGGCATCATGCATTTGGTTCCGGTCGTCGGTCCTTGGGTGAGCGCAGCAATCGCCACGGTGCTCGGTTTCATGTTCAGTCCCATGTTGGCGTTATGGACGCTCATCGTGACGATGGTGGCCCAAAACGTCACCGATAACGTGATTTCGCCTAAGGTCATGCAGAGCTCGGTGCAGGTGCATCCCATCATGAGCCTCACGGCGCTCGTTATTGGCTCAGCACTCATGGGCCCCATCGGTATGATTATTGCCATCCCGCTGTGTGCGGCCCTCAAGGGTATCTTCGTGTACTACTTCGAGAATGAGACCGGCCGCCAGCTTGTGGCCTATGACGGTGCCGTGTTTAAGGGCACGCCGTACCGCGATGCCGATGGCAACCCGGTCGCCGCCTACGACGCGCTCGGCGACGACACCTTCATCTATGAGTCCGAGCTCATCGGTAACGAGACTGCGCCCGAGGCCCAGGCGATGCCTAAGCCCGAGTTCGATAATCCCTGGATCAAGCTCTCGGGTTTGCAACCCGATTCCACGGGCTTCTTCAAGAACCCCTTTGCCAAAGAGGATGATTCCAACTCGGACGACGATACCAATACCGGCATCGACGGCTCCTTGGACGATGATGACAACTAGCGGGGTAATTCGGATTAATATTCATACGCGCTAACATGCAATTTCGCTGAAGGGCCGGCATTGTGCCGGCCCTCTTTTTTGCACTTGCGCGGTGGGATGGTAATATCGTTACGTTTGAACTGTTTCGATGTGAAACCGAGGAGATTCCCTCTATGAGTGCTGACTACCCGTCAATGACAACGGCCGAGATTCGCTCTAAGTTCCTCAACTTCTTTGAGGAGCGCGGCCTTAAGCTCTATCCTTCTTCGTCTCTTGTACCCGACGATCCTTCGCTGCTGCTTGCTAACGCTGGCATGAACCAGTTTAAGGAGTACTATCAGGGCAAGAAGACCATGAAGGAGATCGGCGCTATCTCCTGCCAGAAGTGCGTCCGCACCAACGACATCGATTGCATCGGCGAGGACGGCCGTCACCTGTCCTTCTTCGAGATGCTCGGTGACTTCTCCTTTGGCGGCGTCTCCAAGCAGCAGGCTTGCGCCTGGGCCTTCGAGCTCATCACCAAGGAGTTCAAGCTGCCGCTCGACCGCCTGTACTTTACCGTCTTTACCGAGGATGACGAGACCCACGACGTGTGGCGCTCTCTGGGCGTTGCCGAGGATCACATCTCTCGCCTGGGCGAGGACGATAACTTCTGGGCTGCTGGCCCCACCGGCCCCTGCGGTCCGTGCTCCGAGATCTACTTTGACATGGGCGAGGAAGTCGGCTGCGGTAGCCCCGACTGCAAGCCCGGCTGCGACTGCGACCGCTTCCTTGAGTTCTGGAACCTCGTGTTTACCCAGTACGACCGCCAGGAGGACGGCTCCATGCCGGAGCTGCCGCACCGTAACCTCGATACGGGCATGGGTCTGGAGCGCATGGCCGCCATCATGCAGCACAAGACCGCCAATTACGACGGCGACCTGATGCAGCATCTCATCAAGCTGGGCGAGGAGATCAGTGGTAAGACCTATGACGCCGACGATTACTCCGGTGCCAGCCGCTCGCTGCGAATCATCGCCGATCACTCCCGTGCCGTCGACTTTATGATTTCCGACGGCATCCTCCCCGGTAACGAGGGCCGCGAGTACGTCCTTCGTCGCCTGCTCCGCCGTGCCGTGTTCCACGGTCGCCTTCTGGGCATCGAGGGCGCCTTCCTGACTAAGTTCATCGACGAGGTCAACGCTCAGATGGGCGAGGCCTATCCCGAGCTGCTCAAGAACGTCGCGCTCGTCAAGGGTATCGTCGCCTCCGAGGAGGAGCGCTTCTCCACGACGCTCGACAACGGCCGCGTCTACCTGGACGAGGCCCTGGCAGCGCTTGCCGAGGGTGCTGTGCTTCCGGGCGATGTTGCCTTTAAGCTGCACGACACCTTTGGTTTCCCCATCGACCTGACCGTCGAGATCGCCGGCACCGCTGGCCACGACGTCGACATGGACGGCTTCACTGCCTGCATGGAGGACCAGAAGGCCCGCGCCCGCGCCAATGCCAAGGGCGACGCCTGGGGCAGCTTCAACGACGTGTGGGTCGAGCTTTCCGACAAGGTCGCCGCGACTGAGTTCGACGGCTATGACAACGACGTGATCGAGGGCGCCAAGGTTCTCGCCATCGTACGCAACGGCGAGTCCCTCGAGTCCGCCGCCGCGGGCGAGGATGTCGAGGTTGTGCTCGACCGCACCCCGTTCTACGCCGAGATGGGCGGCCAGCAGGGCGATGCCGGCAAGCTTTCCGCCGAGGGCGTTGTGCTGACCGTTGCCGACACCAAGAACCACAACGGCCTGTATGCCCACGTCGCCCACGTTACCGATGGCACGCTGACCGTCGGTGCTACCGTGACCGCCGCGCTCGACGCTGAGCGCCGTGGCTTCCTGCGCCGCAACCACACCGCCACGCACCTTCTCGACGCCGCCCTTAAGCAGGTCCTGGGCGAGCATGTCTCCCAGGCTGGCTCGTTGGTGACGCCCGAGCACCTGCGCTTTGACTTCACGCACTTTGAGGCCCTGTCCTCTGAGCAGCTCAAGGCTGTCGAGGATCTGGTCAACCAGCAGATCTTCGCCTCCAAGCCGGTCGTGACTCGCGTCATGGGCATCGACGAGGCCAAGGCCGCCGGTGCCGTTGCCCTGTTTGGCGAGAAGTATGGCGACGTCGTCCGCGTTGTCTCCGTTGGCGCCGAGGACCAGCCGTTCTCCCGTGAGCTCTGCGGTGGTACGCATGCCGCCAACACCGCCGAGATCGGTCTGTTCAAGATCATCTCCGAGTCCTCCACGGGCTCAAACGTCCGCCGCATTGAGGCCGTGACCTCTAAGGGCGCTCTCGACTACATGGCTGACCGTCTGGCGCTCGTCGACGCCGCTGCCGCTGCGCTCAAGTGCCGCGTGGACGAGGTTCCCGCCCGCGTGGAGAACCTGCAGGCCGAGCTGCGCGAGACTTCCAACAAGCTCAAGAAGGCGCTCACCGGTGGCTCCTCCGATGCGATCTCCAGTGCCATCGACGGCGCTGTCGAGCTGAATGGCTACAAGCTCGTCGTCGCTGAGCTCCAGGGCCTTGAGGCTGCCGACCTGCGCAACGTATGGGATACCGTGCACCAGAAGGTCGCCGGCCCTGTCGCTTG
>CABULX010000074.1 GCA_902492545.1 uncultured Collinsella sp. | reverse complement strand
GACGTAAGTATTCGCCGTGCAGCCACAATCAGGGGCAATTCGACCTGAGCGCGACCGCACCGTCATGTCACACGCCGGGAGTCGCCCCATGCACGCAACTGATTTTGGTCGCACGCTCATCATCGCCAACCCCGCCGCCCAGTCTGGTGCGGCGCGCGAAGTTGCCGAGCGCCTTCAGCGCTTTTTGGACATGACCGCGCGCTCATCCCAGTTTGACCTGGTGCTGACCGAGCGCATGGGACATGCCAAGGAACTTGCCGCACGGGCCCAGGGCTACCGCACGGTTATCGCACTCGGCGGCGACGGCGTGATCCACGAGGTCGTCAATGGACTCATGACGCAGGATGAGGCGGTCCGTCCCGCCCTTGCCGTCCTACCCGTAGGCTCCGGCAACGATTTTGCCCAAACGCTCGGTATCGACGATTTCTCCGGCAAAGATTTTGGCGCGCTGCTCACCTGCGAGCTGCAGCGTCAGGACATCGGGCGCATTCGCTCGTGGAGCCCTGCGGGCGGCAGCGGCGAGGCTGCCGTTGAGTATTACGACCAGACGCTTTCGGTCGGCATCGATGCCGCCATCGGCCTGGGCACCACCGAGCTGCGCAAAAAGACGGGCTTGACAGGCGCGCCGCTCTACACTCTCTCGGGACTTGAGCAGTTTGGCCTGCGCTATCGCAACTACCCCATGACGGTCAGCTTTGACGGCGCGCCCGCCGAGCGCGTGCGGGCGATTATCATGGCCATCCAGCTGGGGCCCACCTATGGCTCTGGCTATCGCATCTGTCCCAACGCCGACCTGTGCGACGGCATACTCGACGTCTGCTACGCCTGCGGCCCCGTCCCCCGTGCGGTCGCCCTGCCCATGTTCCTTTCGGCCAAGGACGGCCACCATACCAAGTTGCCGCCGGTTCGCATGCGCCGCTGCCGTCATGCCGAGCTCACGTTCGAGGAGCCCAACTACCCCATCCAGGCCGACGGCGAGCCCATCGTCGCCTCGCGCATCGAGGTGGACATCCTCGCCGGCGCTCTCCACGTCTGGCACCCCACCCACTAGCCATCCCTAAGTTGCGGTGAAATGGGGACTGTTTATGCAGCTAAAGCCGCAAAACAGTCCCCATTTCACCGCAACTCATGAGGAGGCTATTCGTCGCTACCCGGCTTGCGACGGTTGGCCTTTTTAATGGCGTTGAAGTGCTTGTCGTTGAGCCTGCGTTGGCGAGAGCGCTGAGGCACCTTGGTCTTTACGCGTCGGCGCGGTGGACGGCCACGACGCTCAAGCTCTGCCCTCAGTTTACGCAGACAGCAGCTGCGATTCTGAAACTGACTACGGCTCTCGCGCGCCGTCACGACAATCCCCGTGGGCCCATGCTTCATGCGCACCGCTGAGTCCGTCGTGTTCACGCCCTGTCCACCCGGACCCGTCGCGCGAAACACCTGTACCTCGCAATCGTGCGCCAGCTCCTCGACCGACATCTCGGCATAGCGCGCATACTCACGCCATCCCATCGTGTTCTCGTCCATATCAGCACCTCCCCTCATACAAAAAATGTGACAAAGGGAAAGTCCCTTTGTCACATCGCATACCAATCGCTTGTGTTGCGCGCTTAGGCGAAGGTGATCTCGCCGGTCTCGCAGTCCATATCGGCGATACGGGCCAAGCTCTCGACGCGGAAGCCGCGCTCGCGGAGCTTATCGCCGCCGCCCTGGAAGCCCTTCTCCACTGCAATGCCAATACCGGACACCTCGGCACCCGCAGCCTCGCAGATCTTGATAAGACCCTCAAGCGCGCAGCCGTTGGCCAAAAAGTCGTCGATGATCAGGACCTTGTCGCCCTCAGACAGGAAGCGCTTGCCAACGATGACCGGGTACTCCTTCTGCTTGGTAAAGGAGTAGATGGTCGTGGCATACTGCTCGCCGTCTAGGTTGATGGACTGTGCCTTCTTGGCAAAGACCACCGGCACGCCGCCAAAATGCTGAGCTGCGATGCAGGCCATACCAATGCCCGAAGCCTCGATCGTCAGGATCTTGTTGATCTCGACACCCTCGAACAGACGGGCCCACTCGGCGCCCATGTGGTCGAACAGCTCAACGTCGCACTGGTGGTTGAGGAAGGCATCAACCTTAAGGACATTACCGGCCTTTACGATGCCGTCATGGCGAATACGATCCTCAAGCTCCTGCATGGCGCAACCCCTTCTCGCGGCAACGATACCGCGCGATTAATAAACGTTGTTCGATAGTCTACCACGGACCGACCCCCGCCCGCCCCACAAGCCACATCGCACCATAAAGCTGCAAGACCAGTAGATAGGCCCGATTCGTGGCAAGCCTGCCACCACAAGCTAATGGCGGGCGCGCATCCTCACCAAACGCACCATGGCAAGCGCAAAGCCCACAGCGGCCACAGCCATGAGCACGTAGAACACCGAGCGAAAGCCAAACAGGAACACATCCGGACGGCCTGCAACAAAACTGGTCACGGCCTCGCCCATCGCCACGCTCATCTGCCCATATAGGATATTCGACGCCGCCGTAATGCCCGCTGCCATACCCGCATAGCGCGCCAGGCTACCCAGGCTGCCCGCAAAACCGAGCGCCTCGCGCGGAGCCGAGCCCATGTACAGCGAGTTGTTGGGGCTCTGGAAAATCGACGTACCGCACGACATAAACGCGACACAGCACACGATCACAGGGATAGAAGAGTGCTCGTCAAGCGTGCTTACCGCAAAAAGACCGCATACGTACACGCCCAGGCCGACTGCCGTGGGGCCCTCGCAGCCGACACGGTCCGAAACCGTACCCGAAAGCGGGCCGATAAAGGCATTCACCATCGGCAGCGCCAAAAAGAGTAGTCCAGAGATGTCAGAACCAAAGCCGTGGGCGTCCTGAAAATAGAACGGCAGAATAAACTCGGATGCGCCAATGCCAACGAACACGATGAGCATGCAGGCAAGGTTGATGGTGAAGGCCGAATTTGCAAAACAGCGGTGAGCAGCCTCGGCAAGGGGCATGGGACGCTCGCCGGCCTCCGGCTTAACATGCGGCAGCGTATAGAGCCCCACGATAAACGAGATGACGCCAATGGGCAGGTTAATGAGAAAGATGCTCTCCCAGGGAAAGCTTGCCACCAGCATGCCACCGAGCACGGGGCCACACATCATGCCGAGGGCCACGAAGGTCGCGAGAATACCCATAGCACGACCGCGTTCGCGCGCCGGAAACGACTCGGTGATGATACCCATGTTGTTGGCCATGGCCGCCGCGCAACCGACGCCCTGAACAATACGTGCCAGAATAAGAACCTCGAGCGAGGCCGAAAGGCCACAAAGCAGCGAGCCAACCGTAAAGACGATGACGCCCAGCTGGAACACATTCACCTTGCCGCGCACGTCGCCCAGGCGGCCAAACGGCAGCATAGCCACGCATGTCGCAAGCAGGTACACCGAACTCACCAGCTGAATGCGATCGAGGCCCACGCCCAGTTCCTTTTGCATCACGGGCAACGCCACGGTCACGACGGTCGAATCCAGGCACACCATAAACGTCATGATGAGCACGGTAAACAGAATCGCCCACTTGTTCTTGCCATGGGTGTCGCCCTCAAGGGCAATCTGCTCGCGGCGCAGCTGCTCTGCGGTTTTCTCCATATCCATCCTTTCGAGTGGCGCAACGCAAAAACGGGACCCCGATCGCCTGCAAACAGTCGCGATTGGGGTCCCGCCTACGGAATCGGAACGAAAGGTCGTCGAAGCTTTCTGCCAGCATCGGCGCCTCGTGCGAACGCTAGCCTAGCACTGCTCGAGCGCCTGCTCAAGGTCGGCAATCAGATCGGCCGTGTCCTCGAGACCGCACGACAGGCGTACCATGTCGGCAGAGATGCCGCAGGCGATGAGCTCCTCATCGTTCATTTGGCGATGGGTGGCGTTTGCCGGATGCAAGCAGCAGGTGCGGGCGTCGGCCACATGCGTGGCGATCTGGGCGAGCTTAAGGCTCTTCATAAAGGTCTCGGCCGCCGCGCGACCACCGTTAAAGCCAAAGCTCACGACGCCGCAAGTACCGTTGGGCATGTACTTCTGAGCGATGTCATAGTACTTGTCGCCCTCCAGGCCCGGATAGCTCACGAAGCGTACCTTGGGGTGGCTCTGCAGGAACTTGGCGACCGCCAGACCATTCTCACAATGGCGCGGCATGCGCACGTGCAGGCTCTCGAGCGAGCTGTTCAGGAAGAACGCCGCCTGCGGGTTCTGCATGGGGCCGAGGTCGCGCATAAGCTGCGCAGTAGCCTTGGTAATAAAGGCGCCCTCGCGACCGAACTTCTCGGCATAGGTCACGCCGTGGTAGCTCTCGTCGGGCGTGGTGAGACCCGGGAACTTGTCCGCATGGGCCATCCAGTCAAACTGGCCGTGGTCGACGATCACGCCACCCAGGTAGGCCGCATGGCCATCCATGTACTTAGTGGTGGAGTGCGTGACGATGTCGGCGCCCCATTCAAAGGGACGGCACATCACGGGCGTCGGGAAGGTGTTGTCGACCATCAGCGGTACGCCGTGGTCGTGCGCGGCCTTGGCAAAGCGCTCAATATCGAGCACGGCAAGGGCGGGGTTGGCGATCGTCTCGCCAAAGACAAGCTTGGTGTTGGGCTGGAAGGCTGCCTCGAGCTCCTCGTCGGTGCAGTCGGGGGCAACGAACGTGCAGGTCAAGCCCATACGACCCATGGTGTGAGCCAGCAGGTTGTAGGTACCGCCGTAGATGGCGGAGCTCGCGACCACGTGATCGCCAGCACCGGCAACGTTAAAGATCGCAAGGAAGTTCGCAGCCATGCCCGAGCTCGTGAGCATCGCAGCGGTACCGCCCTCCATCTCACAGATCTTGGCAGCAACCAGATCGCACGTGGGATTCTGCAGACGGCTGTAGAAGTAGCCCGACTCCTCTAGGTCAAACAGCTTGCCCATGTGCTCCGACGTGTCGTACTTCCACGTGGTGGACTGGTAGATGGGCACCTGACGCGGCTCTGCATCGCCCGGGCGATAGCCGCCCTGAACACATGTCGTACCGATGGTCTGCTCGCTCATATCTAGCTCCCTTGCCTGGGTTACGTTTTATTCGGTTCACGATACCGCTACCCCGCACCCCTCTCAACCCATCCCAAAGGTAGGTTATGGGACAAATTGATCATGGGTATTTATCTCAAGCCTTGGGCATTTGCTCGATAGATAAAAATGAGGCATCCATGAAGCTCTCGATGATTACACGCACCGTCACGGGTACCATAGGCGGGTACACCGTGACTAAGGAGACAACGATGAAGCAAATCGATACGGCCCAGCTCGACATCACCGCCTGTCAGGCTCAAGCTGCCGAATACCATGCCCGTGGCTTCAACTGCGCCCAGGCCGTCGCCTGCACGCTCGCACCTGCCGTCGGACTCGACCCCCAGGTCGCCTTTACCCTCACCGAGGGCTTTGGCGCCGGCATGGGCGGCATGACCGAAACCTGCGGCGCCATCTCGGGCGCCGTGGCCATCATGGGTTTTGTAATGAGCGACGGCATGGAAAACCCCAAGACCAAGGGCCAGACCTACAAGCTGTCGCGCGAAATCGCCAAGCGTTTTGGCGAGAAGAACACGACGACCGTCTGCGGCACGCTCAAGGGCATCGGATCGGATAAGGGTCCGCTCCGCAGCTGCCCCGGTTGCATCGACGATGCCGTCGAGATCGCCTGCGATGTGCTAAAGCAGCTCGCCGAGTAAACGGCAGCAACAGAAAACGACGGCCGGCGCGCTTGGGATCCATCCAAAAGCACGCCGGCCGTCGCCATTAGAACTCGGCAAATTCGGGAGCGCCGACCTCGATCTCCTCGCGTCCCGCCATAAGCTCGCGCATCTTGGCGCAAAATGGCTCCTGCTCCCCCGCCTTAAACACCAAGTGAAGTGTCACGGCATCCGCGTAATCGGTATCCAAAACCTTGGCACCCAAATCCTGCGCCAAACGAAGCACCTGCTCATACTGCGGATAGGCCACAAGCACGTCAACAGGCACAACACTCGTCATCTCAACGATCTGCCCGGACTCCCGAGCCGAGGCCACCGCCGCCTGCGTCGCCGCGGTATAGGCGCGCACCAAGCCACCAGGCCCCAACAGCGTACCGCCGAAATAGCGCGTCACCACGCAGCAAACATTTTTGAGCCCCGCGCCGCGCAGCACCTCGAGCGTCGGCATACCGCTCGTGCGGCTCGGCTCACCGTCATCGCTCTGGCGCTCGCGTCCATCGACCAAAATCCACGCGGGCACATTATGTCGAGCGTCGTAATGACGTTTGCGAACCATCTCGATAAAGGCATTCGCCTCATCCTCGGACTCAATATGGACCAGCTGGGCAATAAACCGGCTCTTGCGGTCCACAAACTCGCCCGAAGCCTCAATATTCGATTGCAGAGTAAAATAGCTGTCCAACAAAGCCCCTCAAACACAAGCAAAGCAACAAACAGCCTCAATAATACGGCAAAGACAGCACCGTTGCCCTCGCCAACAAGAGCGGAAACGCCAATGATGCCGTCACCAACAGCGAGAACCCGTCAGCGCGAGCAAGGTGCCTTGAAAAACGAGATTGCAACAGAAATGAGGCTGCCGATGACCAGGCAAAAACAGCGAGACGGCGTCAGCTGAGTCGATTTGGCCCGAAAAAGGAGGGAGCACGCCTTATGGCGGCGACCGACGAATGAGCGCCAAATCGGCCAGCTGACGCCGTCGAAGGCGAGAACCCGTCAGCGCGAGCAAGGTGCCTTGAAAGACGAGGGCATTGACCTTATGGTCATGCCCGAAGGCTTAAAAGGCAGATTGCCGCGCTGACGGGTTCGCAGCGTCAACATAGTTGCTGAGTGGGCCTGTAAGCCGGGTTCTGTCGTGAACGGTCATTTATCTTGTCTGCACGTTACTGTGCAGCTCCACGCACGCTACCCGAACGCGGACCGGGCCGGCCCATAGCGTTCCTATTCGCGCTTGCTCCGGATGGGGCTTGCCAAGCCGCCGTGTTGCCACGACGCTGGTGGTCTCTTACACCACCGTTTCAGCTTTTCCCTTTACGCCTTGCGGCGCAGGTGGGAGTCTTCTTTTCTGCGGCGCTTTCCGTCGGATCACTCCGCCCGGCCGTTAGCCGGCATCCCGCCCTCTGGAGCCCGGACTTTCCTCACGCGTGCTGCAAGCAGCACATCGCGCGACCGTCTGGCCCACTCAGCAGTGAAAGAGTGTAGCACACCGCTGCCGCAGGCATTGGCACAACACAAGCGTTCGACACGATAAACCAAGAACCACGCTATGCAATACAATAGAGTCGTCGATGGGCAACGTCGTCAGTCGAGACACGACCGCGCTCCGCACCCCTCCGTCTACTCGGTGTGTTCCCGCCTCCTCCCCGAGGCGGGATGTCGGCATTTTTCATGCACCGACAAACCAATAGCCTGTGGACAGCCCGGACAGCATTGCGCCCGGGCAGCATCGCGCACCTTAGCAGCAAATGCAAAAAGGGACCTGTCCATTGCGGACGGATCCCTTAAAACAAGTGATCGTCAAACCGATTTACTCGGCGTCGGTCTCCTCGTCCTTCTTCTCGGAAGGCAGCGGGGTAACCTCGATCTCGACGCCCAAAGTCTCAGCAGCGGACTTCATGGACAGGGAGATACGACGACGGTCGAGGTCGATCTCCATGACCTTGACCTGAACCTTGTCGCCCACGTGGGTGACCTGAGAAGGCTGATCGACGTGCTTGTTGGCCATCTCGGAGATGTGCACCAGGCCCTCGATGCCCTCGCCCAGGTCGACGAAAGCGCCAAACGGGACAAGCTTGGTCACCGTGCCCTCGACGATAGCGCCGACGGGGTACTTCTTGACCAGTGCGCGCCACGGATCCTCGGTGGTCTGCTTGAGACCCAGGGAGATGCGCTCGCGGTTGAGATCGACGTCGAGAACCTCGACCTCGACCTCCTGGCCGACCTTGACAACCTCGGAAGGATGGTTGACGTGGTTCCAGGAGAGCTCGGAGATGTGGATGAGGCCGTCGATACCGCCGAGGTCGACGAAGGCGCCGAAGTCGACGATGGAGGAAACGGTGCCCTGGAGACGCATGCCAGACTTGAGCTTGGACAGGATCTCGGAGCGCTCGGCCTTACGGGACTCCTCGAGCACGACGCGACGGGAGAGGACGACGTTGTTGCGGTTGCGGTCCATCTCGATGACGCGGGCCTCGATGCGGGTGCCCATGTAGGAGGTGAGGTCCTTGACGCGACGGAGGTCGACGAGGGAAGCGGGCAGGAAGCCGCGCAGGCCGATGTCGAGGATCAGGCCGCCCTTGACAACCTCGATAACCTCGCCCTCGACGTTCTCGCCGGAGTTGAACTTCTCCTCGATGCGGTTCCAAGCACGCTCGTACTCGGCACGCTTCTTGGACAGGACCAGACGACCGTCCTTGTCCTCCTTCTGGAGAACCAGGGCCTCGATGGGATCACCGAGTGCAACGATGTCTGCAGGGTTAGCGTCCTTGCGGATGGACAGCTCGCGGACCGGGATAACGCCCTCGGACTTGAATCCGATGTCAACGAGCACCTCGTCATGCTCGATCTTAACGACAGTGCCGTTAACGAGATCGCCCTCATCAAAGTCGGTAATCGTACCGTCGATGAGGTTGTTCATCTCCTCCTCGTTGACATCGTCAAGAGAGAAAATGGACGAGTTCTGAATCTCACTCAAAGGTGGACCCCTTTCGAACTACGGGGCCCCGATTGCTAGGACCTACAGATGGGTGCGACAAGCACACAACGTTTAGGAACACTCGGGAGCCGACAGATACTGATGTGACGCTTATGCAATCACGTCCGTATAGATTACGGGGAAATCGCTTCGATTTCAAGCGTGAACTGCGATTTTTTACTCGTATGGAGACTTTTTCGCAATCTTGTGAACGACTGTCTCCACGAGTTGACGATGAGCAGCTAGGCACACTGCTTTGGGGTAAAGTATCCCAGACATACGATTCTGGAACGATTTTTCGAGAAAGGTGCCCGCGTGCTCAAAGCAGTCGTTTTCGATATGGACGAGACGCTTCTTAGCATCAACCTCAACGCGTTCATCCTTCGCTATTTTAAGGATGTCTCGTCGATGCTCGCGGATATCGGACGTCGCAGCCGCGGGGGCACGATGGCGCGCCTCGGCACCATCCTGGTCGACCTCAACGCCAATCGCCGCAGCAGCACGGACAATCGCACCAATCTTGAGTTTTACCAGACCGAGGTCGAGCGCCGGTGCGGCATTTGCCTCTCGGACCCACTTATCTACGAGGCGTTTACCTACTACGATCACGAAGTTCTGCCGTACAAGAACGATGACATGATCAACGCAAAAGCCGTGCCGGGTGCGCACGCCGCGCTTCAAGCCGTACAGGACGCGGGGCTGCGCTGCGCGCTCTTCACCAACCCCAGCTTTCCCCAAGGGGCCATCGAGTGCCGCATGGGCTGGGGCGAGCTGACAGACGCGCCCTTCGAGCTCGTAACGCACATGGGCAACGCCACGCGCTGCAAGCCCGATGCCACATATTATCTAGAGCAGCTGCAGGTCATGGGGCTCGAGCCGCACGAGGTCCTTATGGTGGGCAACGATCCCAAGCGCGATTTCCCCAGCCCCGCCTGCGGCATTCAAACCGCCTATGTGGGCCAAGGAAAGCCCGGCCGAGCCACCTGGCGTGGAACCATGGAAGACTTCGCCCGCGACTTTAACGCCGTAGTAGAAGCCTTCTACGAGCACCAAATAGCCGACGAACTAAGCTAGTCCCCAAATCAGGAATGGGGCGCACGTTTGCCCCACGCTTCGTTACGTGGGCAACGGCTTGAGGACAAGATGCGATGCCCCAGTGTCCTAGGCCGTGATCATTTTGACGCGTTCGCCGATTTTGGAGTCGCGCCTGTCGGAAATAACAGTAAAGCCCTCCAGGTCGCACACCTTTACATTTGAAAACACGTGGAACTTGGAGCTATCGGCGAGTACGTAACTCGCCTGGGAATTCTGCATCACGATACGTTTTTTGATAGCCTCGGGATAACCTGGCGTCATGATACCGCGGTCCTCGTCCACCGCGTTGACACCTATAAACGCCCGGTCAAAGTACAGCTCGCGCAGCGCGCTCTCAACCATAGGACCGGTGAGCGAGCAGGTAACGGGGTTGAAGTCGCCGCCAATTACCACCACCTTAGCAGCAAGCTCGCCCGTAAACCGACATGCATAGCCGTTGGTGGTGTAGATAGTCACCGGCTTGTCGACGAGCAGGCTCAGGAGCGCCGTCGCGGTGGTACCGGAGTCGACAGCGAGATGAGACCGTCACGCCCGAAGACCCCGCTTTCGCCGCCGAGGAGCGCGCGGCACACGTGGCCCATGAGGAGCGGCTCGAGCATATCGAGGGGCTCCTTCCCAAGAAGGGAAACGGCCCTGCGGGACGACACGGCGAAAACCATCGTTGATTCCGGCAAGAGACGCCGTTTCTCTGGTAGCTTCATCTTCAACCAAGACCGACAATGCCGGCCAGGCACTCAACCCAAAAGGAGACAGCATGCCCAACGAGCTCAGCTATGAGGTCAGCCTCGAGCGCAGCAACCAGATCCGCGCCGACCTGCCGCAGCACCCCGAGAAGTTCACCATGCTCACCGGCGACCGCCCCACCGGCCGTCTGCACCTGG
>CABULX010000073.1 GCA_902492545.1 uncultured Collinsella sp. | reverse complement strand
TGTCAGACGGCCCTGGTCGCCCGGGAAGCGCGGATTGGTATAGGGCTCGGTGAGATACGCCGTGTGTTCGCTCGACACGCCATCGAAGAACTGCTTAAAGCCCGGCGCCGAAAGCAGCGCGTTGTTCGCGTAACGTACCTGGAGCTCTTCTAGACGCGACTGGTCATCCAGCAGCGTGGGGAACAGATGGGCTCGGATGCCCAGCTTGCCGGCCGTCTGCAGCTTGTCATAGACATCGTCGCGGATAAAATCGCAGCCCGGCATGGGCATGAGCGACATATCGCAGATTGAGGTGATGCCTTGCTCGGCCATACGCTTCATCTGGTCGGCGTAAGCGCTCGCGATGCGGTCCTCGCCCAGCCACTCAAGACAGCGCGGCAGCAGCTGCATAGCAGCTGCCTCGTGAGCAATGCCCGTGAGCTCGCCATTTGCATCTTTGTCGTAGCTGCCGCCCGCCGGCGGCTCGCTGTCGCGCGTGACGCCGAGCGCCTCGAGTGCGCGGCTGTTGAGCCAAAGCGTGTGCCCGTCGCCCGAATACATAGCGCAGGGACGATCGGGGAATGCCGCATCGAGCGACGCCTTGGTAGGATGCTCGGGCGGGTCCCAACGGTAGTCGCGCCAGCCCTGCGTCACAACCCAAGCGTCATCGGGCAGGTCCTTGGAAAACTCGAGCGCATGTTGCACCAGCGCCGCCTCGGACGTGCCCATATCCATGAGCATGTACGGCGAGGAACCGACCGAGGTATGGAAGAAGTGCAGATGAGCGTCATGGAAACCGGGGCAGACAAACTGCTCGCCGTAGTCGATAACCGACGTGGCGGCAGGAGCGGCGGCAATCACGTCATCGGGCGCACCGACTGCGACGATACGGTCGCCTGCGATGGCAATCGCCAGCTCGCGGGCGGTATCGATGCCGTCTTGGGCGGTAAAAACGTTCTTGGAGCGGATAATCCGATCGATATGTTGCATGGGCATCCCCATCTCTGGCAGGAAATTCAACACCCCCGAGTGTACTCCCCCGCCCTTGTAACAAAACCCCAAGCGGCAAACGGCAACTTTACCAGCCCTAGCGGCAGGTGGCATACTGGAGAGAGCCTGTACGATTTTGCGATCAACCCAGCAAGGAGCAAATCGACCATGACGAAGACCAAGGCACAGCAGATTATGGCGGCAACCGAGGTTCGCGCAGCAGACGACGTCACCGCAGCCATCAAAGATATCGCTACCGAATTTGAACCATATATCATCAAGCAGCGCCGGCACTTCCATAAGCACCCGGAGCTGAGCCTTGCCGAGGAGCGCACGACCTCCGACATCGCCAACCAGCTCGACGCCATGAATATCCCCTACGAGCGTCCGCTCAAGACCGGCTTGGTGGCAACGCTTCGCGGTACCGCGCCGGATGCCTATCGCGAGGACGGCACGCCACGCCGCCGCATCCTGCTGCGCGCCGACATCGACGCCCTGCCCGTCACCGAACAGACCGGCGAGGAGTTCGCCAGCGTCAACGAGGGCTGCATGCACGCCTGCGGCCACGACTGCCATATCGCCATGATGCTCGGCACGCTGCAAATCCTGCGCCATATGACCGACGACATCCACGGCGAAGTCCGCATCGTCTTCCAGCCCAGCGAGGAAAACGGCCAGGGCGCCAAGCTCATGATCGGCACGGGTGTGCTCGACGGCGTCGATGGCGCCTACGCCGCGCACATCTGGAGTGAGGTCGATGCCGGCACCGTGAGCTGCGAGCCCGGACCGCGCATGGCCAATACCGACTGGTTCCGCATCGACGTCCGCGGCACCTCGTGCCACGGCGCCATGCCCCAGCGCGGCCACGACGCCGTTATGGTTGCCGCCGAGATTGTCAATGCCCTGCAGACCATCGTTTCGCGCGAAATCAGCCCATACGAGCCGGCCGTCATCACCGTCGGCGAGCTGCATGGCGGAACCGCGCGCAACGTTATCGCCGGCACGGCCTACCTCGCCGGCACAGTGCGCACCTACGGCGATTCGACCCACGAGGAAATGCCGGAGCTCATGCGCCGCATCGTGGAGCATACCGCGGCAGCCCTGGGCGCCGAGGCAGAGCTCACCGACTACACCATCGCCAACTACAAGGTCGAAAACGACGCCGCCTCGAGCGAGCGCTGCCGTCAGGCTGTAATCAAGTGCCTGGGCCCCACCGGCCAAGGCCATTATCGCGGCACGCTTTCGGGCGAGGATTTTTCGGAGTACCTGCGTCGCGTACCGGGCGTGCTCGCCTTTGTAGGTACGCGCAACCCCAAGATTGGCGCCACGTACGCCCAACATTCCTGCTTCTACAAGATCGACGAGACCGTGCTGGCCAAGGGCTCCATGGTGGCCGCCCAGTATGCTATCGACTTTTTGGCCGAGCCCACGCAAGAGGAGCTCGACGGCCCCGCGATTACCGCGGTCGCCGAAACCAACCCCGATCTGGCCGCCAAGTTGCGCTCTGCCAAAGCGACGACCGCCGAGGCTCGCGACGCCATCCATGATGCCCGAACGGCTCGCCATGCCGCGATCAAGGGCATCCACGACGCACGCGCTGCTGCACGCCGTGAGGAGAAGCACGACGAGTAATCGATTCGCTGGCATCTCGCAGTCATAGCCACATCGCGATGTCAAAGCGGGGGCGGACGTTTCGACACGTCCGCCCCCGCTCATTCTTCAAGCGCTATTTCTACTATTTCTACCCCGTCCCCAAATGGCAGACGGCATGGCTACTCGTCCTGAGGTTCCTCGTCGGAGCTTGGCTCGGACGCCGACTCAGGTGCAGGTGCCGGCTCAGGCTCAGGCGCAGGCTCGGGCTCAGATGCCGTCTCAGACTCGGGCACCAGTTCAGGCTCGGGCACCGGCTCAGGCTCGGTCGCGGGAGCGGGTGCAGGTGCCGGCGAAGCATCCGGAGCACTGTAACCCGAAGCAGCGGACTTCTTCTCGAAAGGCAACACAAAAGTCAGGACGTCGTCCTTATCCTCATCGGCCCACTCGCTTGCATAGCGTGCGGCCCAATAGCCAACGGCACGGTGCTTGAGCATCTTGCCAAAGACCGTAAGAAATACGGTGAAGAAAGCGACCAGCACCAAGAACAGCGCGAGCGTGACGCCACCGCCGGTAACGATTGCCTCAATACCCGTAGGACGATAGTAGTAGCTATACATACCGACAGAGGCAATGGCGCCAAAGACGACCGTCAAGATCCATGTGACAACGTTGGCAACCAGGCCCGTCAAAAACTCGGGAAGGAACGAAGCACAGAACAGCTTGGTCTTGTTGTGCTTAAAGGCCGCCCAGACCTTATCGAGCGAAAACGCGCTCTCGACGCGACCGGTCACCGCAAAGTGCATCACGGCGATGTCGGCGAACATCTTAAAGAAGACACCCAGAATCGCCGAGGCAATCAGCGCCAGGACAAGCAGGCCGAGCGAACCGAACAGCGCAGCCTCGAGCGCATAGGAGCCATAGTAGGAGTACGAGCCTGCGGCACCAAGCGCCACGCCCTCCACCAGCGAAAGCACTACACCGATAACGGGAATGGCAGCGATAACCTCGAGCACGACCGAAATAACGCTCGAAAAGACTCCAAGGCCAAACGATGTGGAACGCATCAACGGACGATCCATGCCGTCATCGACCTTGAGCGAAAGATCACGACCCCACTCGATACCAAAGCCGGAACCGCACACGCTCGCAATGCAAGCTGCCAAAAAGCCAATGGCAGCCGCAATGCCGCCAATAACGGGAATAAACAACACGAGCACCGACACAACGCAAATCAGCGCCGGCAAAAACGCGATTTGGCATACACGCTGAAGCACGCCCGGAGTCTTGGTCATATCTTGGAACGCCTGAGCCACACAGCCCTTTGGCGCATTCGCCACGGGCGGCTGCGGAACAAACTGCTGGGGCTGAGGCTGTCCCTGGGGAGCGGGGCCAGCGGCACCGGCATTGGGAGCACCACACACGCCGCAGAACTTGTCGTTATCGCCCATGGGGGCGCCACACTGCGAGCAGAACATAGAATCATCCCTTCGTATCTTGAACAAATCACTTGGATCGCAAACGATGTCTTTAGCATCATTATTGCCCAATGTGGGGTCAAATACTCAAAGATGACCGATTTGCAAGATACACGGCGCCAGCAGGCGGTTCGTTGAATACGTCTGTGCTAGTTCGTTCCGCGAAAACCCTTGCCGACGATCTCGGAACTGTCGACGATCGTGATAAAGGCACCCGGATCGACCTCGCGCGCATAGCGGCGCAGTTGCACGGCCTCGCGGCGGCTCAGCACGCTCATGATCACCGTCACGCACTTGCCCGAGAAGGCACCGTAGCCGCGGCTGATGGTCGCCGTGCGGTTGAGATGCTTGACGATAAACTCCTCGACCTTAAGGGGCTCGGAACAAATGACCGTGCAGACCTTACGAAGATGGATGCTCTCGATGGCCTTGTCGACCACAAGCGTCTTGGCAAACAGGCCGAGCACGCAATACAGACCGACACGCGGGCCATACAAAAAGGCCGCGATGGTCACGATGCCGATATCGACCAACAGCAGGGCGCGACCAATCTCGAGCGTGGTGCGGCGTTTGAGGATCATAGCGAGAATGTCCGTGCCGCCCGTCGAGGCGCCAATATCAAAGACAATGGCGCTGCCGAGCGCCGGCAAGATGACGGCAAAGCACAGGTCGAGCCACATATCACCCGTCAGAGAGACATCGGTCGGAATAAAGAGCTCAAACAGCGAAACATAGGCGGACAACGCAAACGAGGCGAAGACGCTCCACAGGATTGCCTTGCGCTCCAAAAAGAAAAAGCCCAAAACGACGAGAACCGCGTTAATAATCCACATAAAGACGCCGACGGGCAGGGTCGGGAACAGCGTGGACAGAATGACCGACATGCCCGAGGTGCCGCCAAAAGCAAAGTGATTAGGGGTTTTAAACGCAACGATGGCAAAGGCCGTAAGAATCAGACCCAGATTGAGCTCGGCAAAAAAGCGCGGGAAGCCTGGCTCCTGGCTGCGCTTTTGGCCGGCACGCTCGCCGCGCTCGATATCGGTGCGATCAACCACGCGCTCCATCGGCACTACGGGAGGACGATGCACCTCTTCGGCAGCACGCGATGCCGCCTCTGCCGCGGCGGCCTCAATCGCCCATGCCTTGCTTTCTGTTTCGTGCTCGTCAGCCATTACGGCAACCCCTCGTTAACAATTTGGAAACAATGCGCCCATTAGGGTAACGCGGAACGCGACGATTGCAACCCCTAGTTAGACGAGCGGTATGCCTACATCGGGGGGGGCATACAAATAACGGCCGGCCACGCTTTTGCTTGCGCGGTCGGCCGTTTAATGTTTTCGCAGATAAAACCTGCCAAAACAAACCTGTCCCTTTTTGGAAGGTTATTCGTGCTGGCTGGTGCGGTGCTCGTACTCCTCGGGGGTGATGACGTCCTCGATGCGCAGGTTGACGCCCGCCACCTCAAGGCCGGTCATCGCGGCAAGGCGCTCGGTGACACGTGCCTTGACATCGTCGAAGATCGCGGGCGCATAGGCGCCGTACTCGATAATGACGGAGATGTTGACGACCACGCGATTGTCATCGGTGACCTCGACCGTCACGCCCTTGGTCAGATTCTCGGCACCAAACTGCTCCTGCACAAAGTGCATGAGGTTACCCTTCATGCCCAGAACGTGCGGAACCTCGCGGGTGGCCATGGCAACGATCTTCTCGATCACACCGTTGGAATAGGTCAGCGAGTCCTCGGACTCGTCTGTTTCCTCATCATCCTCGTCCGCGTCATCGGCGGACTCGGCCTCGACGAGCGCCTCATCCTCGAGCGTCACATCCTCGGCTTCGGCGACGGCCGCCTCGTTCTCCTCGAGCTCGGTATCGGCCACATCGACCTTCGTATTAAAAGCCATGGTTCCTCCTTATGCCTGCCGCGGATGCGACAGTCGAATACATATTAGCGGCCGCTAAACAGACGGCCGAAGAAGTTGACGATCCCGTTTTCGCCGTCGCGAATTTGGCCGATCACGGCGCCGATCAGCACGAAGAATGCAATGACGAGCGTGTCCCACAGGCCGAGCGTGAGCACCAACACGGCAAGGATAAAGCCAGCGACGGCACCGAGCGCGGTGTTGGGATGACGCACAGCATAGCTCCAGATGGCAGCGCCCGTACCCTTGATGAGACCCATAGCCTCGTCAAAATCCGCGGCCGCCGCGTCTTGTAACTCAGTTGCCTCTGCTTTGGAATCAACAGGTTCGCTCGCCGGCGTGGCGCTCTGGTCAATCGTCAGGCGCGGCGTACGAGCGGTCTTATCTTGATTGGTATCACTCACCGGAAACCTCCACGGTCTGGACGGTAGTCTTGGACGGCAAAAAACGGACGCGCGTGGTCGTACCCGGCGTGCCGAGCATGGTGTCGCAAGCTTCCTCGATGCGCTGCTGCATCGCGGTAGCCAGAGATGCCACGTCCTTATCGTCAAGCGCGATAGCCTCGACCTTAAAACGGACGTGCGAATCGTCGGAACCTTGGACGCGGGCCTCGACATGCTCGATCATCACGCGGTCGTCGCGCTCTGCCGCAGTGCGAGCACACGAAGAAAGCGCCGCAAGGGTGACCTCGATATTGCGCTCCCCCGCCGGATGCACACAGGACGGCTCGCGACGAGCAAACATCAGGCGGAAGAAGCTTACCAGCACGCCAATCGCCACAACTCCGCCGCATGCCGTCACAACAATGCGCGGCATGGGGTCGCGCATCAGCAGCATAAAGCGATACGTATACGGCCCCCAAAACTGGCAGACAAGCGTACCCAGCGCCACGATGGTGGCGGCAAGATACACGATCGCTAGGGCTCGTTTGAGTACGCGCACGCGGCGCTCCCTTCAAATCTCGGCTCTCGAAATGCAAAACGGTTCGCATCATTATAAAAGAGCCGGGTCCGGTGCTCTACGCACGCGGATCCGGCTCATCTATTCCACGAGGCTTGCATGCTCGCTTCATTATGCCCAGATATGCACGGCTTAACCCGTGCGGACGCTACTCCTCCTCGAGGGCAGCAATGACCTCGTCGGTCATGTCCATGGTGCTGTAAACATCCTGGACGTCGTCGAGCTCCTCAAGACGGTCGATGAGGCGCTGAACCTTCTTGGCGTCGGCGCCGGAGACCTCGGTCGGGGTGGTCGGGACCATGGTGGTCTCGGAGCCCTTGACCTGGACGCCCTGCTCCTCGAGCGCCTTGGAGACAGCCATGACCTCGTTGGCAGTAGTCCAGACGATCCACTCCTCGCCGGCGTCCTCGTAGTCCTCGCCACCGGCCTCGGCGATCGCCATCATAAACTCATCCTCGTCACCGGCGGCACCGTTGGCGATCATGGTCTCCTTCTTGGCGTTCTCGTCCAGGATCTCCTTGGCGACGACAATCTGGCCCTTGCGCTCAAACTGGAAGGCGACGGAGCCGGAGGTGCCCAGGTTGCCACCAGCGTGGGAGAAGGCGGAACGGACATCAGCGGCGGTACGGTTGCGGTTGTCGGTCAGGCAGTCGACGTAGACGGCGACACCGGCGGGACCGTAGCCCTCGTACACGATGTTCTCGTAGACGGCGGCATCGGCACCCGAACCAAAAGCCTTGTCGATAGCGGACTTGATCTTGTCCTTAGGCATGGACTGAGCCTTGGCCTTGGCAACGGCAGCGGCGAGGCTGGCGTTGTTCTCGGGCAGCGGGTCACCGCCGAGACGGGCAGCAACGGTGATGTTGCGGCTGAGCTTGGAGAAGAGGGCGGAACGCTTGGCGTCCTGCGCGCCCTTACGATGCTTGGTTGTGGCCCACTTAGAGTGTCCGGACATACGTGTCTCCTATCGGTTTCGACCTAAAGCCCAGCGCAGATGCTCGGGCAATATAAACAAACGTCGTTATGATATACCTACTGGCCTGCGAGATAAACCCCAAAATGAAGGCGTCGTGATGATGGCCCCTTTGGTGCAAAGAAACCTGACCTCAATGCACCAAGTTAGGACCAGAGGAAGTCGCTGCGGGTGACGGTGGCGCCGACGGCGAAGGGCATGCAGGCGATGACCGGATACAGGTAGCGCATGTAGGTCGAGCCGTTGCACGGGCCAATCAGGCACACGGCGAGTACGCCCAACAGCGGCACCCAGATCGCCAGCGCACGCCATGAATGACGACGCAGCAGGTAGACCACCACGGCAATCATGATCCACACATAGGTGGCCGAGCTCATGGTGAGCGAAATAAACGGGATGCGCTGCACCGCCACACGGTACAGATTGATCAGGTGGTCGCACCAGCGCACCACGTTGCTGTCAACCGGATGGAAGTCGAAGTATTTGAGGTTGTCGGGACGCGCCATGATCTCGGCACTACGCGCCGTGCTGTAGACCCAGGCATCGCGCGCGCTCGGATAAAAATAACCATAGTAGTTATTGATAAGCGCCGAAATATAGCACTCGGGATCCTTCTTAAACATCTGAGCCCATACCTCAAAATAGGCATCGATGTCCTCCTGCGAGGCGTACTCGTTAAAGCAGTTCTTGACGGCGTCGGACTTGTCGGGGTTGTAGCGGCGGCCCAGGTTCTCGTACTTGAGCACCCGATCGATCGCAGCGCGCTCCTCATCGGTTACCAAACCGTCGCAGGGCGCCTCCACGATGGTGCCGTCCTCCTTAACCGTGGGGTTGACGCCCGAGTTGAGGCCGTCGTGCTTTTGGACGAAACGAGCCGTCTGCTGGAACGGAATCGAGAGGATTTCGCGCTTGGAACCAGGCGTGATATCGTGCGCCGGCATAAAGACCTTGGTGAAGTACATGTTGGAGGCAAGGCAGAGCGCGAGCACCGCGAGAACGCCAACCCAGCGGAAACGCGGGATGGCGCCCGAAGGCGCAGCACCAGTCTGCTTGGCTGCACGACGAGCCACATGTACGTCCCATACGCAAAACGCCGCCGCGATTACGCATGCCGCCAGGGGAAACACCAGGCCGCCGTTGCGCAGAAACGTGGAACCCATGGCGCCCAGAGCGAGCAGCAGCCAGTCGTGGCGCGCAAAGAGCACGGGGGCTTTCTCGCCCGCTCGCTCGACATTGGCATCACGACGGGGCAAGCCACATGCCACGAGCTTGACGGTCTGTACCAGCAGCACCAAGAACGCGTCGGCAAAGAGCACGTCTTTGGTGAGCAACGCCGCGTAGTTAGAGAACATCGGCATAAACGCAAAGAACAGCAGGATCGCACCGCGAACCGGCAGGCTCACGCCCAGTTTGCGCAGCGACGAAATGGAATAGGCCATGCAGGCGGCCGTGATGACAAATTGAGCGCAGGTATAGATGATGAGGCCCGCGTTAGCGCTGTTGAACAGCGAAAGCCCCAGCTGGACGCACGAACCGATGATAGCCGTGTGCACCACGGGGTGATGTCCGTTGAGCAACACATTGGGATTGAGCAGACGCAGGTAGTCACTCGTGCCGTTGGGGTAGTTGAACCACTGGCGAATCTGCGCACCCGTATCTCCCATAAAAAGACCGGGCAGCGAAGCGATGAGCGTGGGCGTCCAGGCGATCATAAGCACCAGGAAGGGCCCGGCAAAGGGATGGACCGAGAGCGCGGCGTGAGTCACACGCCATACGCGGCCAAAGTGCGCTTCGGAAAACGGAATGCGCCGAGAGCTCAGCCAATCTAGACACTCAAAGGCAAGGTAGAAGGCAACGACCGCCAAGAGCATCCAGCCCGCGCTGCCAATCCAGGCGCAGATGATGCGGGCTTTGTCGCCAAGGACAATCTCGGCCGAGTCGGTGAGATCGTAGCTGCGGCCGAACACCATGCAGATGGCGAAGAACAGCGACGGCAGAATGATCGATGGACGCCAGGTGTCGCCACGACCAAAGAACACGTAGCGAAACGGCAAGGTGAGCAGGCAGGCAAGTGCAAGCAACATGACCGCGTCGGTATGGCCGGCAAACGAGAGGAGCACCTCGTAGCACACGTACAGCATGCCCGAGGCTTTGGGGTCAATCGCCAAGACTGCGTTGCTCGACACCGGGGCGGGGTCGATGGAAAACGCCGTGGTCGCCAACAGCGCGAGCAAAAATGCGATGAGCGTCTGCTTGGCGGGGTAGCGCTTAAACCAGACGATGCGGGCAGCGTCGCGCGCAGCCGTTGTGGAGAGATCGGAATCCTTCACAGTCCAAAGAGCCTTTCTAGAAACCTGCCAAAAAGGGACAGGTTTATTTTGGCAGGTTTTATCTGGGGAAACGTTACGGTTCTGTCATCGTTGCCCAGCGAATCACCACAAAGGTGCCTGTCCCCTTTGTGGTAGTTAAGCGTCGAGGTAGATGCGCTGGGTTTGGTTGCGGCGACGAGCAAAGATGATGAGCGCCAGGCCCGCGATTACGAGCGGCAGGCTCAGCAGCTGACCCATGGTGATAACGCCACCCAGCAGATAGCCCAGCTGTGCATCGGGCACGCGCACAAACTCAATAAGGAAGCGGACGATGCCGTAACCCATCACAAACACGCCCATAAACGTGCCTTGGGGCAGTAGCGGCTTTTTGCGGCTGAGCACCTGCAGAATGCAAAAGAGCACGATGCCCTCAAGAAATGCCTCGTAGAGCTGGGAGGGGTGACGCGGCATATCGCCCGCAGTCCCGCCAAAAACCACACCCCAGGGCAGATCGGTCGGCTTGCCCCACAGCTCTCCGTTGACAAAGTTGGCACAACGGCCCAGGCACAGCGCCAGCGGGGCGCCGATCACGGCAAGGTCGGCGACGGTCCAGGCGTCGAGCTTATACATGCGGCACACGATGATGCCGCCCAAGATGCCGCCCACCAAGCCGCCGTGGAAGCTCATGCCTCCCTCGTTGGTGGCAAAGATCTCGAGCGGGTGGGTCCAATAGTAGCCATCGCCGTAAAAGACGACGTAAAACAGGCGCGCGCCGATAATAAGGCCAAAGACCGCACCGACCACGACGCTCGTCAGGTCATCGATCGTGATGTCGAAGCCCCAGCGACGCTGCGTGCGGTACATGACGACCGCCGTGAGCA
>CABULX010000072.1 GCA_902492545.1 uncultured Collinsella sp. | reverse complement strand
GCTGCGGAATGATTTTGAGGGAACATCCCGACCGTCCCTGCGCCTACCTTGCTGAGGATGTCTACAGGGACCCACGCTTTGAAGGGGCGCTGGGCCGATAGTTTGGCTTTTTATTGATAGGGGCTCTTGCTAGGCTGGAGCACTTCCTAGAGGCGGGCATCGGCTGCGTGCTTGGTTTACGCTGCGCTGGTTTCTTTGTATTCGAAGACTGGTTCTAGGAGGTCTTCGATATTGCAGTGGAGGGCTTTTGCTATAGCTCTTACGGTTGTTACCGAGGCTTCGTTGATGTTTCGCTGGCGCTGTTCGTACATTTGGATTGAGCGGAGTGATACGCCCGATTCGTATGCCAAGTCTTGTTGGGTTTTCTTAAGCCTCTTTCTTGCTAGTGCTAGCTTGGTTTGACGAGGTGTTTTCTTCGCCATATCGCAAACAAGACTCGCCACACGTTCCTCTGAGGCTTCATGCCAGGGGTAGTACAGGTTGCGCAGCGCGTCAAACGGAACGACATGCAGCAGATCTTCGAAAGACTCTCCTAGGCGCCACTGCAGGTATGCCAGCATCCAGCCCGCCCAATATTCCGGCGTCTTCTCAAATCGATAGGTGCAGTCCGGTATAGGCCCGTTTTGATAGCCCGACCTTTCGGCGATAAGCGCGAACAGCTCAACACCCGATTTTCCCGACACTACCCATGCATTGCCGCGCTCAAACTCTCGGGCAACCCCGCTCAGGCAAAAGAGTTCAGCAACTTCCGATCCTTCTGCTCCGTAATCGTTAACGGCATAGTCGAAGCAATCCCCGAGGTTGTTCATTGCGTCCTCAAGGTAATAGACGGGATATGTCCTACTCGGCCCACGATCCGTTAACTCTTGGATCATTTAAATCAACCCTCCCTGCCATCAAATCCCTAATGTCGACACCATCAGAGTCAAATCCGTTTACCGTATCCAGGTACTTTCGTCGAGCGTTCTGTTCTCGCTCAAATCGTTTGGGATAAAACTCAGCTCCCGAAGCCTGCTTCCAATCGCGGAACTTAATCGCCGAGAACGCACGCTCACTCATAAGCGCATATTGAATGCCCAAATCCCCCAAAAACATAATGCGCTGCAATTGCCTGAGCGAGATCATGCCGTTGACAAACTGTCTTGCAAACGAGAAATAGGAATCGTCTGCACGATAGCCTCGAATAACGTCATAGGGAGAAATATCAATCAGGCAGTTATCCAGCAGATAACGAAGCCCCTCGCGTGCTACTGGCGTTGAAACATTGAACTCTCTGTTATTCGCCAGAATTGCAAGCCAGTTGAGAATCGAGAACTCACCTGATTCCAAATCCAAAATCGCAAGGCCATCTAAATCAAGCTCATATCGATTGGCAATGCCATCAGACTCGGTCCGACATGCCCACTCCATTGCCATTTCCTCATGCGGTGTGCAATAAAACCCGCGCCCATAGTCATTGAATTGCCTGCATTTATCCAACGATGGATGCTCGACAACAACCTCCGACCCGTGCCAAAGCTCCATATCGACCTCCTAAAAAATATCACCCCAGTGATAGTTTACCAATAACTATCACTGGGGTGATATGAACGGGGGCTTTTGACGGTTTAACCCTGACTAGAGGCAGGCCTCGGCGATGCGCTTTTTTAGTTCGTCGATACCCACGCCGGTCTGGGAGCTCGTGATGATTACATTCTCGGCCGGGACGTTGAGCTGCTTTTTGATGGCTGCTGCTTGGCGGGCCTGCTGGGTGCGGCTGAGTTTGTCGGCCTTGGTGAGGCAGACGATAAAGTTGAACTCGTTGCCCTGCAGGTAGTCGATCATGTCATGGTCGAGTTTACTGGGGTCGTGGCGAATGTCCACCAGCGACACAACCAGGTTAAAGCTGCGCTCGGAGTCGAAGAAGTCGCCAATGAGCTCGGCCCAACGGTCGCGCTCGGCCTTGGAACGGCGGGCGAAACCGTAGCCTGGCAGGTCCACAAAGTGCACATCGTCGGCCTCGAAGAAATTGATATTGCTCGTCTTGCCCGGCGTGCTCGAAACCTTGACCAGGTTCTTGCGGCCAAATAGCTTGTTCATAATCGACGACTTGCCCACGTTGGAGCGGCCGACAAAGCTCACCTCGGGGCAGGTGGACTCGGGAATCTGCGAAACCTTGCCATAGCTGGCAACGAACTTGGCAAGCTGATAGTTAATGGAATCGGCCATGGACACTCCTTGGTCGTAGGTTCTTACAAAACGGGCGTGCTATTGCGCGGCGGCGATACGACGAACGATGTCAAGCGTGATGCCGCTCGCGGTGCGAGCGTACTCGTCCAGATCGAACTCGCGCTCGCAAAACGCGTCATATGCCTCGTCACAATTATCGCTGATAGCGCGCAGTACCAGGCAATCGACACCATTCTTGGCCGCGATGTGCGCAATTGCCGCGCCCTCCATCTCGACGCAATCGGCATGCGTGGCCTCAATCGCAGCGTTACGCATGGCGTCACCCGTAACAAAGCGATCACCCGTGGCGATAGTGCCACACAGGAACTGCTTGGGGTCCTTCTCCGCAGAAGTCTCATCCGCCGAGGCATCCACAAATCCATGCTCGGCAAGCACGGCGGCGGCAACATCAGCCAACGCCGGTGTCGAGACAAACTCCTCGAGCCCCGGCGCGGACTCGGCGATGAGTGCCGTATCGGTATCCAGATAGCGCAGGCACTTGCCTATAACCACGTCGTTAATATGGAGTTTAGGGTTTAGGCCGCCCGCAATGCCCGAAAACACAACGGCCTGCGGGGCGTATTTGCTGATGAGATGCTGCGTTGCGGCAGCGGCGTTCACGGTCCCCATGCCTGCCGTCGTGGCGACTACTGTCAGACCCGAAAGCCCACCGTTCACAACGGTCAAGCCCGCCTCCTGCGACTCATGCGTGCCACTCAGCTCTTCCTTAATCTGCGCAACCTCTTTTTCGAGTGCGCCTATGATCGCGATGGTTGCCATGCCATCCCCCAAATCCGTGCAAATTGCTTATCCACGGTATGGTACCAGCATTTTGGCTCAACCGTGTCAGCACCAAGCCGTTAGGCCAGTACAGCTCGGGTATCATAAAGGGGCAAAAATGGCTTGTTAGCCGATGGCCGACCTGAGCTCCGCACGGCGCTTTTTCATACCGGCCATAACGGCATTGCGCAGCTCGGGCATGCGCGCGGTATCCATCTGAGGTACGCCCTCAAGCTTATAGGGAATGCCCAGTTGCTCGTACTTGACGACACCCATCGTGTGATACGGCAGCATTTCCAGGCCCACCACGTTGTGCCATGGAGCGATGAGGCGACCGAGGTTCTCGCACTCCTCCACCGTGTCGGTAATGCCCGGCACCACCACGTGGCGGATAACGACCTTAATCTTGCGACGCGCAAGCTCATCACCAAACGCCAGAATGCGTGCGGGATCGCACCCAGTCAGCTTTTTATGCTCGACCGGGTCGGCATGCTTGATGTCGAGCAGCACCATGTCGGTCTCGTTGAGAACGGCATCGAACTTCTCGGGGTGGTTGGGATCGAACGCATAGCCGCAGCTGTCCAAGCAGGTATGCACGCGGCCATCGGGGTTGTTGTGCATTGCACGGAACAGGTCGGCCAAAAACTCAGGCTGTAGGAGCGGCTCGCCGCCGGACACCGTAATTCCGCCGCTGCGATAGAACTCGTGGTTACTCTGGAACTCATCCATGAGGTGCTCGACGGTCACCATCGTGCCGCCGTTGACCGACCAGGTATCGGGATTGTGGCAATACGCGCAGCGCATGGGACAGCCCTGAACAAACACCACAAAGCGGATGCCGGGTCCGTCGACCGTTCCCATCGTCTCGATCGAATGCACGCGGCCAAGGGCAAACGCAGAGTCCTCGGGACGAGCGTCCACACCCTCAAGCGTCATTTCTGCCATTCGCGCTACCTTGCCTCTCCTTGGATGCAACCAATTAAAATGCCAGAGCCATTCTAGCCCATGCGTTTGCGTTTAAACGTCTCGGACTAGAACGGCACGTTTTAATCTATCCCCCATCACCATGGCTGGGGGCTACGTCGAGATGTCAGGCTGAAGAACGCTCGCCTGCGGCCTTTACGCCTTAAGCGTGAGCACCGCACCGAAGGCGGTCGGGCCACAGTGGCTCGAGATGACGCCGCCGACCTGAGTCCAGGTAACGTCCTTAAAGCCCAGATCATGCGCATAGACCTCCATGTCATCGCGCAGCTCCTGGGAAAGGCCCACCGAATACGCCAGGCCAATGTGCGAGTAGTCAATCTCGCCCTTCGCAACCATGTGGTCAATAAAGGCGCGGGCGCACTTGAGCATAGAGCCGCGGAACTTCTTGGTCGCCACGAACTTGCCGCCCGTCACCTCAATGCAGGGCTTAATCTTGAGCAGATGGGCGCCAAGGAATGCGACGTTGGACAAGCGACCGCCCGCCTTAAGAAAGGCAAGATCGGTAGGAACAAAGCCCAGCAGCACGCGGTCCATGACGGAATTCGTAAATGCAAAGATCTCGTCGACGGTGGCATCGGGGTGAGCCTCGATGTATTTGGCGGTCTCGACGACAACGAGCGACTGGCCTACCGAGACAAAGCGCGTGTCCATAGAGAACACGTAGTCGCGACCCTTGGCGGCGATCTTCGATGATTGATGCGAGCAGGTCGTGGCCTCGGAATACGCGAGATGCAGAATAGTCGCATCGGGCTGCTCAGCGTGAATGCGGTCGTACACGTGAGCAAAATCCGCAGGCGCGCAGCCGCTGGTCTTGGGCATCACGCCAAACTCGTTGCAGCGCGAATAAATCTCGAGCGGATCGATCGAGCCGTCCTCGACGGTCTCGTCACCAATCGTGACATGCATGGGCACGCGCACGATGCCGTAGCGCTCGCAGAGCTCCGGCGTCACATCCGACCCAGACTCAACCACGATTACGTACTTGCCCATTATTATCACGACCCATCTCGACATTGGCTTTTCAATACATGGCACGCGCCGCCGCACTGTTGCACAACGGCGTCCAAGCGCCAAAGAGACGCCGCCCCTTGCACACAACAAAGGACAGCGTCTCCCTGGAAAACTCCGTGCTTATCTAGGATTCCACACGGTTTATTAAGGAGGGTTACTTATTCCGCAAACGGTCGCTATATGCGGTAAGCGGTAGTTGGCCGCGACAACTGCGACACATTCCGTCCAGCAAATCCAATCGTGCTCCACGCACGGTTAATGCACGAGGCGGTAGAAATTCATCGATGCCGCACCCTCGGCGTGCAGCTCCATCGCCGGAACCGCCGGCGAATAGGTACGGCTCGTAAGTGCCGCCTCGCCGCCATTTGCAAAAATCTCGACCATCGTAGTGTCCGAAAGCACGCGCAGGTCGCGAAGCTCGCTGAGCTCGATCGACCTCTGGTCGCGCCCATAGCCTTCGTCACCCATGTCGAGGGTAAGCATCCCGTCTGCATAGCGCACAAAGACACCCTTGCGGATTTCGAGCTCGATCACCTGGGCGCCCTCACAGGAAACCACAAGATCAAATAGGCGGCCCGGCTCCTCAACGGTTTCACCGCCTGTCGCGCAAACGCAGTCGCCGCGCATCCTCTCAATCTCGTGCACCGGCTGCTGACAGAGCTTACCATCGCGCATGCTCAGTTTTCTCGGCACCGTCAACGCGCACTGCCACCCGCGTGCCACCGTCGGGCTTTTTGCCGTCGCATCGGGGCAACCCGACCACCCGATCATCAAACGCCGACCCGCAGCATCCTCAAAAGACTGCTGTGCGTAGAAATCAAAGCCGGCATCGACCATCGGGGGCATGCCCTGCCCGGCGATCTTAAAACTCGGCGCCTCCCAATCGGCCTCGATGGGAAACCACACGCACTGGTGCGGATTGCGGTAACGCCATCCATCGGCGGACACACCCTGCGGACAGCAAACGAGAATAAGCTCACCATCGAGCTCAAACAGATCGGGGCACTCCCACATAAAGCCAAACTTCTCGCCCAACTCAATGCGCGTCGCATAGCTCCAGTCCTCTAGATTGCTCGAGGTATAGACAAGCACGCAGCCGCGGTCGTCTTTCGTACGAGCGCCCAGAACCATGTAGTAGATACCATCGTGTTCAAGGATTTTGGGATCACGCACGTGCGTACCGATATCGTCGGGGTAATCGACTGGCCCAACAGCTATGCGCTTCTCGCCCAATTCGTCGGGGTTCTCGGCAACCACATGAATCTGGTTTTGCTCACGGCCCGTCAACACGTAGTCGTAATCATCGCGGTCAAAATGCTTGACGTTGCCGGTATAGAAGTAGTGAATCTTGCCGTCGTGTACAAAGGCAGAACCAGAATACGCTCCGCTCGAATCCAAATCGGAATCGGGGAACAGCACAGGGCCGCGATTCTCGTACGTCACAAAATCCTTTGTTGTCAGATGATTCCAAAGCACTGGACCGCCATGCGCAGCATCGAATGGATCGTATTGGTGATAGATGTGATACGTATCACCGATCTGCACCAAACCGTTGGGGTCGTTGAGCCAGCCAAGCTCAGGCTCCACATGGAACAGGAGCCTATCGGGGTCGGACGCGATGCGACCCGCCGTCTCATCCTGTCCGGCACGCCACTGCTCATAGTCCGCGCGTGTCACCTTATTTTTTTGATTAAACATCGCCGTTGACTTTCTCGTCTATGGGGAAGGACGCTCGACTCACACGAGTCGAACGCCCTTCCCCAAATGGACTTATCCTCAGATTACGCTGAACGGCTCAACTAGAAGCTGACATCAAAGCCAGCACCAGCGCCCTCTTCATCAGTGGTCGGCACGCCCTTTGCCTTGTTGTAGGCAAAGATCAAGACGATCGGCACGATAAAGGCGATGAGATTGCCAGCCACATACCACACGAGCGTCTCGGGCGTGACGATGAGCAGGCCAAGCACGCCGGTCAGACCCTGACCGATGGCGCGCACCTCAAAGAGCTTCACGAAGGCACCGCCGCAGCCTGCACCGATGCAAGCGCAGATGAACGGAATGATCGAGTAGCGCATGTTTGCAGCAAAGATTGCGGGCTCGGAGATACCGACCAGCGTCGGGATAAAGGACGACATGCAGATGTTGCGCTCTTTGGAATGCTTCTTGTGAATGAGGTACATGCCGATGGCGCCGCCGCCCTGGGCGATGATGGAAACCGACCAGATGGCCTGGATGTAGTTGAAGCCAGTCGTGGCGACGAGGTTTGCCTCGATACCCTGGATGAACTGATGCGTACCGGTAACGACGAGCGGCTGCAGGAATGCGGCAAAGACAAAGGCACCGAAGACGCCCATCCTGTTGTACAGGATATCGATTACACCGGCGAGGACGTCGCCGATCAGGTTGCCGAGCGGGCCGAACACGGTGAACAGGGCGACGTTAGCAAGAATCAGGGTAACGGTCGGGACAAAGACGAACGAGACGACCTCGGGGATGTACTTCTGGGCAATCTTTTCGACCTTGGCCATAAACCAGGCAGTCAGGATTGCAGGGAACACGCCGCCCTGGAAAGCAACCATGGGAATGGAGAGCGGACCAAAGTTCCAGTACTCAGCACCCGTCGGATCCATAACGAACGTGTTGCGGTTCATAAGGCTCGGGTGAACCATGACGATACCGACGAGGATGCCCAGAATCGGGTTACCGCCAAAACGCTTCACCGCGCTGTACATAACCAGGACAGGCAGGTAGTCAAACGTGGTGGCGATAATGGCAAAGAAGCTTGCGAGGTTCTTGAGGAACTCGCTGTGGTCGGCAAGGCTGCCCTCCATGCCAAAGAGGCCGTTGGCAACGATCAGCGACTTAAGGCCGATGATGATAGCAGCGCCGACGAAAGCGGGAATGATGGGGATAAAGATATCCGAGAATACCTTGAGGACCGAGAAGAACTTGCCCTTCTTGTCCGCCTCGGCGCCCTTGACCTCGGAAGCGCTGATCTCCTTAACGCCCGTCAGAGCCATAAACTCATCGTAGACCTTGTTGACGGTACCGGTACCGAAGATGATCATGAGCTGGCCGCTGTTGTACAGCACGCCCTTGACGCCATCGATGTTCTCGAGCTCGGCCTTGTTGTACTTGCTCGTATCCTTGAGCACCAGACGCAGACGCGTAACGCAATGCGTGGCGCCCTCGATGTTCTCCAGACCGCCGACGTTATCGACGACTTGCTGAGACACTACTTTGTAGTCCATGTTCCTCTCCATTCCCTTACGAAATCATAAAACGTTTTGATGCCATTACAGAGACGCGATCGTTGCATTTGCGCACTTGAGCGTACCGTCGGTGACCGTCAGTGCCACACCCTGGCCCTGCTTATTGCAGAAGCGCGCGTTAAGCGCAACATCATCGACAAAGATGGTCGCGATATCGTCGTCAACGACCAGGCGCACATGATGAGTGCCCTCGCCCTTAAAGAACAACGGACGCTCGAGGCCCATGTTGTTGACCTGGAACCACGGATACTGGGGGGCCGCCGTAAACTCGAGCTTGCCCTCACGCAGGTTGGCGCGGAACTCATAGGCAAGACCGGACTCGGCGTCCTCGGCAAGCTTCACCGAGAAGCCGGCAGCGTCACCGGCGAGCTCGATGTCGGCATCGAGCATATAGGTGGAACCGGCATCCGCGGCGAGCACCTGCTCGACCTTGCCCGACTCGCAGGAGAGCTCAAAGGCCTCGACTGCCTTAGCCTCGCCAAAGGCGCCAAGCATGCTGTCAGGAAGCTTGGTGCCGAGCGTTCCGTCGGCACGCTGAACGATCTCGAGGGGCATAAAGGTGCCACCCCACAGGTAAGAGCTGGGGTCGCCGCCCTCGTCACGCGTAGGAACCCAACCAAAGAGAACGCGGCGCTCGCCGTCAAATGCGGTACGCGCGGCATAGTACGCGCGGCCATCGAAGGAATCGTCCGCAGGAGTGATCCAAGGACCGTTGATAGAGCGAGACATGCGGTAACGGGTCTTGTTGCCATCACTGTACTCGGAGAACACCAGATACCACCAGTCGCCCATCTTAAAGAGATCAGGCATCTCGAACATGGTGTACAGGCCCGGATTCCACCAGTCGCCCTGGAACTCCCAGGTATCCAGGTCCTTGGAGGTGAACTTGACCAGACGACCGGTCATCAGACGCTTGTCCTCGCCCACACGCGTGCCGAGGATGAGCATGTACTCTTCGTTCTCCTCATCCCAAAGCACAAAGGGATCGCGCCAGTTGCGGTCATCGTAACCCTCCTGGGGCGGAAGCAGCGTCTCGGCGATGTTCTTCTCCCACTTGACGGCGTCGTCACTCGTTGCGTGAAGAAGAACCTGCTTCATCAAGCGTGCCTTGACCTTATCGCGATTGCAACCAGTGTAGAGCGCATGGTACTTGTCGCCCACCTTAAACACCGTGCCGGCATAAACATACTGGTCGACTTCCTCGTCGCCGCCACGCTCAAGGCTCTCGCCAAAGTCTTTGTAATTGACGAAGTCCTTGGTTGTCGCGAGTGCCCAGCCAAACGGCTCTCCGAAAGGTCCGGGGTTTCGCGTGTCACGCTGATGATAGAGATAGAACGTGCCGTCCTCGCCGTACGGCATGATGTCGCCTACCCAAATTCCCTCAGGCTGGTAATACACCTTGTGCATCCGAGACTTCCTTTCTCACGAGATACTAACTCGGTACAACTGCAAGATATGTCAATCGTTTTCATATGTCAAACGTTTTCACACCAATACGTCTTTTCGCAGTTCCAGTCGTCGGCAAACGGTTGACATATGCCGGCGAACGGTCATCGGGGGTGTTTGAGGAATTCTTTTGGCACGGGATGAACTACGCGGTTTTACCCTCAATGAGTTCAACGGGGAGCTTGATATTCGATTCGGGCTTTTCGCCGTTAATAAGAGCAATGATGGATTGCGCCGCGAGCTCTCCGATGCGATCGATATCTTGGCGTACGGTTGTTAAGTCAGGCATAAACGTCATAGTGCGGCGGGCACCATCCGCGCCCACGACCTTAATATCGCCCGGAGCGCTCAAGCCGCGCTGCTTCATCACGTTAAGACAGATAGCCGCCATCGTGTCGTCTCCCGCAAAGATGCCGTCAATATCGGGGTTCTCATCGAGGATCTTCGCAACGACCGCGCTCTTTTCGTCGTCGGGCTTAACGAACTCGACCTCACGGACAAGCGCGGGCAAACCGGCCTGCTCAACAACATCGAGGTAGGCATCGGTACGCTTATTGGCAGGCATGCGCATGCGGCTATTGCTGCGCAGGCACAGGATGCGCGAACACCCGTCATCGATCAGGCGACGCGTGGCAAGTTCGCCGATACTATAGCTGTCGCTCGCAATCTGAACAGAGGCCTCGCCAAGGTCGCAGTCGATACCAACCAGACTCAAGCCCATCTCGGCATACGCCTCGGCACCGATATTAAGCGAGTTGACGATGACGCCATCAACCATATTGCGTCGAAGCATGTCGATATAAGAGCGCTCAAGCTCGGGTCGATTGGCGCTATTGCACAGCAGCATCTTAAAACCGTTTTCGGCCAGGGTATGCTCAATGACTTGAACCACTTGGGCATGAAACGGACTGCTGACATAGGGGACGATCATACCGATAAGATTCAGGCGACCGTTGAGCATGGCACGAGCGATATCGTTGGGCGTATAGTTGATGCGCTTCATCGCGGCATGGACCTTATCGCGGGTCTCTTGGCTAATATAGCCACGATTATTAAGCACACGAGATACCGTAGTAGGCGAAACCCCCGCCACCGCCGCAACTTCCTTGATGCCAGGCTTAGCCGTATCCTTAGAACGAGCACTCTCGCGAGCCATAGCACCCTCCCCCATCAACATGTCATACGTTTGCATACGAACAAAGCATACCCCAACAAGAGCGGGAAGACGGTAACAGTACAAGTAAGTAAACGACTCATCCAAATAATTAGGAAAGTTCCGCCTAAGGGGTGACTACACAGGACCCAGCCGGGGCTGTTTGGGCTATCTCCCAAAACATTCCGCACTGATATCTTCTGTATTGAAGACGTCGATGGTGCACCCGTATACCATTG
>CABULX010000071.1 GCA_902492545.1 uncultured Collinsella sp. | reverse complement strand
GCGCGCGTGTGGTCGATGATCAGGGCTGCGATGTCGCCCCCGGTCTTGCCGGCCTTGAGCAGGTGGCGAGCGTTGATTTGGCGTCAGTGCTGCAGGCTTTGGATGGCGCTCGTATCGTTGTGCTTTCGGATGTCGAGAATCCGCTTGTGGGGCGTCGTGGTGCGTTGGCAGTGTTCGGTGGACAGAAGGGCCTGCCGACGGGGGATGCCGAGGCCCTAGGCAAGTACGACGGATGGATGGTCGGCTATGGACGCCTGCTCGATGCGGCGATTGCTAGGGCGCGGGCTCAGGGGTTGCTGCGTGTGCCCGAGGGTGCACGGACATTTGGCTCGGTGCTTGGCGTGCCTGGCGCTGGTGCTGCCGGTGGTCTGGGAGCAGCGCTGTTGGCGCTCGGCGCCGAGTTGCGCTCAGGCGTGGAGACGGTGCTCGACCTCGTGGGATTTGACGAGCGCGTGCGCGATGCCGACCTGGTCATTACAGGCGAGGGCAATATGGACGAGCAATCCGCCGCTGGAAAGGCACCGGTGGGCGTGGCGCGCCGTGCTAAGCGCTATGGCAAGCCGGTAGCCGCCGTCGTGGGCGGTCGTGCCGACAACCTAGATGCGGTGTATGAGCAGGGTATTGACTTGGTTCTGCCGACCTGTCGCAAGCCCATGGACCTGGAGCAGGCACTCGATCCGCAAGAAGCCACAACCAACCTCATCTGTGCCGGCGAAGCAGCCGCCCAATCCTACGACCTCGCTCGCCTCTAAGGCCTATCTCCCTATAAGTTGCGGTGGAATACGGTGTGCTTTTGCCTTTAAGGGGCTAATTCAGCCCGTATTCCACCGCAACTTCGAGAATGGCCATTCGAGGTTGGCTGCCTTGGGTCTTGGGTCGGACCGTTTGCCACGAAATGCGGCCATCTGCTACGTTAAACCGGCCATCCTCGACCATCCCGGAATTTGCAAAAACAAAACCGCAGGTAGAAAGCTTGCCGATTTTCGAAAAAGCACGCTATGGTTGACCTCTGTGACCAAAACGTAGTAGATAGGCCCTTTTCGTGGCACGGCACCAGATCAGTCTATTTAGGATGGGGCTTACTTGACTACTTTCGCCACCCTGATGCCCCTCCAGTCAAAAAGTGGTCAAAAAAGCCCCGTCCCAAATTAGCTACCTTGCTCTGGTGGGCGGGAGCAGGTAAGATATACCGAGCGCCTAGCGCGTTCGATGGGTTCGGATGACGACATGTTCCGAATCTGGTCAGGTCCGGAAGGAAGCAGCCATAAGGAGCCTCTGTCGGGCATCCGAATCCATCGAGTGCGCGGGCGCTTTTTGGTGCCGCGACATGGCCCGGCCGGCGACGAGGTATTTGGTGTCTCGCTGGTCCTCGGCTGCGCCTGCGGGATCGCTCGACTACCAAATACCTCGTCGCCGGCCGGGCCCCGTCGTCCAAAAATCACCCGTAAAGGCGCGTTTATCTAATTAAATCTATCCCTTGCGGAATGCGGCTTGCTGGTGTTGTCTGGGCATTGATGGCTATGTGGTTCAAGAGGCGGCGGTGCTGTTGCTTGATTTTTTGCAGTTAAAGAGGCCCGTTTCCCTGGGTTGAACTGCGCCCCAAATCTTGGACGCCCTAAATAGCGACTAGGCCGCAAGGGCCTGATTCCGGTACTCCTCCGGGGTCAGGCCCTTCAATCTTACCTGCCTCCGGCTCGTGTTCCAGTGGACTATGTATTCCTCCAGGTCGCGTTTGAAATCCTCGAACGTCTTCCACTCGCGGCCCCTGTAGAACTCGTCCTTGACGTGGCCGAAGAGCTGCTCGGTGGCGGCATTGTCGATGCAGTTCGCCTTCCTGGACATGCTCTGGACGATGCCGGCGGCCTCGAGCCTGGATGTGTACGAGGCGTGCTGGTACTGCCAGCCCCGGTCCGAGTGCATGGTCGGGGCGACGCCCTCGGGGATCTTGGACAGCAGCTCGTCGAGCATCCTCGCCTGCTGGGCCATGTCGGGCGTCGTCATAGGCCGCTTGCGCCTTTTCCAAATCGCCGAGGAGCGCATTTCGCTTGGCAATGTCCTCGTCGATGTGGGTTTTAGCTTCCTCTGCCTCACTTTCGAAATACTGAACCTGTTTTTCCTGGCTTTCGAGCCGGCGTTGGTAGCGGTGAAGATCATCTTCACAAGATTCTTCTCGCCTTTCTGCCGACATGATCTCACTGCGCAACTGCTTTATTTGCTCCTTAATAGCTGTGCTGGGCTCCTCGTCGCCGAGTGCTTCAAGTGCCTTATCCAATTCTGCCTGAAGGCCGCTTGTCCGGTTGTGGGCCTCATCGTATTTGGCTTGGGCTGCATCGACGTTCGCTTGCATGGCGGGAAGGGGTTCCCTCCGTTTGGCGGCTTCCGCCACCACCATGTCGTAGAGTTCTTGAAATGCGGCAATGTCATCATCGATTTCCGCAAGTTTCTCGGGACCTGCGGCGTCTTTCGCGGCCTCGAGGTTTTTGAGCGCTTCCTGCATGGCTGCATACGCTCTTTCTTTTGCGGCGGCCGCATCTTCCGTCTGCAAGGCAACTGCACCGGTGGGGGAGCTGGTTTCTGCCGCGATCGCCGTTGCGGGGGCGATCCCCGCGACAAGTGCCGCGGAAAGGGCGATGCCCACAGTTGCTCGTCTTGCTCTTCTTGCGAGAATGTCGTTCATCTCGGCACCTCATTTCAAGGGTCGGCGACTAACTTGGTAGCACTAATGTAAGTATATCAGGCGGTCGACCCGACACTGGCTGGGTGTGCGCGTGCCTTTCCGCTTCTTTGGAAACCGAATCCCATTAGAAATGACGAGTTGTTTACGCTTCTTTTGGGCTCACCGTACTATCATGATTCGAATTGAATGTGGATGATGATAGGGAGCGCCTTTTTATGATTGAGCTGCTTAGGCGTTTTGGTGGTAAGTTTCGCCGGTATATGGTGATCGGCCCTGCGTGTAAGCTGATCGAAGTGATCTTTGACCTACTGACGCCGCTGGTGATTGCCCAGATGATCGACAAGGGCATTGGCTCGCACGACGTGAGCGCCGTTATCCACTACGGCATGCTACTTGCCGCCATGGCCGTGATCGGCATCTCGTTTACGCTCGTCTGCCAAAAGATGGCGGCGCTCACCTCGCAGGGCATGGGCACCGATATCCGCGGTGCGCTCTACCAGCACATCAACAAGTTGAGCTATGCCGAACTCGACCGCTTTGGCACGCCGTCGCTTATCACCCGCATCACCAACGACGTCAACCAGGTGCAGCTCGCTGTGGCGCTGGGCGTGCGCATGCTCATCCGCTGGCCCTTCTTGGCGGTGGGCTCTATGTGCGCGGCCCTCGCCATCGACCTTAAGCTCGGCATGATCTTTTTGATTTGCACGCCCGCCATTGGCCTGGTGTTTTGGTTTGTCATGGCGCGCTGCATTCCGTACTACAAGCAGCTGCAGGCAAAGCTCGACCGCATCGCGCTCATTTGCCGCGAGGGGCTTTCGGGCGCCCGCGTGGTTCGCGCCTTTGTACGCGAAGATCACGAGCGCGAGCGCTTTGCCCAAGCCGCCGATGACCAGGCCAATACCGCCATCGCGGTGGGCAAGCTCTCGTCAATCCTTAATCCCGTCACGTTTTTGGTGATGAACCTGGGCGTGTGCGCCATCCTGTGGGTGGGCGGCATCCAGGTCAACGTGGGCGAGCTTACGCAGGGCCAGGTCATGGCGTTTGTGAACTACATGACGCAGACCCTGACCTCCATCGTATACGTCGCCAACCTGGTCGTGGTCTTTACCAAGGCGAGCGCGAGTGCTTCGCGTATCAACGAGGTGCTCAACTGCGAGCCGAGCATCACCGACGAGGGCGATCAGTCGGTTGCGCTGCCCAAGCCGAGCGAACTGGCGGGTGGCGCTGTTCCGGTCCCCGCGCTGAGCTTGAGCCATGCGAGCTTCTCCTTTGGCGCGGGCGCGGCAAATGCCGTCAACGATGTGACCCTGGAGCTCCCGCTGGGCAAGACGCTTGGCATTATCGGCGGTACGGGTAGCGGCAAGTCCACGCTCGTCTCGCTTATCCCGCGCCTGTACGATGCGAGCACCGGCAGCGTGAGTGTGATGGGCGCCGACGTGCGCACCTGGCCGCTCGACCAGCTGCGCCGTGTGGTCGCGACCGTTCCACAGCGTGCGTCGCTGGTGAGCGGCACCATCCGCAGCAACCTGACCTGGCGCGACGAGGCTGCGACCGACGAGGATCTCTGGGCGGCGCTCGACATGGCGCAGGCGAGCGAGTTCGTGCGCAACAAGCCGCAGGGGCTCGATACCCCGGTCGAGGCGGGCGGTAAGAACTTTAGCGGTGGCCAACGCCAGCGCCTGACCATCGCGCGCGCCCTGGTGGGCTCGCCTCAGATATTGATCATGGACGATTCTGCCTCGGCGCTCGACTTTAAGACCGACGCGGCGCTTCGCCATGCCATCCGCGAGCGCAGTGTGCGCGGTGCCGCCGAGGGCGGGCTGCCGCTCACGACCGTCATCGTGAGCCAACGTGTCTCGACCGTTCGCGATGCCGACATGATCTGCGTACTCGACCACGGCTCGGTTGCGGGCCTGGGCGCGCACGATGAGCTCTACACGACCTGCCAGCTCTACCGCGAGATTTGCCAGTCGCAGCTTCGCCGCGAGGAGCTCGAGGGTCAGCAGGGGAGTACGGCGCCCGCGCCCGCCCCAGGCGCCCCGACCGTCCCCACATCCGTCTGCGCAAAGGAGGGCTGCTAAATGAATCCGTACACTTCCTCCGGTTCGGTCGCCACGATGACGGCCAACGTGTCCGGCAACGATAGCCTCAACGACCTGGGAGACGGTCCGCGCCAGCCCGGCGATCCCGAGCGCTATCCCGTGGGTGCGGTGACCCGCCGCCTGCTGGGCTATGTCCGTCCGCACCGCGTCTCGTTTGCGGCATCGTTTTTGAGTGCCGCCGTCTCGGTGATTCTGCAGCTCTACACGCCCATTCTCATTGGCGAGGGCATCGACCTTATCGTCGCCGCCGGGCAGGTGGACTTCGATGCGCTGCTGCCGCTCGTTACCAAGCTCGCGCTCGTCGTGGTGGGAGCAGCGGCCTTTCAGTGGCTGCAGGGCTATTGCGTCAACCGCCTGTCCTACGAAACGGTGCGCGACATGCGCGTGGAGGCGAGCGACAAGCTCAGTCGTATGCCGCTCAGCTTTATCGACAGCCACGCCCACGGCGACCTTATGAGCCGCGTGGTCAACGACGTCGACCAGGTGGGCGACGGTTTGCTGCAGGGCTTCACGCAGCTCTTCACCGGTGTTATCACCATCGCGGGCACGCTCGCGTTTATGCTCTCCATTAGCCTGACCATGACGCTCGTGGTGGTGCTCGTCACGCCGCTTTCCATTTTTGCAGCCGGTGCTATTGCCAAGCTCTCCAACAAAAGCTTTACGGCGCAGCAGCGTATTCAAGGGCAGCTCGGTGGTCATATCGAGGAGTACGTAGGCGAGCAAAAGCTTGTCGACGCCTTTGCCTATGGCCCCAACGCTCAGCAGCGCTTCGATGCCCTCAATGCCGAGCTCTATACGGCAGGCGAGTGCGCGCAGTTTATGGGCTCGCTTTCCAATCCCGGTACGCGCTTTATCAATAACATCATCTATGCCGTGGTCGCTGTGATCGGCTGCGTGGGCGTGATCACGGGCGTGCCCGCGGCGCTTACGGTGGGCGGCGTGCAGATCTTCCTGTCCTATGCCAACCAGTACACCAAGCCGTTCAACGAGGTCACCAACGTCATTACGCAGATCCAGACCGCGTACGCCTCGGCGCGCCGCATGTTTGCGCTGCTCGATGCGCGCGAGCAGGAGCCCGACGCGTCGGACGCTGTAGAGCTTACCGCCCCGCAGGGTGAGGTGACTTTTGAACACGTGGACTTTAGCTACGTGCCCGACCGCAAACTGCTGCAGGATATCTGCATCGAGGCTAAGCCCGGCATGCGCTTTGCCCTGGTCGGCCCCACGGGCTGCGGCAAGACGACGCTCATCAACCTGCTGCTGCGCTTTTACGACATCGATGCCGGACGCATCATGGTCGATGGCAGGTCTTCGCGTGACTACACGCGCGCAAGCCTGCGCCGCGCCTTTGGCATGGTGCTGCAGGATACGTGGCTGTTCGAGGGCACGGTGGCGGAAAACATCGCTTACGGTTGCCCCGATGTCACGCGCGAGCAGGTTATCGAGGCCGCCAAGCGCGCGCATGCACACAAGTTTATCGTGCAGCTGCCAGGCGGCTACGATACGGTCATCGGCGAGGACGGCGGCACGTTTAGCCAGGGTCAAAAACAGCTGCTGTGCATCGCGCGCGTCATGCTCACCGACCCGGCGATTCTGCTGCTGGACGAGGCGACCTCGAGCATCGATACCCGCACCGAGCTGCAGGTGCAGGCGGCATTCGACGAGCTTATGGCCGGCCGCACAAGCTTTGTGGTGGCGCACCGCCTGTCGACGATCCGCAACGCCGACTGCATTCTGGTCATGCGCGACGGCCAGATTATCGAGCGCGGCACGCACGACGAGCTGCTAGCGGCAGGCGGCTTCTACGCCGAACTCTACCGCAGCCAGTTTGCCCAGTGAGCAAGCCCGTGGGGCAAATTAATCAATCGACAGACGGTGGTTTACATCTGTCACGTAAGTACTAAGATATTCATCTAATAAATTGCATTAGTGGCTTTAGTTTTGGGGGAAACGAGGCAACGTGACTATGACGTGCTCTTTGGTGGTTAACAGCAAGAGCGGTAATACCAGGATGGTTTCGGGCGCGATCAAGCGCGCTCTGCAGGCTGCGGGTGTTGATTTTGTCCATGCCGCGGCGTTGAGCGACGATGCGGATGCAGATCAGGTTGCGCTCGAGGCGCAGGGCGCCTGCGCGGCCGACACGGTGCTCGTCGGTTTTTGGTGCGACAAGGGCGCGTGCACGCCTTCGGTCGCGGCGTTGCTCTCCGCTTTGCACGGCAAGCGCGTCTTCCTGTTTGGCACCTGCGGTTTTGGGGCCGACCAGAGCTATTACCAGCAGATTATCGACCGCGTAACTTCCAATTTGGCTGGGGATGCCGAGCTTGCGGGCTGGGCGATGTGCCAGGGCAAGATGGGCCCTGCCGTAAAGCAGCGCTACGAGGCGATGCTTGAGCAAGAACCCGAAAACGCGCGCTATAAGATGCTGCTCGACAACTGGTTTGCCGCAAAGGACCATCCCACCAAGGAAGATCTGGACAACATGGCCGCAGCCGCCAAGAAGGCCGTGCTGGGCGAGTAGCTTCGCCGTTCGCGGTCCTTCGCGCAAAACAATACAAATGTGAAAGCCTCGAAATCCTCGAGGCTTTTTTCTTGACACCCGCGGGTGCAACCGTGGCAAGCATTTGGGGCGACATTTTCCATCACCCTGATGACGAGGCCATCTTGGAAGACACGCTCTCCTGCATCCGCTGGATGTATCGCCAGATGGAGTACGGCTGTCAAAAGTATCCGGGTTTCTTTACGCATCACTCGCTGGGATTCATGCAGCAGGATTCTGCGGACGGCAAACGCCGCATGCATCATGCCTGGCAGCATATTCTCGACCAGCTTTGCGCGGTGCTCAAGCGTGATACTCGGGTGCGCCCGGACGCCTTTACCGATCAGTTTACTGCCGAGCAATTTGCCGAGGTCCTGTTCTCGCTCATGCTCTCTGCCGTAATTCGGCAAGATTTCGATCCGAGTGCCGTGCTCGAGATTACGCGCCGAACCCTCTACTAACGGTCCCCGCGCAAGGCGGGGATTTTTACGGTTAGAAAGTGAACAGAGTTCACGTTAAGGAGGTGGTGCGTGGCGCCAAGAAGCCAAACCGTTCTTTTGCAATCATTCTTATAAGGAGACATATATATGCGTGCTATTTTCGAAACGCTTTTTGACATCGTGTACTTGGTGACGGTCATCACCATCGGTATCCGTATGATTCGCGGCAGCAAGGGCAACCGTCAGTTCCAGCTGTTTGGCTGGATGGCGGTCGTTTTGGGCGCCGGCGATTCGTTCCACCTGGTGCCTCGCGCGCTGGCACTTTGCACGACGGGCTTTGACGCTTATGCCGCGCAGCTGGGCCTGGGCAAGTGGATTACCTCGATTACTATGACCGTCTTCTACGTGTTGCTGTACTTCGTGTGGCGCGAGCGCTATCAGGTTAAGAATCACGTCGCGACGACCGCGGCGATCTTTGCCCTTGCCGTCATGCGTGTCGCGCTGTGCATGCTGCCGCAAAACCAGTGGCTCACCAACCAGACTCCGCTCGAGTGGGGCATCTTGCGCAACATCCCGTTTGCCATCATGGGGCTGATGGTCATCGTGCTGTTCTACCGCAGTGCGAAGGAAGATGGCGACGAGGCCTTCCGCTGGATGTGGCTCACCATTGTGCTGAGCTTTGGCTTCTACATTCCCGTGGTCCTGTGGGCCGAGGTTATTCCGGCTATCGGCATGCTCATGATCCCCAAGACCTGCGCGTACGTATGGACCGTGCTGATCGGCTACAACGCCATGAAAGCGGAGTGCTAGGTCCATCTTCTAAATGCAACGCCCTCCCGGGCGGCGGGCACGAAGTTCCCTGCTCTACAGTCCTGCGCAAGACGGAAGCCACATTAAGTGGCCCCCTTTGCGTGCGGAACTCGCGATGAACTTCGTGCCTGCCGCCCGGGAGGGCGCCCCTTTATTGATGGAAGGCCTTATAAGCGGATATTCCATGTCCGGATGCATCCAGAGCGGGACGGGCTTTCCGGATGGGCGGGCTCTCGGAAAATGCGACCCGGAATTTGCAATCGGAGTGGGATGCAGTTTCCCAACGGGGCCGTAAGCGGAAACCGCATCCCACTCCGAACGTGAATTCTGGGACACGGTTTCCGGATGCAAAGAAGGCCACAAGACGTGGCCTTCGACTTATATATGTTCAGCGGATACCCCTATGACAAGCCGCGCTCCAACAACAGGGCGTCTGTCCGGGCGGAGGCATATAAGGTTCATCGCGAGTTCCGCACGCAAAGGGGGCCACTTAATGTGGCCCCCGTCTTGCGCAGGACTGTTTGAGCAGCAGACCTTTCCCGCGCCTCCGCCTGCCGCCGATTCGGGCCCCCGACCCCGTTACTTGATCTTGGTCGTACCCGGCGCCAGGTTGGGGTCGGTCTCGTTGGCCTCGGTCTGGAAGTGCTCGGTATACACGTTCTTGCCGTCGCGGAACATCTCGTAGTACTGCATCTTGGCGTAATCCTCGCGCGCCTTGGTGGCGGCTGCGGCAGCGGCGTCGTCACCGGTGACGTTGGAGGAGAGCGCCCAGCGCAGGCTGGCGTCCTCGTAGCCGACGGAGTTGATGGCGGGCAGCGACTTGCGCAGCGTCATGTGCGCTTTCTGGTAGTCGGTCAGCGGTGCGCCGATCAGCTGCATAAGCTGCGTGGACAGGTAGTTGGTGGACAGGTCGTCGACCTCGCTCGTCTGGTCGCAACCGGCAACGTCGTAGTTGGCCCAAATGATGTAGTCGGTCTGCCACAGGCGCTCCTGATGCGTGGCGTCGTCCTCGCCGGTAAACCACTTGTCATTGAACTTGGACGGGAAGAACGGCTGGTGGTCGCCCCAGAACACCACGACCACCTTGCGGTCGAGCTTGCTCAAGGCGTTGAGGAAGTAGCGCAGCGCCTGGTCGGACTGCTCGATGCACGAGACATACTCGTCGACATCGGAGAGCGTGCCGTCCTCGACGGTCTTGGCGTCCAGATCGGTCGTGTCGATGTTCAGGTGCATCTGCTTGTCGACCGGCAGCAGACCCGTGTCGTAGCCCGAGTGGTTCTGCATGGTCACGTCGAAGATAAACTGCGGATCGGCGTTCTGGTCGAGCAGCTCAAGAATCTTGTCGTAGGTAGCCTGGTCGGTCACCATGCCGCGCAGGGTGTCGGCTCCCTGGATATCGTTGATGGACAGGAACTGGTCAAAGCCAAAGTCCTTGTAGACGTTCTCGCGGTTCCAGTTGGTCGCGTGGTTGGGGTGCATGGCCGTGGTGGAATAGCCGAGCGATTTGAACTGCTCTGCCAAGTTCCCGGTCGTTTCCATGTTGTAGATGGTGTAGGGGTACACGCCCGATCCCAGGTTGGCCATGGAGTTGCCGGTCATAAACTCAAACTCGGTATTGGCGGTACCGCCGCCGTAGGCACTCACGTAGAGCTTGCCGCGGCTGAGGCAGTTGGACAGGCTCTTAAAGTACTGCGGGCCCTCGTAGCCGGCGCGCATGTTCTGGTAGATCGACAGATCCGAGAAGGTCTCGTTCATGATGGCGATGACCGTGGGCTTCTCGCTGTCGAACTGCTCCTTTGCGGCGGTGCGCTCGTCACTCTTGGCGGCGTCGGACTTGTCGTAGGCCTTGGCGTACTTTTTGAGCGTGGCCTTGGCATCGTCGACGGAGTAGTCGGCGGGTTTGGGCGGCTTGATGGACTGCGCCGCGCTAATGAAAGCGGGCAGGTAGCCCTCGCGCCAGTAGCTCTCGAGCGGGCGCCAGGTGTAGACGGTGATGCCGAGGGTGTTGTAGTAGTCGATAAGCGTGACGTGCGCGGTCACGCCGCCCAGGCACAGCACGGCGACGAGCAGGTTGGTGAGTAGGATGCGCTTGGCGTTGGCGGCACCCTTCTGGCGATGCGGTGCCACCAGGCCGGCGTACTCGCACAGCAGCATGGCGATGGCGGTAAAGCCCATGGACAGCACGCAGAACAGTGAGATCGAGAAGGTGTAGCCGGTGCCGGCGACCGCGGCGGCGGTGGAGATGGCCGAAAGGTCGCCCGGCTGGATGGGCATGGATTTAAACGTGATGACGAAGAACTCGGCAATGCCCAGGACAAAGAGGGCAAAGGCCAGGACCGCGGGAGCTGCGCCGTGACGCTGGAACAGGAAGAACAGGCCGACCATGAGCGTGGTGATGATGGCCCACTCGAGCAGGATGCACAGGGGGTAGACCCAGGTAAAGTCGTGGTTGGACGAGACCTCCATGCCCAGCAGCGCAAAGACGCCGGCGAGCAGCAGGCACAAGACGGCGGCGACGAGCGGTTTGCCCACAAAGGCGTCGCGCAGGCGGGCGAGCTTGCCGGTGGGGGCGGGGGCGTCGGGCCCGGCGAACGCAAAGACGCGCGGGGCGATGCGGTCGCGGGCGATGCTGGCCCAAGCGCAGCCGGTGAGGATGGCGTTGGTCAGGATGAGCATCACAAAGGCGAGCGGCTCGTTTTGCGCGACGAGGCCAATAGCGCCCCAAATGGTCAAAAAGAGCTGGAACAGGCCGAAGGCGACGCTCCACCCAAGAGCGCTTTTGGCAACGGTGCCCGACTGAGCGCGAATGGCCTTGGCCTCGCGCAAAACAAGGTAGACGGTCGCCGCAAGACCGACGAGCGAGATGGCGGCAGCGAACATGCTGAGACTCCTCACAAACTTAAAACCTACGAAAGCGGGGGTTTACCCGATTGTTACCTAAATATGCACTGCATTTGCGGGCTGCGCACAACAACCAGCCATATTAACGCGCATGTGCGGCGGTGTGGCGCAATGTAGTGGCGACCTGCGCGATAATGGACGGGAATTACACGGAAACGTAAAGGCTTCTTAAAGAA
>CABULX010000070.1 GCA_902492545.1 uncultured Collinsella sp. | reverse complement strand
ATTCCCCACTCGCTGCCATAGTAGATGCATGGGATGCCCGGCATGCCAAAGAGCATGCCATAAGCGGGGCGCAGGCACGACTTGTCGGTGAGGATGCTCGCCAGGCGCGGCACATCGTGGTTGTCGACAAACGACAGCAGGTGCTTGCCGCGGTAGATGCACCAGGGATCGCCGCCAAACTGACGGTGCAACGAATGGGCGATTTCGAACATGTTGACCGAGTTAAAGCTGGAGTACAGGCCCTTGTAGCACTCGTAGTTGGTGCAGGAGTCGAGCATCTCGTCGCTGACGATCTGGTTGTAGTCGCCGTGGAGCGTCTCGCCGATCAGTACAAAGTCGGGCTTGAGCTCACGGGTAAAGGAGTGTAGGCGGCGCATAAAGTCGCGGTCGAGCATATAGGCAACGTCCAGGCGCAGACCGTCGACGCCAAAGACGTCGGCCCAACGGCGCACGGACTCAAGCAGGTAATCGACCACGGCGGGATTTTGCAAGTTGAGCTTCACAAGCTCAAAATGGCCTTCCCAGCCCTCGTACCAAAAGCCGTCGCCATAGCAGGAGTCGCCGTCAAAGCTAATGTGGAACCAATCCTTGTAGGGCGAGTCCCACTTACGCTCCTGCACATCGCGGAAGGCCCAAAAGCCACGACCCACATGGTTAAAGACGGCATCGAGCACCACGCGGACGCCATGGGCATGCAGCGTGTCGCATACGGCGGCAAAGTCGGCATCCCCACCCAGGCGACGGTCGATGTGACGCAGGCTGCGCGTGTCGTAGCCATGGCTATCAGACTCGAGCGGCGGGTTGATGAGCACGGCGCCAACGCCGAGTTCCTGCAGGTAGTCGGCCCATTGGGAGATTTTCATGATAGGAGCATCGAGGTTGGGCGCGGCGTTGGCAGTCTGGGCGAGCTCGTCCTCGGCAACGGGCGCAGCGTTTTCGCGCGAAGCCCCGCAAAAACCCAGCGGATAGATCTGATAGAACGTCGTCTCGTATGCCCACATAACAGCCTCCCGGTAAGCTCAACACAACGACATCCATTGTATGCCCAGCTTGTATCCTCTTCCCCAAAATAAGTTGCGGTGGAATAGTTCCTGCCTGGGCCTTCAGAGGCCTTAAACAGGAACTATTCCACCGCAACCGATGAGGGGGCGTGATCAGGCGACGGGCTTTGCGCGGCGTATGGCTGGGAACAGCACGGTGATGGCGAGGATGACACCCACGACGGCGATCGTGCCGCCCGCGTAGCCGATCCAAGCGATGCCCGGGCCCGACACCACGGCGCCGCCGATTGCGGTGCCCGTGCCGATACCCAGATTGAACAGGCCCGAGAAGATCGACATGGCGACAGCCGACGAATCCGCCGGCGTGTACTTGATGAGCTCGGCCTGGAACGCCACATTGAAGGCCGTAGCGCAGCAACCCCATAGCGCGCAAACAGCGAGAACCGCAGCGAGCGACGATGCGGCCGGACCCATGAGCAGCAGAGCCACCGGCACGCCGGAGAGCGTAATAGCCAAGAACGGGAAGCGATGCCCATCGAACAGGCGGCCAAACAGCCAGCTTCCGAGCAGACCAGAGCAGCCAAACGCCGTCAGCGTCATGGTGATGGCGCCCGCGTCGACGTGCGCGACCTGTGCCAGGAACGGCTCGATATAGCTGTAACCCGCGTAGTAGCCGGTCGCCATAAAAACCGTGACCGCGTAGAGCGCGATCAGGAACGGGTTCTTGAGCAGCTCGGGCAGCTGTTTGACGGTAAAGCGCTCGCCCGCCGGCATAGCCGGGAACACCGCGGCCTGGTAGACGACCGCGATGGCTGAGAGGGCCCCGACCACGGCAAACGTCATGCGCCAGCCCACGGCCAAGCCAATGGCGCGACCGAGGGGCAGGCCAAAGATCTGAGCGATGGACGAGCCCGTAGCGATCATGCTGATGGCGAGCGCGCCGTGGCGAGTGTCGACTAGGCGCGAGGCCATAATCGATGCGACTGACCAGAATACGGCATGTGCGCAAGCGACCACCAGGCGCGCGCAGACCAGGATGGGATAAGTCGGCGCCACAGCGGACAGAAACTGGCCCAGCGAAAACACGGCCAAAACGCCCAGCAGCATCCGCTTGAACTCAAAACGCGAGGCAAACACCATGAGCGGCAGTGACAACAGCATGACGCCCCAAGCATAGACCGAGATCATGATGCCTGCCTGGGCCTCGGTGAGCGAGAACGACGCAGCGATATCAGTCAGAAGGCCGATGGGCATAAACTCCGACGTGTTGAACACGAACGCACAGCAGGTGAGCCCGACGAGCGGGAGCCACTGCCCGAGCGTGACGCCGTCTTGCCTTGCCTGACTCATATATAACGTCTCCAATCATTTTGAGTGGAGGCGATTATATAGCAACGGCCCCGCATCCGTCAGCAACAGATGCAGGGCCGAAAACAATTCGATACACAGAGGTTGCGCCGTCAATAAATAACTAAGCCAACCCCAGCAATATGCCCGCCGAATGCACGACAAACGCCACGATCCAGGCGACCGTCACTTGAAACGCGAACACGGCAACGGCGTAGCGCGCGCCCAGCTCGCTCTTAACGGCGCCGATGGCAGCCACGCAGGGCGGGTACAGCAGCGTAAAGACCAAGAACACGTAGGCGGTAAACGGCGAAAACATGGTCGACAGCGCCGCGGGTGACGTTGCACCCAAAAGCACGGTGAGGGTCGAGATGACACTCTCCTTGGCGATAAGTCCGGTGACGAGCGCCGTGGATGCACGCCAGTCGCCAAACCCAAGCGGCGCCAGCACCGGCGCGATAATGCTACCCAGGCCGGCAAGTAGACTCTGCGACTGATCGGCGACCACATTAAAGCGGATATCGAACGTCTGAAGGAACCAGATGACCACGGTCGCGGCAAAGATAATGGTAAAGGCCTTGGTAATAAAGTCCTTGGCCTTATCCCATGCCAGCATCACTGTCGTCTTGACGCTCGGCAGGCGGTAATTGGGGAGCTCCATGATAAACGGCACCGGGTCGCCCTTAAATGCCGTACGGTTGAGCACCAAAGCCGCAATGCAACCAACCGCAATGCCAATCAGATAGAGCGAGACCATGGCGGGAACCGTCGCCTGCGGGAAAAACGCCCCGCACAGCAGGCCGTAGACCGGCAACTTGGCCGAACAGCTCATGAACGGCGTGAGCATGACCGTCATCTTGCGGTCGTGCTCGGATGGGAGCGTACGGGTCGACATGATAGCCGGCACGGTGCAGCCAAAACCGACGAGCATGGGCACAAAGCTGCGGCCCGACAGGCCAAAACGACGCAGCACCTTATCCATGACAAAGGCCACGCGCGCCATGTAGCCCGAGTCTTCCAGAATGGAGAGGAACAAGAAGAGCACGACGATAATCGGTAGGAAGGTCAGCACGCTGCCCACACCCGTAAGCACGCCGTCGACAGCCAGCGAGCGCACCACGTCGTTGGTGCCGAACGCCTTGAGGCCCGCATCGGCCGAGGCGATGACGGCAGCGATGCCGTCCTCCATGAGTCCCTGCAACGCCGCGCCGATCACGCCAAACGTCAGCCAAAAGACGAGGCCCATGATCACCAGGAACGCCGGAATGGCCGTGTAGCGACCTGTCAGGATGCGGTCGATCTTGACGGAGCGCACGTGCTCGCGGCTCTCGTGCGGCTTGACGACGCAACGCCCACACACGTCGCCGATAAAGCTAAAGCGCATATCGGCCAGCGCGGACAGGCGGTCGGTGCCGGCCTCGCCCTCCATCTGGGTAATGATGTGCTCGATGGCGTCGAGCTCGTTGCGATCCAGGTGAAGCGCCTCGGTCACCAGCTCGTCGCCCTCAACCAGCTTGGTCGCCGCAAAACGCACGGGAATGTGCGCCGTCGCGGCATGGTCCTCGATAAGGTTGGCGATGCCGTGGATGCAGCGATGCAGTGCGCCGCCGTCTGGGCCATCAGGTGCGCAGAAGTCCAGGCGGCCGGGACGCTCGCGGAAACGCGCCACATGCAAGGCATGGTCCACCAGCTCGCCGATACCCTCGTTGCGGGCAGCGCTAATGGGGACGACCGGCACGCCCAACAGACTCTCGAGCAGGTTGACGTCAATGGCGCCGCCGTTGGTCGTCACCTCGTCCATCATGTTGAGCGCGATGACCATGGGGCGGTCGAGCTCCATAAGCTGCAGCGTCAGGTACAGATTGCGCTCAATGTTGGTGGCGTCGATGATATCGATGATGGCGTCCGGGCGCTCGTCGAGGATGAACTGACGGCTCACGACCTCTTCGCCTGTGTACGGCGACAGGGAGTAAATACCGGGCAGGTCGGTAACGCTCGCCTCGGGGTGGTTACGGATGGTGCCGTCCTTGCGGTCGACCGTCACGCCGGGAAAGTTGCCGACGTGCTGGTTGGAGCCCGTAAGCTGGTTGAACAGGGTGGTCTTGCCGCAGTTTTGGTTGCCGGCGAGGGCAAAATGCAGGGGCGCGCCCTCGGGCACGGCCGTCTTTGCCGCACGGGGCGAATACGTCCCCTCGCCGAGTGCCGGGTGCTCCGTCGTGCCGATTGCGGCGTTAGCGCGCGGGCCCGTATCTGTGTCGTGAACATCTACGAGCTCAATGCGAGCAGCATCGTCCTTGCGCAGCGTCAACTCGTAGCCGCGTAGGCGAATCTCGAGTGGGTCGCCCATGGGGGCGTACTTCATCATGGTGACTTCGGTGCCCGGCGTTAGGCCCATGTCCAAAATATGCTGACGAAGCGCCTGGTCGTCTGATGTCACCGATGCGACAACGGCGTCCTTTCCAATCTCGAGCGTATCGAGCTTCACGTCCGTGTTCCTCCCCCGGCGCCCACAGGGCGTTGTATTTATGTTCACCATGGCTAACCGTTTGCCATGGCTAACCAATTGTAACCATGCATGATAGCGCGAACACACAACGACGTTCAATCGACAGATCGGTGCGATGGGGACAGGCAGGAGAGTTCAGGGCCATAGTTTCCCGATGAGGCCTCTCGGGGAAACTACATCCCAGAATTCTGGCTCGAAACGGGATATGGTTTCCCTAACAGGCCTCTTACGGAAAATGCATCCCAGAATCCCCGCTCGAAACGGGACGCGCTTTCCCAGTCGAGGCCCTATGGGAAACTGCGTCCCACCTTGAAAGGCAAAACTGGGATGCAGTTTCCAGACGGGACATCAAAAACAAAGTTGCGGTGGAATAGTTCCTGGATGGGCTGGTTGATGCCCCAGATCGGAGCTATTTCACCGCAAGTTATTGAAGGGCTGGGATGCCCGTCCTCTTACAGATGGCGCTCCAGGAAACGGAAGGCCAGACGGATCCAGGGACGGACCGCCACCTGCTTGTCCTCGTTGTCGACCGCGGTGTTGGCGTTGCCGAGCGAAAGGCCGTGACCGCCCTGGTCGAAGACGTGCATCTCGCATGCAACGCCCTCCTCGGCCATGCGCTGCGCAAACGGGTAGACCTGCGCGATCGGCGCCGTCTTGTCGTCGGACACGCCCCACACAAAGGTCGGTGGCATCTGACGCGAAACATGCGTGGTGGGGCAGATGTCGGCCAGATGCTCGTCAGTTGCCTCGCCGCCCGTCACCATCGACAGGTAGTCGTTGAGCAAATCGCGCCCCGTCTTGCCGCCCGTCTTGGGCACGCGCAAGTCAATGCGCGGATCGCGCGTCTGCATGTCACGCACATAGGCAAAGTCGAGCAATGGATAGCCCAGCACCACGGCATCGGGACGAATGTCGTCCGGACGCGCCCCGGCAAGTGCCGCGAAGGGGCCGGTCTTCCACTGTGTTGCCAGCGAGGCGCAAATCATGCCGCCAGCAGAAAAGCCCACGACGCACACGCGCTTGGGATCGACATGCCACTCGTCAGCGTTGGCGCGCACCGTGGCGACCATCTTGGCAAGATCTGCCTGCGGGTGCGGAAAACTTACGTCACCCGTAGAACTCGTGACATAGTTGAGCACAAAGGCCTGGTAGCCGCGATCCAAAAATGCAAACGCCACCGGGTCCTGCTCATGCGGAGCGATATGCGTAAACGCACCTCCGCCGCAGATAATCACGGCAGGGCGGCGGCCATTCGGTTTATCGGGCAGCGGCTCGGCACCCAAATACGTAAAGGTCGCCGGATATTCCTCGGTCGGCTCCTCGCCCCACAGCGCATGGTTCTCGACAATCATATGTGCTCCCTTCGCGCAAATTAAGCGCCCTTGTTTTTTGCCTTCAAGCGTACCCCACTTGAACCCGTGGCGCAGAAACACTCCGGCAATAAGTTTCCCTTCAACTGATATATCACATAATCCCAGTTCAGAGGTATCTTTGAGCAGCGTAGAATAGGGGCGTTGACCAAGCCGCGAAACACATATGAAACGTTTCCGGCAAACCAAACGCGCGATATGCGCCTATTTAAGTTGGAGGCAACTATGGGTCTGCTCGATTCGCTTAAGTCCACCTTCACCTCGACCGGCGAGGCGTCCGTTCCGCCCGCAGCAAGCTTCGCTACCCGCGAAGGCGTCATCTATGCCCCCGTCAACGGCGTGCTCGTCAACCTGAACGAGGTTCCCGACGAGACGATCGCCTCGGGCATGCTTGGCCAGGGCTATGGCATCGAGCCCATTACCGGCACCATCTATGCGCCCGCCAACGGCCGCATCGGTGCCACCACTGTCACCAACCACTCCATCGGCATGATTACCGAGGACGGCCTGCGCGTGTTCATCCATGTTGGCCTGGGCACCGTGGAAATGAACGGCAAGGGTTTTGCCCGCTTTGTCGAGATGGGCGATGTGGTCAAGGCAGGCCAGCCGCTCATCAGCTTCGACCGCGAGGCCATTAAGGCCGCTGGTCACGAGGACATCGTGACCGTCATCGTCTCCGAGCTCGATCGTCTTAAGAGCATCGACCATGTCGGCGAGTCTGGAACGCTTATCGGCGGCAACCCGCTCGTCAAGCTTGGCGACCCGCTGCTGGTAGCCAAGACCAAGTAGCCAGGCCCCGCGCCACACAGCCAAAAGGCACCTCGTCAAGCGCCCGCGACCATTTGGCCGCGGGCGCTTTTCGTTTGAAAAACCATCCCGCCAATGCCTTATCTGTATAGCCCAAATGAGCCGAGCTGCTAGAATAACGAACTGTATGGATAACTATCATTCAACCGTTATGGGAGGATACGTGAACCGCACCAAAATCGCGCAGCTCTATGCCGATGCCGAGTCGCTCGGCGGCCAAACCGTCACCGTCGCCGGCTGGGTCAAGTCCGTCCGCGACATGAAGAACTTTGGCTTTGTTACGCTCAACGACGGCAGCTGCTTCCGCGACCTGCAGGTCGTCATGAACCGCGAGGCACTCGACAACTACGACGAGATCGCACATCAAAACGTCTCGGCCGCACTCATTTGCACCGGCACCGTCAAACTGACCCCCGATGCACCCCAGCCTTTCGAGCTTTCTGCCACTTCCATCGAGGTCGAGGGCACGAGCGCCCCGGATTACCCGCTGCAGAAGAAGCGCGCAACCGTCGAGTTCCTGCGCACCCAGCAGCACCTGCGCCCGCGCACCAACCTGTTCCGCGCCGTGTTCCGCATCCGCTCTGTCGCGGCTGCCGCCATCCACCGCTTCTTCCAGGAGCAGGGTTTTGTCTACGTCAACACCCCCATCATCACCACGAGTGACTGCGAAGGCGCCGGCGAGATGTTCCGCGTGACCACGCTCGACCCCAAAAATCCGCCCCTCACCGAGTCCGGCGAGGTCGACTGGAGCCAGGACTTCTTTGGCAAGCATGCGAGCCTCACCGTGTCCGGCCAGCTCAATGCCGAGAACTTTGCCATGGCCTTTGGCGACGTGTACACCTTTGGTCCCACCTTCCGCGCCGAGAACTCCAACACCACGCGCCACGCCGCCGAGTTTTGGATGATCGAGCCCGAGATGGCCTTTGCCGACCTTAACGACTACATGGATAACGCCGAGGCCATGCTCAAGTACGTCCTTAAGGACGTCATGGCAACCTGCCCCGACGAGCTCAATATGCTCAACAAGTTTGTGGACAAGGGTCTGCTCGAGCGCCTGGACCATGTCGCCAACTCCGACTTCGCCCGCGTCACCTATACCGAGGCCGTCGAAATCCTGGAGCAGGCCGTCGCCGCCGGTCACAAGTTTGACTATCCCGTGAGCTGGGGCATCGACCTGCAGACCGAGCACGAGCGCTTCCTGACCGAGGAGCACTTTAAGCGCCCGACCTTCGTGACCGACTACCCGGCCGAGATCAAGGCGTTCTACATGCGCATGAACGAGGACGGCAAGACCGTCGCCGCCGCCGACTGCCTGGTTCCCGGTATCGGCGAGATTATCGGCGGCTCCCAGCGCGAGGAGCGCCTGGATCTGCTCGAGACCCGCATCAAGGACCTGGGCATGAATCCCGAGCAGTACAAGTACTACCTTGACCTGCGCCGCTACGGTTCCTGCAAGCACGCCGGCTACGGTCTGGGCTTCGAGCGCTTGGTCATGTATCTGACCGGCGTGGGCAACATCCGCGACGTCCTGCCGCACCCGCGCACCGTGGGCAACGCCGACTTCTAATCGTCGGACGCCAGCTCGCGTCGCCACACGCCAACGCTCATCGCATAAGCGTCTCTCGACATCGGTCGAGAGACGCTTTTTTTCAACAGCATCCGTCAAGCTTTTGGCAAGTTTTTGGTCAGTTGAGCAGGGCTGTTGAAAACTCGACCCACCGTTTGCCGACGACTACCGACCGCCCAGAGCGCCCTGCGCCCCTGGGAAAGCCCCACGTCCTAGGCTCCATACCGTCGCCACCCAAAACGGAAAGGACGTGGGCACGATGACCGAAGCCGCTGTTGAAACCTACGACACCACGACGAGGGGCGCCGCCTCGATGGCAGCCTATCGCGCCGTTCGCATCCTGCAACTATTAAGCGAAAACACCGGCGAGGACAAAGCCATGCTTTCCGATGAGTTGATTCGGCGCCTCGCCCATCCCGACGACCCCGCCCGCATGCCCATCTCGGCGGCGCGGCGCAGCATCTACACCGCCATCTCCGCGCTTCGCCATGCCGGATACGAAATTGAGTACAAACGCGGCGTGGGCTACAAACTTCTTACCCGCCCGCTCACCGATGAAGAGATCATCCGGCTCCACGGTATGGTCATGCGCAACCGCTCCACGCCTATCGCTATCCGCAAGAGCATGGCGCAGCACTTAGTTGCCATGGCGAGTGCCGACGTTCGCGGCTACCTCGATACACCCGAACCTGCTCCAAGCGCAGGCAGCAAGGCTACCAAGGCAACACGCACGCCCATCAAGCGCATCGACACGTGCGAGCTCGTCGAGCAGGCCATCGACCACGGAACCACGGTGAGTTTTGATATTTCGAGCGTCACGACACGCGGCGAAACCGAAGCAGCACGGATGACACTCCGCCCCTTTGCCATCAGGCAGCGCGATGGCATCTCGTATCTGCTGGGAACGGTCTACGACGCCCGAGGCACCGACGATACGCTGCGCACCGTCGAGATCGCCCGTATGAGGAACGTCAGCACGCGCCTGCTCGACGGCAAGAAGCTCTTCGCCGCCCTGGACGAGGACGACGCCTCCTCCGCCGCATAAGACCCTCCGCCGCCCATTCGACTACCCGTACCGCCCATCCGATTCTGTATTAAAAAACCCGCCAGGCTGTTGTAAAAATGGGCATCAGCGCTACTATAGTTCCACTTGCACTTTGTCCCAGTGCAGTGTTTCCAGCCATTTTTATACTGGGGGTAATGATATGAAGGACATCACCATCAGCCGCAGGAGCCTTCTGGTCTCCGCCGGCCTGCTCGCGCTCGCCCCGCTCGCCGGATGCGGCGGCAACTCTGGTTCCGGCTCTGCTGCCGCCGGTTCCGACTACACCATCGGCGTTCTGCAGCTCACCGAGCACTCCGCACTCGATGCCGCCAACGACGGCTTTGTCAAGGCCATCAAGGAGAGCGGCCTTAAGGTCAAGATTGACCAGAAGAACGCCCAGAACGACCAGTCCACGTGTAAGTCCATTGCCGACAAGTTTGTGGGCGACAACGTCAACCTGATTTATGCCATCGCCACACCCGCCGCGCAGGCTGCCGCCGGCGCCACGGCCGATATCCCCATCGTGGGCTGCGCCATCACCGACTACGCCGCTTCCGGCCTGGTCCAGGACAACGACAAACCGGGCACCAACGTCACGGGCGCTTCCGACCTCACCCCGGTCGCCGAGCAGCTCGAGATGATGCAGAAGGTCCTGCCCGACGTTAAGAGGGTCGGCCTGCTCTACTGCACCGCCGAATCCAACTCCGACGTCCAGATCAAGGCCGCCAAGAAGGAGCTCGACAAGCTGGGCCTCGAGTACACCGACTTCACCGTCTCGAGCTCTAACGAGATCCAGTCCGTTGTCGAGTCTGCCGTGGGCAAGGTCGACGCGCTGTACTCCCCCACCGACAACACCATCGCCGCGGGCGCTTCGCAGGTCGGCCAGATTTGCAAGGAGAACAAGCTCCCCTTCGTTACCGGCGAGGAGGGCATGTGCAAGGCCGGCGGCGTGTTCACCCTCTCCATCAACTACGAGGACCTGGGCTACGCCGCAGGCGAGATGGCCGTCAAGATCCTGAAGGGCGAGGCCAAGCCCGAGGATATGCCGATCAAGCACCTCTCGAGCAAGGACCTGGTCGTCGTCAAGAACGACGAGATGGCCGAGGCCCTGGGCATCGACCTCTCCGCTCTGGACGCGTAGCGGCATGCGCGGCGATGTGCCTAGGGGCCATACTCGAGCCGTTGCCGTGCTATTCAATATCTGAGCCACAGGGGCGGACGCCAAAGACCGGCGTTCGCCCTGCTTGTTACGGATGAGACAAAACATCCGGCCGCAGCTCTTTTATGCATTGTTACCGCTATTATGGAAAATCACGTGTCCACCCTATCCTAGGAGGTATGAAGCATGCTCATTGCATTGCAGGGCGCCGTTTCGCAGGGCGTCCTCTGGGGCATCATGGTGCTCGGCGTGTTTATCACGTTCCGCCTGCTCGACATCCCCGATATGACCTGCGACGGCAGCTTTGCCCTCGGCGGCTGTGTTTGCGCCGTGCTCATCGTCAACAATAACGTCGACCCCTTGCTCGCCGTGCTGGCCGGCATGTGCGCCGGTGCCATCGCCGGCGCCGTCACGGGCATCTTGACCACCGTCTTTGAGATTCCCGCAATCCTCGCCGGAATCCTTACGCAGATCAGTCTGTGGTCCATCAATCTGCGCATCATGGGCAAATCCAACACACCCATCCTTGCCAAGGGCACCATCTTCTCGTCTGTCAGCAACATGACGGGCCTGCCGCAGTCCACTGTTGCCATTATCCTGGGCATTGCGCTGGCCGTGGCCATCGTCGCCATCCTGTACTGGTTCTTTGGCACCGAGATCGGCTCGGCGCTGCGTGCCACCGGCAACAACGAGTACATGATCCGCGCCCTGGGCGTTAACACCAACACCACCAAGATGATCGCCCTCGTGCTCTCCAACGCCCTCATCGGCCTTTCGGGCGCACTCATCTGCCAGAGCCAGAAGTATGCCGACATTGGCATGGGCACCGGCGCCATCGTTATCGGTCTTGCCGCCATTGTTATCGGCGAGGTGCTCGGCCGTCTGCTGCCCGGCGGCCTCACGCAGTTTAGCGTCCGTCTTGCCTCCGCCGTCTTTGGCTCCGTGGTGTACTTCCTTATCCGCGCCATCGTGCTGCAGTTGGGCATGGACGCCAACGACATGAAGCTGCTCTCCGCCGTGATCGTTGCCGTGGCCCTGTGCGTGC
>CABULX010000069.1 GCA_902492545.1 uncultured Collinsella sp. | reverse complement strand
GGCTCTGTTAGACCAGGATTGACATTCCGCCCCGTCATCTTCTTGCGATTGCACAATGGTCGCCCCTTGTCGAATCTGAATCCGGCAAGGGGCGATGCGCCCGAGACCGGACGAGTTGCTCGCCTGGCCCTGCCGTTTCATGCCGACCTGCCGGCTAACTCGCCGTCTCCTCGTCGGGCGCCGGCGTCTTGACCCTCATCTCGAACGGCATCCCGCCCTCTCGGACGAGCGCCCTGAGGAACGCGTTGACGGCGGTGGACATGGACAGGCCGAGCTCGTCCAGGATGGCCGTGGCCTCCCTCTTGACCTCCGGGTCGATGCGGATCGTCGTGGCCGGTATGTTCGACGGCATGGCCTCACCCCTCCTCGTGTATCGCGGTGCGACCATTCTACCGCCTCTATGCGGCGGGCGCGGCCCAGTAGTCCATGTAGGGCGGCTCCACGTTGAACATGTCGCGGACGCGGCTCCTGCAGACGCCGTGCGCGAGCTGCCGCGCGACCGTGCGCCCGGCCGCGCCGGAATCGGTCGCCATGAAGGTCCGGCACCACCTGAACCAGGCGAGGTAGGCGTCGAGGTGCTTCGTCGACACGCCCCTGAACGGCTCCATGAAGGCGCCGAGGAGCGAGTGGACGGCGTTGACCCGGTTGATGGTCCCCCCGGAGCGGTCCTTGGGGTCGTAGGCCGCGTGCGCGGCGACCTCGAGCTCGGCGAGGACGCCGACGTAGGCGGCCGCCCTGTCGGTCGCGACGACCGAGCCGGCCGCGATGCGGCCCCTCAGCGCGTCCATGGCGCGCTCCCTCGAAAGGGCGCCCCGCCCCGTGACCTCGAGGAACGTCTCGTTCGAGTCGTTCACTCCGGTCATGACGCAGATCCGCTCGCGCGACAGCCCGCGCCTGTGCACCTGCCTGCCGCGGTGCCGGGAGGGGCGCGGCATCGTGAACGACCCCTTCGCGTGGTTGCCCTTGAACGACTCGGGGAAATAGGTCTCGTCGAGCTCGCAGCCGCAGCCCCGCTCGACCCTGAACGAGGGGGAGTAGGCCGAGAGGCACTCGATCAGCCTGTGGCGCATGGTGTAGGCGGTCTTGAGGCAGACGCGGCAGCGCCTCGCGCATTCGCGCAGGGGCAGCATGAGCACGAAGCACTCGGCGTAGGCCATCCAGGTCTCCTTCGGGAGCTTGCTCGTCCCCAGGATGCGCTCGCTGCCCATGCCGAAGGTCCTGCCGCAGCCCCGGCAGAGGTAGCGCTGCTCGCCGTTCTTCGATTTGCCCTTCTTCACGACCGCGGCGGACCCGCAGCGCGGGCAGCGTTCGATTTCGTAGGCGGAGCCGGCCGCGTCGTCGAACGCCGCCGCGCGGATCACGTCCCTGACGGACTCGATAGCGCGGCGGCGCTCGGTCTTGCTGAGGTTCGCCATGCCCTTCTTGAAGTTGAGGACCAGGTCTTCGGCGTTCATGCTGCCCCCATCATCGCGGTCTATGGGGTCAACGATATGGCACCGTGGGGACACATGTATGTCAATCCTGGTCTAACAGAGCCTTATCTATTGGGGCATGGTATTTTTACTGCCCGGCACTTTCTTGATAAATACCGTAGCCAGCTCCAGCTTCTTCAAAGTGGTGTAGTTGACTACGGCTTATCGAAGTTACCCGAGCTTGCAGTGCTTGGTTACCATGCTTGCCTCGTTAATTCTTATGTAATGCTTTATTACTACGATAACGAGGACGTTGTGATTGCCCATATTTTTCACCAAAGCCAAGATTATGCTGCATTGGTGATATCTAGAAATCGATTCGAGTTGCTGGATGATGATTAGTAAGAACCTCCCGGAAGCACGATGCCTTTCGGGAGGTTCTTACTTTGCCGGAACAACCGGCACCGTGATCTGCGTCACGTAGGTCGCCGGGTCGTCGCTGATGATATCGTCGATGAGGGCGATTTCGCGTTGCCTCGCTACGCCACCAGCTTGTCAAAAGCTCCGCGCCGGTTGAGTACGGTAAACGCGACAACACAGATGACCGCCGACAAAATCGATCCGCACGGCGAAGCGATGCCCATGGGAAACAGCGTGTTGGAATAGGCGTTCGACAGCAGCCACGCGCCCGGCACGCGAATGAGCGCCACGGCCAGCACGTTGTGCGCAAAGCCGATGTAACTCTTGCCATACGCAGCGAAAAAGCCGCTAAAGCAAATGTGGATGCCGGCAAAAATCGCGTCGAAAATGTAGCTGCGCATATAGCCGGTACCGGCCGCGACCACCGCGGCGTCCTTGGCAAAAAAGCCAATAAACGCTGGCGCCACCAGCCACATCAGCACCGTGATCAGGCAGCCGTACACCACCGAGATCGTCATGGCGTCTTTGAGCACCTGACGCGCGCGGTCGCCCTTGCCCGCGCCGGCGTTTTGCGCCGTGAGCGCGCTGACGGTGGCGCCCATGGAGCTCGGCACAATGAACAAAAAGCTGATCATCTTCTCGACCAGGCCCACGGCGGCGGCGTCGACGAGCCCTCGATGGTTGGCGATGACGGTGATAAACATAAACGCCACCTGGATGCAGCCGTCCTGCACGGCCACAGGCACGCCGATCTTAAGGATGCTGCCGAGCACCTCGGGCTGGGGGCGTAGGTCGCTGCGCTTAACGTGGATGTTCGTGCGACGGCTTTTGAGCCACACGAGCGCGAGGACAACGCTGGCTGTCTGGGCGGTTACCGTGCCGAGTGCCGCGCCCACGGGACCGAGTCCCATGTGGCCGATAAACAGAAAGTCGAGTGCGATGTTGATGATGCATGCCACGCCGATCACGTACATAGGCGAGCGCGAATCGCCCAGCCCGCGAAAGATGGCCGAGAGAATGTTGTACGCGGCGATAAACGGAATGCCGACAAAGCAGATGCGCAGGTAGGCGGCGGTTCCTTCGACCGCCTCGGCCGGCGTGCCAATGAGCGCCACGATCTGCGGGCACAGTGCGAGCAGGACAGCGGCCAGCACCACCGAGACACCCATAAAGAGAGTGATGGTGTTGCCGATGGCGGTCTCGGCGCGGTCGAAGCGGCGTGAGCCCACGGCGTGGCCGACGACCACCGTGGTTCCCATGGCCAGTCCCACGAGCGTCACGGTAATGATATAGAGCGTCTGCGCGCCATTGCCCACGGCGGTGATGCCGGCGGCGCCGCTAAACTGCCCCATCATGTACAGGTCGGCCATGCCGTAGAGCATCTGCAAAAAGTACGAGAGCATATAGGGCAGGGCAAAGACCGCGATGGTCTTAAGGACATTGCCGCGTGTGAGGTCGTGTTCCATGGGCGGGACTTTCTGGCTGGGTTCGTTTACGTACCAGTGTAGTGAAAACCCTATAACGATTGTAGAGTCAAGGTTTGTGTTGACGGCGGGGCGAAAAAAGTCACGCTCCGAGCGCGATGTTTTGACCCCTCCGTGCCCCTCACCTCGCCTCAAACCGTCACAACATTCGACGTTTTTTGCCAAAATCGGGAAAAGCATCGAATGTTGTGATGGTTTTTCTGCCACTCGACCGGGTGGAATCGCTTTCTTGCGCACGAAGGTGTGCGAACCCGTGAGCAGGGGAATAAGGTTGGTTATCCGACTCCATTGGAGGGCTCATGGACCTGCCGATCGTCCTGTCCCATAAGACTGCCTGGCTGTACCACAACGTGGCGCGCCCGTCCGAGCCGCTCTCGCGAGCAAGCAGCCTATACGATGAGGACTCGCTTGCTAACGAGGCGGAACCGACCGCGAGCCTGCCCAAATTGGGACTCGATACCAAGGGGCTGAGGGCTTCAACGGCAGTTGGGATCGTTACCGACTATCTGGTTTCGCTCGGTATTCCACGAGAAGAGCTCGATCATATCGACACGCTCGTCAACTTCGATTTTGAGCGCTCGACGCCGGCTGGATTTAGGTGCCACGTGTTTGGGGCGCCGGTACCTCCAGGCCATCTTATCGAGGTGGCAGAGGGCCTTCTGGTGGTTGATGAGGCCATGTGCTTTGTCCAAGCGGGTTCGTGGATGAGCGAGCCCGAGCAGCTGGAATATGGGTATGAAATCTGCGCCTGATACCATTTGAATCATCTGTCGACAGGCGATTATATCGAGATGGGGCAAAGGTATACCGTTGCCGACTTGATTGCCTATTGCAATGAGAACCGATCTCGTCAGGGGACTATACGCGCGGCCGCCGTGCTCAAGCGCGTGCACGATGGCGCGCGGTCGCCCATGGAGACGGCCACCGCAATCATGGTCGTAGCAAAACGTTCCCAGGGAGGGCTGGGATACGCCAAGATCGAGCTCAACCATAGGGTCGATGTTCCCAGCGAGTTCAAATATCTCGCTAAGTCCGGGTATTTCGAGATCGATGTATATGCGCCTGCAAGCGGTACGGGGATTGAATACAACGGCTCGAACCATCTTGATAAACAGCGCAGCGCGTCGGATGCGGAGCGTATGACCGTGCTGAGCGCGCTGGGCTTTAGGATGATCGTTCTCACCGGGACTCAGTTTGCCCATCAGCTGCAATTGCATCGGGCGATGAACGCCATCGCGCTCGCTATGGGTCTCAAGTGCGACCGAAGCGAAGCGTTCCAGAAACGTCAAAACGACCTGCGAGAATTCGTGATTCGGCACTGGGACGGCGGCCTTTAGGGGCGCTTTGGTCCTTCTACGGGGTGCTGTGGGCAGGCAGACCATCACAACATTCGACGTTTTTCGCCAAAATCGGGAAAAGCATCGAATGTTGTGATGGTTTGTATGCTGAGGGTGGGCTTGGGAAGCCGGTCTTGCCCAAAGTGACCTGTCCTGTCGTACGGGTGTCGGCATGATTCTCTTGTGGGGTATTATGTTTTCCGAAGAATAAAACGCCGCGTGAGGGGAGGGCCGCGTGGGCGGGCACGTGCAACATGACGGCTTTGGCCGCGATATCAACTACCTGCGCATTGCCGTTACCGACAAGTGCAATTTCCGCTGCATCTACTGCATGCCGGCCGATGGCGTGGCGCCCCGCGCGCACGACGAGCTGCTCAGCGCCGAGGAAATCGCCCGCTTTGTGCGCTTGGTAGCGGGAGAGGGCATTCGCCGCGTGCGCCTGACGGGCGGCGAGCCGCTGGTCAGCCGCCGTATCATTCCGCTCATCCGCGACATCCGCGCGATTCCGCAGATCGAGGACATCTCGCTTACCACCAATGGCGCCCTGCTGCCCAAGCTGGCACCGCAGCTCAAAGATGCCGGTCTTAACCGCGTTAACATCTCGCTCGACACGCTCGACCCCGCGCTCTTTGGAAAGATCACGCGCCTGGGCCGGCTCGAACAGACCATGGCTGGCGTCGACGCGGCGCTGGCTTGGGGCTTTGAGCCCGTTAAGGTCAACTGCGTTGTGGTGCGCCGGCTCAACCAGGATGTGGCGGCCCTCGCGCGACTCACGCTCGACCGCCCCATCCACCTGCGCTTTATCGAATATATGCCCATCGGCGACGAGCGCACGAGCTCGCATTGCGCTGTGGACCCGCATGCGCCCGCGCTCAATCCCGAGCTGTGGGACGCGAGCGACACCGTGCCGAGTGACGAGCTGCGGGCGCGCATCAATGCCGGGGCAGCCGCGGCGGGGCTGGGCGAGCTCGAGCCGCTCGGCATCAACGACGCTCCTGCCGGCGCGGGCCCTGCGCGCTATTGGCACTTTCCTGGCGCGACGGGAACGGTCGGTTTCATTAGCGCCATGTCCAACCATTTTTGTGCGAATTGCAACCGTCTGCGCCTGACGGCCGATGGCAACGTGCGTCCGTGCCTGTTCAGTGATGCCGAGTATTCGGTGCGCGACGCCCTGCGCCGTGGTGATGATATGCAGGTACTTTCGATTTGGCGCGATGCCGTGGCCCACAAACCGCAGGAACACGCGATAATTGAGGGCACGCAACGATTTATGTCCCAAATCGGAGGATGATCATATGGCCAAGAGCAGGTACGCCGATGCCACCAAGGCCGCTCGCAGGGCCGCGATGTCTGCCCACAAAGGCACGGCTGCGGCCAGCGATGCCGTTGCAGGCGCGCAGTCGACTGCCAGCGCTGCCACCGAGCCCGCCCGCGACGCCCGTCGCGACGAGCTGACGCACGTGGACGCCAAGGGCGAGGTGCGCATGGTTGACGTGTCCGACAAGGCCGAGACCCATCGCATCGCTATCGCCGAGGGCACCATCCTCATGCATCCCGAGACGCAGGCCATGGTGCTGCAGGACCGCGCCAAAAAGGGCGACGTGCTTGCCTGCGCGCGCGTGGCGGGCATCATGGCCATCAAACGCACGAGCGATATCATCCCCATGTGCCATCCGTTGCTCATTACCAAGAGCAAGTGCGACATTGCGCCCATCGCTGCGGCGGGGACGCCGGCCGAGGACGTGCCCGAGGGCTGGGCACCGGCGCGTGCGGACGGGCAGGTTGGCTTTCACGTGCTGGTCACGGCCGGCGTGACGGGCAAGACTGGTATCGAGATGGAGGCTCTGACTGGAGCGAGCGCCGCGTGTCTAACGATCTACGACATGTGCAAGGCCGTCGATCGCGGCATGGAGATCGTCGACGTGCGCCTGCTGCACAAGGAGGGCGGCCGCTCGGGCGTGTGGGACCGCGCAGAGCGTCAGGCCGCTGCCGTTGAGGCCGTGGCCGCTGACGGTGCCGCGCCCGCGAGCACGCCCGTCGCCATCGCGCCCGCAGCTCCGGCCCCGGCCGTCCCCGCGATCGCGTTTATCGGCTACCAAAACTCGGGCAAGACCACACTTGTCGAGAAGGTTATCGCCGAGCTCACCCGCCGCGGCCTGCGCGTGGGTTCGCTCAAGCATCACGGGCATCACGGCTTTGATATCGATGTACCCGCTAAGGACACCTGGCGTCATCACCAAGCGGGATCCAAGCACGTGGGGCTCATCTGCGCCACGCGCTGGGCGGAGTACGCCGATACGCGCGAGGAGGACGAGATGCCCGCGCGCGAGCTGCTGTCGCGCTACAACGATGTCGACGTGGTGATCATCGAGGGTTACAAGACCGAGGGCTTCGACAACATCGTGGTCGCGCGCTCCGGTGTCGACCGTCTGCGCGGCAAGAGCTCGCTCGACCTGGTCGACGGTCACACGCTGGCCCTTGCCTGCAACGAGGCTCTGGCACGCCAGGCCTTCGACGTCGGCTTTGCGACCCGAGCCATCAACATCAACGACGCCCGAGCCATCTGCGACCTGATCCAAGATCATCTGGCCTAAAACCTGCCAAAAAGGGACAGGTTTATTTTGGCAGGTTTTATCTGGGCAAACGTCACTTCCACCACAAAGGGGCCAGGCTCCTTTGTGGTGGTTTTTGCTTTGGTAGATGTGTGGGACATGTCTTACAATCTACCAAGTAGTTCATGACGGGCGAAAAACGGAGAGAAGGGTCCTGATGCGTCCTTAATGTTTCATGCGGATAGATTGATTTGACAGACGGTGGCGAATGCCCACCGTCCGCATTCGTATGAAACAAGGAGTCTCCATGCTCGCCTCTCTTTTCTCAAAGCCTCAATCATCGCTGTCCGTGCGGGCCAAGCGCCTGGTTGCGATGCGCTTTCTCATCTACACCGGTTTTCAGACCAGCTACTTTATCGGCGTCATCGGAACGCTCACCTATGCAGACGATGCCTCGGTCGTGGCGACATCGCTGGCCGTCCTGTTTATGAACGTATTCGTGATCTTGGGATCCTTTGCGGGTGGCGCTGCGCTCGACGCCTGGGGCCCGCGCCGTCATTTCTTGCTGAGCATCGTGGGCACGCTGACAACCGGCGCGGCGATTCTCATTTTTGGCAGCGCGACCGGCATCGTCCTGCTCGGCGCGGTGCTCCTGGGCTTCGTGATGGGGTTTGCCCAGCCCATCGCCACATCCTATCCGGCTTACCTCACCGACGATCCTGTCGAGCTCAAAGACATCAACTCCGCTATCGCCATGTTTTCAAACGTGAGTATCATCGTCGGCCCCACGCTGGGCGGCTTTGTCGCGGCGGCTGCGTCGTCGCGCGCGGTGTTTGTGCTCATGATGCTCTTTACCGCATTGGCGCTCATTGCCGGCTGGAGTTTTAAGCCGCGGGCGGGTTTTGCCACCACGCGCGAAGGCAAACCCGCGACCGGTGAGATCACATCAGACAAGGCCAGCCAAAGTCCCGACCCCAACACATCTTCTCGCGTCACCTTCGCGACCAGCATCAAGACAGTCTTTACCAACAGCGTCCTCGCCCTGCTGTTCTGCATTATTTTCCTTTCTAACTTTGGCTACGGTGCCTTCGATCCGCTGGAGTCGTTCTTCTACCGCGATGTTCTGCACGTCGGTGTCGAATGGATGGGCTGGCTCTCGTCGGCCAGTGGTGTGGGCGCGGTGCTGGGCGCCATGGTCGCGCTCCGCTTGCCGCCGCACCTGGTCAACCTTAAAACGCTGCTCGTGGCACTCATGTCCGTGGGTCTGGGAAGCCTGCTCTACGTGGGAACGCCGTACGTGGGCGTAGCCCTTGTCGGCCAGATTGCCCTGGGCGTGGCCTGGGGCGTCGTCAACCCGCTCCACAACACGATCGTGCAAACGACGGCCCCGCTCGGACAGCTCGGCCGCGTCAACTCGGTCATGGGCTTTGGCAACATGTTCGCCGGCGTGGCGCCGCTGGCGATTGCCCCGTGGCTGGCGGCGACGTTTGGCGTGCAGCAGACGCTCGTAGGGGCGGGCATGGTCGTGACGGCAGTTCCCGCGGCGTTGCTGCTGTTTGGACGCCGGCATTTGGATCGTGCCGCAAGGCAGTAAAAACCATCACAACATTCGATGAAAATCGCGATTTTGCCGAAAAACGTCGAATGTTGTGATGCTTTGCGCTGCGGGTCAGGCCATCCTGCGGGTCCGGCCACCACAAAGGGGGGCAGGCACCTTTGTGGCGATCGGGCCCCAACGGCCTGTGCCTTGGTATACCATGTACGCCGTTCACGAATACACCCCACACCGCCGCGCAACCCAGAAAGGCCCCCATGGACACCTCCTTCAGCCACATTAAAGCCGTGTTCTGCGATATCGACGGCACGCTGCTCACGAGCCGGCACACGGTGTCCCCGCGCACCGTGGCGGCGATCCGCGCCCTGCGCGAGCGCGGCGTGCTCTTTGGCCTGTGCACCGGGCGCGACGCCCACGCGACCGAGGCCATGTACGAGCTCTGGGGCATCGAAGGCCTAGTAGACGTGATGGTTGGCTGCGGTGGCGCCGAGGTCATCGACCGCGCGCACGACATCAACGAGCTGAGCTATCCGCTGCCGGGCGAGACCATCGCGCGCATCTGCAAGCACATGGCGGACCTTCCGGCAACGCCCGTCTGCCCCCGAGACGGCGTGTTCTACGTGCCCGAGAGCAACGCGTGCGTCGAACACCTGTCGCGCGTCGACGGCGTGCCCTACCAGGTGGTCGATTTTGCCGAGTTTTTGCGCGAGCCGCAGCCCAAGGTGATGTTTACCATGGCGCCCGAGGTAATGCCGCGGGTGATTGAGCGGGCGTCGACGTTTGCCGATAACACTGTTAAGGCGGCGGCTCTGCAAACCACGCAGCGGCTCTACGAGTTCATGGATCCGCGCGTGTCCAAGACGCGCGGCCTTGTGCGCGTGGCGGAGCTCAACGACATGGAGCTCCAGGACATCTGCGTGTTTGGCGATGCGGACAACGATACCTGCATGGTGGCTGACGCCGGCGTGGGCGTGGCCATGGCAAACGGCAGCGACGCCACCCGTGCCGCCGCCGACTTTGTAACCGCGAGCAACGACAAAGACGGCATTGCGATCTTTATCGAGGAACATCTGCTATAGCGCTGGGGCAGAATCACCACAATGGGGACAGGCGCCTCTGTGGTGGCCTCAGGCGATTTGGGCGAATTGATACCTAAAATCTGCGCGAAAATTCAAATAACGTTGTCTGAACATCATACTTCTAACCACCGATGGGTTAAAGATATTCTCATCAATTTGGTAGGGTATTCCTTCCGGTTAATGACCCACCGCTCACGGTCGATTTTCGACTGTGAGCGGGATGTTTGCTCTTGAGCAAAATGTTGTGCAAATAAATCTAATGCCATTAAAAAATGATGGGCAACTAAATTACCAGTAGAAACAATATTTAGATAGCGAATAAACGAAGGTAAATCTGAGCAAATGTCAAGAGAATTAAGAATTCGCTACAAAACTATCGGTTTTCTTGCTCAGATGTTCAAACAATCGCTACAATATGGATTACTAAGCGTGCGCAATTACAGATTGCGCAGATACGTTTGATAGTGAAAGAGCAAGATCGCGGTCTCTTGGGGAGGAGACATCGATGAAAGCGAATTCGGACAAATCTAAGCAGAGTAATAAAGCGACGCGCCGTGTACTGGCAGGCGTTTTGTGCGGAGCCTCCGTGTTGAGCCTGGTACTGTCGCTCGTTATGCCCCCGATCTCGCAGGCCATCGCCAACGACGTCCAGACAGTTTCTACCGAGGAAACTGTAATGGGGGGGGGTTCCTCAAGTGAGTCTACTGATGTAGACTACACCAACAACGGGGATACCGAAAACCAGAATAGTGACGAGACCGAGGGCGACGAGACCTCTGGTGGCGCTGTCGCGACGGGCCTGTCGCCCGATGACACGGAAGCAAAAAGTGCTGAGCAGCCTGCCGAAGACGACACTAATGGTGAAGACGCAATCGCGCCTGCTGCGGAGAATGAATCAGATTATGAAATTCGCAACGGGGCAGAGCTGAGCTCAAAGCTCCTTAACAATAAACTGCGTGATGCTACTTTTAAGCTTATGGCCGATATCGACTATGACGATGAGATTAGGCTCGAACAGTCCAGCGACAATCTCATCAATATCACCTTGAACTTAAATGGTCACAAGATTAAGCACGATGATAGTAATGGCAAGCCTCTGTTTGATATTGCTAAGGGCGCGACGCTTACGGTCGTGGACGACGTGGACTCTGGGCACATTCAGGAGGATGTTGACGACGGCCAGCAGCTGCAAGATAAGGACGAGCATCTGACACCTGAAAATTATGGCAAGACGGCAAAGATGACTTATGACAAGAATGGCATTCCGACTGGCCTTATCTATTACGTAACCGAATCGACTGCAAGTGGTGTAGGTACCACTGAGAAGATCTATGAGCACAAAGCGACTATTCAGGGCGCAATCGTTGGAGTCACCAAGAACTCCACGATGAAGCTCATTAACGTTTACCAGGGCGGCACGTTTAACCTTCAGGGCGGTACGCTTACGCAGAAAGAGGACTGCAATGTCGGCAGCCTCATCTATGCCGAGAACGGTTCTACCGTCAATATGAGCGGTGGCTACGTATGCGGTGCCTCTACGGGAACTTCGGGTACCGGTGCGGGCATTATGGTTAATACAAACGGCAATGTATCGACCCTCAGTCTGATCGGCGGTGTTATCGCTGCAAACTACGCTCCCAAAGGTGCCGGCGTGTACTCGAATGGCTCGAACGTTTCCATTTCGAAGGACGCGGTTATTTCGGGTAATGCGACGTTCAATGGGGAAAGCGACCAGCCTGGCTATGGTGGCGGCATTATGGCCGTAGGCGGCAGCGTAACCGTTTCGGGCGGCTATATCACGAATAATAGAATGGCTAAGTTCTGCGGTAATGATGGCTGGGGTTGCCATGGCGGCGGCGGGCTTGCTGCCAATAACGGCGCCCATGTCAGCATTTTCGGTGGCCAGATTACTGGCAATTATTCCGAGGAAGCCGGTGGCGGCGTTTACGTTACCGATGTGGGTCGAAATGACAAGCCTCGTACGGGAATGGCGTGGCTGCATATCACGGGAGGGATTATTGCCTCTAATGTAAGCTATCAATCTGAAGGTGCCGGCATTCGCGTGGGCCAGATGGTTGACGCGATGATTGGCGACGCTACGAGCAGCAAGGTCTACATTACGAATGGCTCTGTTAGACCAGGATTGACATACATGTGTCCCCACGG
>CABULX010000068.1 GCA_902492545.1 uncultured Collinsella sp. | reverse complement strand
CCAGGATGATGTCCATGACGGGCGACGCCTCGTAGGCGAGCGACACGGGGCGCGGCTGAACTTTGAGTTCGGCGATCGCGTGCGCAGCGGCAGCCACGTCAGCGCTGGCAACGCCCTTGCCGCCCGCAAGTACACTCGTCGGGCAGATCGCCACGACACCTGTTACGCGCCCCGGCTCGCCCGAGCATTCGTACACGTAATACGCTGCACCCGGGTCCTTGAGCATCAGGCCATCGGCAAGGGCTCCGTGCAGAGCATCGTTGCCGCTCAGGATGCTGCCCATTGCGGGCAGCGCTTCGAGCACGCGGTCCTGAGCCGGGCGGATGCAGGGAAACGGAAGTGCTTTCATGGGCGGTCCTAACGCACGAGTCGGTTTGTTCGCGGCTTATTATGCCCCAACTTGGCCGCTCGCGTCCCAGAGCGTGTTGTCGGCGAGCGCGATGAGCGCGTTTTGGCAGCGAACGATATCGGCATGGGGCACAAACTCGTTGGGCTTGTGCGCGAGCGCCAACGAGCCGGGGCCGTAACTCATGCAATTGCGGTTACCTGTCTTGCCGGCAATGACGGCGGTGTCGGTGTAGCCGGTAAAGAAACCGACGGTCGTGTCCGCGTCCGTCACGTCATCGGCGGCACGCTTGAGCGCTGCTAGAAGGGGAGAGTTCGGGTCGCGCTCGATGGCGGGGCGGTCGCCCGTCACGGTGTAGCTGCCATGGCAACCGGGGACCGCGGCTTCGGCGCCGGCGATGGCCAGCTCTACCATGCGCTTCGCGGCGGCCGTATCGGTCGGAGGCGTCAGACGCATGTCGACCCAGACTTTGGCGCGGTCGGGCACGACATAGGGGCGATATCCGCCCTCGATTTGGCCAAACGTGATGGTTGAAGGCCCCAGCTCATCGTGCGCGGGCAGCGCCATAAACGCGCGACGGAGCGAACACACGACCTCGGCCATGGCGGCGACGGCATCGGCGCCCTTCCAGGGCTGGCTCGCATGCGCCGTCACGCCAGTCATTTCAATCTCGAACCACGTACGCCCCTTGTGCGCCACCTGGATCTGTCCGTCGGTGGGCTCGGTGTCCAGCACCCATTCGCGCGAGCCGACCCAGCCAGCATCGATCGCGGCCTCTGAGCCGCGCATAAAATCTTCCTCGTCGACCGAGCAGATGAGCGAAAAGCCGCGGCGGGGCAGCGCGCCATCCGCCACCACGCGCTCGAGCGTATGGACCAGCGCGGCAATGGCGCAGGCCAGGCCACCCTTCATGTCGCAGGCGCCACGGCCATAGAGTTTGTCGTTACGCACAACCGTCCCGAGCGGCGGAATGTCCGCGTCCCAGCCATCGCCCAAGGTGACTGTGTCCATGTGACAGATGTAGACGAGCCGTGGCTCGTCGCTCAGTCCCGGCACGGTGACCATAAGGTTGCGGCGCCCGGGGAGTACTTCGTGCTCTGCAATCTGCACGGCATCGAGTACCGGATGGCTCAGCTGCGCTAACCGTTCCTCAACCAACGCTTTGATATAGCGTTCAATCTCGCCCTCATGCGCACCTGGGTCGGAACTGTCGATCCGCACGAGCCCCTGCGTAAGCCGCCAAGCAAAATCTGTATCAACCATAGGCACCTCACAGATAGTTAGGTCAACATACAGATTGTATGCCAAGAAGCGGCTCGGTGCACTTAATGGAGCGCTCACAAAAACGGGGGCGCCTCTCGTGCGAAAGGCACCCCCGCGGGCATTCAATGTCAGTGACGGGCAGGCCACATGGGGAGCTGCCCGTCAGGTCAGTCGGCGCTACTTGATCACGCGCACGCGATACATCGACGGAATCTGCTTGAGCGCCTCGATGGTGCTGCTGTCCAGGTGCTCATCGGTGTCGAACATGGTGTAGGCGTTCTCGCCGGCGGACTCGTTGGTCATACGCTGCACGTTGGCGTTGTCCTTGGCCAGGATTGCCGTTATCTGGCCGATCATGTTGGGCACGTTGGCGTGCAGGCAGGCAATGCGGCTTGCGGCGCGCGCCTTGCCCATGCTGCAGGCGGGGTAGTTGACGCTGTGCGCGATGTTGCCGTTCTCCAGGTAATCCTTGAGCTCGCTGATGGCCATGTCTGCGCAGTTGGCCTCGGCCTCGCCGGTGCCGGCGCCCGAGTGCGTGGTGATAAACGTATTGGGCATCTTGACGGTCTTGGGAGTGGCAAAGTCGCAGCTAAACCAGCTGAGCTTGCCTGCACGCAGGGCGGCGTCGACGGCGTCCTCGTCAATGATGGTCTCGCGTGCGTAGTTGATGAGCACGGCGTCCGGTGCCAGCAGGTTAATCTGCTCGGTGCTGATCATGCCGATGGTGTCGGCCTTGCTGGGCACGTGCACGGTGAGGTAGTCGCAGCCGCGGCAGAGATCCTCGAGCGTGCCCACGCGCTGCACCTCGCGGCTCAGCACCCACGCGTGCTCAACGGAAATGAACGGATCGTAGCCATAGACGTCCATGCCCAGATCGACGCAGGCGTTGGCGACCTTGGAGCCCACGTTGCCCAGGCCGATGACACCGATGCGCTTGCCCTTGAGCTCGCGGCCCACAAAAGCCTTCTTGGCCTTCTCAGCGTCGACCTGAATCTCGGGATCGTCGGCGTTGTCACGCACCCAGTTCATTGATTGCACCACGCCGCGGCTCGAGAGCACCAGCATGCCTAGGACGAGCTCCTTAACGGCGTTGCTGTTGGCGCCGGGGGAGTTAAAGACGACGACGCCCTTCTTGGCGTACTCCTCGACGGGGATGTTGTTGACGCCGGCGCCGCAGCGGGCGATAGCGCGGATGCCCTCGGGCAGCTTGTAGCCGTGCAGGTCGGTGGAGCGCATCAGAATGGCGTCGGCCTCCTCGGTGGTGCTTACAAACTCGTAGCCCTCGCCAAACTCGACTTTGCCGTCCTTGGTGATGTCGTCGATGGTTTTGATCTTGCGCATGAAAAACTCCTTAGCAGGTTTGGTTTAAACAGGTGGTTTGAAGTGGCTGGTCGGCCCGCGGGTTGCGGGCTAGTTAGATCGCGGGCTCAAACTATGCTGCGCTTCGAAGTCCTTCATGTACGAGGCCAGTGCCTGCACGTCTTCCATGGTCACGGCGTTGTAGACGCTTGCGCGCATGCCGCCCACCAGGCGATGGCCCTTGACGTTTTGAATCTGGTGCTCGGCCGCGCCTGCGACAAAGGCCGCGTCGAGTTCGGTGTCGCCGGAGCGGAAGGTAACGTTGGCGATGGAGTGGCTGTCGGCCTGCGTGGTGCCATGGAACAGCTCGCTGTGCTCGAGCAGGTCATAGAGCAGGTTGGCCTTGGCCCAGTTGCGTTCGGCCATGGCGGCAAGTCCGCCGGTCTCCTCGACCCAGTGGAACACCTTGCCGCATACGTAGATGCCAAAGGTGTTGGGCGTGTTGAGCATGGAGCCCTTGGCGGCCTGGGTCTTAAGGTCCATGTACTGCGGCGTCTGCGCAAAGGCGGGGCCATCTGTGATGAGGTCGTCGCGCACGATGACCACGGTCACGCCCGCGGCGCCGGCGTTTTTCTGCGCGCCGGCGTAGATGAGTCCGTAGCGTTCGACGTCGAGCGGCTGCGACAAAAAGCAGCTCGAGACATCGGCGACCAGCGGTACGTCGCCACAGTTGGGCAGCTCGTGGTACATGGTGCCAAAGATGGTGTTGTTCTGGCAGATGTAGACGTAGTCGAGCCCGTCGCCTGCGGCCTCGGCGGCAATGCGCGCGTTGATGTCGGCCATGTTGGGAATGCGGTCGAAATTGGTGTCCTCGGAGCTCGCGAGCAGCACGGCCTCGCCGTACTTGGCGGCCTCCTTGTATGCCTTGTTGGCAAAGTTGCCGGTCACGATGTAGCCGGCGCGGCCGCGGCGCATGAGGTTCATGGGGATGCCCGCAAACTGCAGCGTGGCGCCGCCCTGCAAAAACAGGACGCGGTAGTTGTTGGGGATGCTCAGCAGGCGGCGCAGAGTTGCCTCAGCGTCGTCGATGATCTGCTGGTACATGCTAGATCGATGGCTCATCTCGAGCACGGACATGCCGCAACCGCGGTAGTCCATCATCTCGTCGGCGATCTCGGCGAGCACGCTTGTAGGCAGTGCGGCCGGGCCAGCTGAGAAGTTGTGCACACGTGCCATCTTCTGGTTCCCCTCGTAGTCGTTTGAACGTTCGGGATACTTTAGCACAGTGGAGCGGTAGGCGCGACCGCATCACGGTAAAACTCGACTACGCCGCTATGATTTACAGGATGGTTACATGGGGGAGGGGTGACCTTACTCCTCAGGCAAATCCAAATCTGCGAGCGAAGACATGAGGTTCTCTAGGCGCTTGATCTCTTCGTCCTAAAGTAGCTACCTCCTAGTCACTACGATGCCAGTGTGGCGATGACGGCTTCGTCGCCGGCGTATATTAGGGTGTTGCCATCGGGGATGATCGTCTGACCTTCGCGCTTGAGCATCACCACAATAAACGGATGCTTGCCTTGCGGCACATCGCGCAGGCGCTGGCCAGCCAGGCGACCGTGGGGCGTTACGGTGACCTCGCGCAGCGTAACCTCGGCACGCTCTTCAAACGTCGGCGCGGCCATCACCAGCAGGTCGCCTTCCTCGATCACGGTATCGCCGTTGGGCAGCACCGGGTGCGCGCCGTCGCGCAGCACCAAGACCACCAGCATGTTCGTTGCGCTACCAATATCGGCGAGCGAGCGTCCGGCAAACGGATGGCCCGCGCCCACCTTGAGTTTGACAAACGACATGCCGTCTTCGTCGCGGTAATCATTAAAGGTGCGGCGCACGTCGCCGGTTGCATCGATCATATCGAGCTTCTTCGCCACCGCCGGCAGCAGCGAGCCCTGCACCACGATGCTCGACGCGGCAATCACAAACACCAGGTCAAATAGGTCGTGTCCGCCGGGAACGCCGGCCACCACGGCAAAGAGGCTAAAGACGACCGAAGCTGCTCCGCGCAGGCCCGCCCAGCTTACGAGCGCGACCTGGCGAGGGTTCGTCCTAAACGGCGCCAGCAGCATGCCTACGGCGATGGGGCGGCTCGCAAAGAGCATAAACGCCATGAGCGCCAGGCCCGGCAGCAGCATCTGCGGCAGGCGCGCGGGCGTCACGAGCAGACCGAGCAAGAAGAAGATCGTCATCTCTGCCATCTCGGTGAGGGTGTCAAAGAAGTGTGCCATCTCGACCTTGCCGGTGATGTCGCTGGCACCCAGCACAATGCCGGCCAGGTATACAGCCAAAAAGCCGTTGCCGCCCAGATAGCTTGGTAGCGCGTAGGCGACGATGGCCACGGCGAACAAAAAGATGGTCTGCGCGTCCTTGGCCGTTGCGTGCGCGCGTTCAATCAGGCGGCCCGCCGCCCAGCCGATGGCAAGGCCCAGGCCCACGCCCAGGATAATCTGCTTGGTCAGCAGTGCGGGAATGTTGATGTCGCCGCCGGCCGCGAGTGTGGCGAGCACGGCGGTGAGCATGTAGGCGACGGGGTCGTTGGAGCCCGATTCAACCTCGAGCAGCGAGTCGGTGCCGCCCCTCAGCGACAGGCTGTGCTCGCGCAGCACGCTAAAGACGCTGGCCGCGTCGGTGGATGCCACGACCGATCCCAGCAGCAGGCCGCCGATCCAGTCGAACCCCAGCGCGAAGTGGGCGAACACGCCGGTGATGCCGGCAGTGATGACGACGCCGAGCGTGCTCAGCAGCACCGCCGGCGCAGCGACGGGCTTGGCGCGGTCGATATTGGTGTTAAAGCCGCCGTAGAACATGATGAACAGCAGCGCCGTGCTGCAGACGGTTTCGGTGAGTGCGTAGTCGCTAAAGTCGATGTGCGCCGGGCCGTTGACGCCCAACAGCATGCCGAGCGCGATAAAGATGAGCAGGGTGGGGAAGGGGAGTTTTTTGCCGACGGGTTTGATGGTCAGGCACAAAATGATGACGAGGCCGATAAAGAGAAGGATCTGGTTCATGGATGGTGTCCGCTCCTGGGTGGTTGGCGTGGCACGGTCAGTTGTCTGCGGTTATTTGTACCCAAAGATGGTGGGTTTATGGGGTTGGATTGCGGGCATGCGCGATACCGTCATAGACGGCTGCCGTCTTTGCCTCTGCACGGAAACCCTTTCCAGCTTTATTGCAACGGAGTACAATGGGTAACGTTTAAGTTCAACTTGAAGTTTTAGTTGCGGCGCCGGGCTTAGGCCGCAATGCAAGGAGAGGCGTACCATGGCGATCTATGTGACATCTGATGCTCACGGGCACGTGCGTGCGCTTGACGAGGCCCTGTCTAAGATCTCGTTGACGTCCGACGACACGCTGTACGTGCTGGGCGACATGATCGATCGCGGGCCCGATCCGGTCGGCGTTTTTAAGCTCGTGCGTTCGCTGCCCAACGCCCACGTGCTCAAGGGTAATCACGAGCAGATCATGCTCGATGCCATCATTGGCCAGGATCCGCTCGATGCCGAGACCTGGGATATCAACGGTGGCTGGACGACGCGCGAGCAGCTCAACGACATGGAATTTGAGGCATACGAGGAGCTCGTGCGATGGATGGCCGCGCTGCCTCTGTACGCGGTGGTCGAGACCGAGGAGCGCCCGTATCTGCTGGTACATGCTGGAATCGAGATGAAGGCGGCGCGCGCGTTTTTGCTTGAGCATGGTGTCGATTGTGCCGATGGCGTCGGAGCGGTGGGTGCCGATCGCGAGCTGCTGCAGCAGATGCTCGCGGTGCAGTCGTCCGATGACCTGCTCTGGATTCGTCACGGCTATTGGGATGTGCCGACCGGGCTGCTTTCTGCCGAGGGCAAGGGCCCGGTCGTGGTGAGCGGCCACACGCCCACGGTATCGCTTGGGCGCTATTGCGAGGTCGGTGGTCTGGCGGGGCTCGATGAGGAATCGGGACGCGGACAGATCGTGCACTTGGGCGGCGAGGACACCGCCGGTGTGCCCGATCGTATCGATATCGACTGCGCCGCCGCCACCGGTTCGGAGTTCGGTCGCGTGGGCATCCTGCGCCTGGACGACGGGGCGGAGTTCTACGCGAACATCAACCCGGGCGAATAATCGGTGCAAGGGGTAGCTAATTTGGGACGGGGCTTATTTGACTACTTTCGGAGAGTAGCGCCTTCTTGCTCGGTAAGCGCTAGAAATGAGGAGCGTCTGCGTCCTCGACAGCGCGAAAATGCTCGAAAAACCGTCGCAACGGAGTCAAACGACGTCGCGGCGGTTCTTTTTTGGCTGCCCGCTGGCTAAGTGAGTAGACTTTTTTGGAAATGCCGAGCACCCAACATATTTGCCTCAATAAAACCGCAGGTCACGGACTTGTGCTTTGTCGGTGTGGTGCGGGATTCGGTAAAAGTCTACTCACTTAGTTTTGCGTGATGAATATTGTCCGCAACGAGACCCCAGACGGGGTGATTCCATCGCAAATTCCGGTGACCGGGCAGCTAATTAGGCGCCGTATGGGTTGCGGTCGCGTTCGATGCGTTGGCGGATGCGGCGGTACTCGATTATCAGCAGCACCAGGAGTAGGGCCATGATGGCTAGGTAGCTCACTACAGCGCCCATCAGACCCAGCAGCTTAATCAGGATCACCGGCAGCACCACGCTTACGGCGAAGCAGATCAGGTAGATCTTGGTGACGTCTCTAGCGTGGCGTAGCACCGTGATGATGGCGTAGATAAAGTCGATGGCCGCGGTGACGCCGCCGGCGACGACCATCAGCAGCGCCAGCGTACGGTAGCGCTCAAAGCTGAGGCCGTACATAAAGCTCATGAGGGGAATACCGGGACCTGCCATAAATGCGGCGCACATGCCGGTGATGACCACGATCAGCGCCATAACGGCAACAATAATCAGGTCAAAGCGACGACGCTCGCGAGGATTAGCCCAAATGTTCGACAAGCGCAGGAGCTGCGGTTTATAGATAAATCCAATGCTCAGCAAAATAGCCTGCGCAGGAAAGAACAGGGCATTAAAGTACAGCTGATATTTGTATGCCAGCGTGCCTTCCATCACAAACTTGGGCATGCTCTCGATAAGGTTGAACAGGAACAGTGCACCAAAGAGCGGGGCGCACTGGACAAACAGGTGGCCGACCTCGCGCAGGCTCACGCGGCGCGATTTTTCGGTCTCGAGCAGGGCGAGCGGCGCGGTGACCAGCACGAGCGAGGCGATCGCGGTGATACCCATGTCCATGGCCGCGATGGGCATGCTGCGCGTGAGGAACAGCGCCACGCTGAAGACCGCGATGACGCCGACGGAGCGTAGCGTTTGGCTCATTCCAGCCAAGTAGAGCTTGTCGGCCTGCTGCAGGCGGCCTTCGTACACGTCGGCGACGCCGTCGATGACCTTATACAGGTAGACGCCCAGGCCGATCGTCGCCATCTGCGCGTCATAGCCGCGGGCGCTGCTATACATGAGGCCGCAGCCTAGGGCGAGCGCTCCGCAGATCCAACGATTGAGCTGGTAGGAGGCGAAGGACGTCTTTTCGTCGATGTCCGAGACCTGGAAATTGCGCACGCCGTAGTTGCACGCGATCATGATGAGCGTGCCGGTGACAAAGGCGATGGAGAACTTGCCGGCTTCTTCGGCGCCCACGAGCTGTGTGGACACGATGGTGAGCAGCGGAAACGCCAAGCCCCACACGGCGGTGCCGAGAGCGTTCCAAAGGTAATCGCGGCGGGTGGCGTGCTCCTCGTATTCCGCTTCCTGCATGGAGAACCCGCCGCCGTAGACGGCGCCGAGCAGACGGTTCCACCAAGCGTTGACCATGCGGCGGACGGGGCCGGGCTCCCGATCGCGTTCGCGCCGGCGACGTGTGGCTTGGCTGCTATCGGGCCCGCCGGCGTTGCGCTGACTCAGCTCTTGGATGCGTGCGAGTTCCTCGGCAGTGTGCGAGGCAGGGAAGAGGCCGTTCTCGATGCGGCCGCCCTGGGCCTTCGCGGCGCCGTCCTTCGATGCAGCGGGGTTGGAGGTGCCGTTGCGGCGGGCGATGGCGCGGCGAATGCTATCGAGGGGCGTGATACTCAAAGCGGAGTCCTTTCTATTGCTGCGCTTTAGTATAGACGCGACGGTGTTCGCTCGTGTTTTTGAACAGGTTGTTCAATAATTTCGGCGGCGCCATTCAGTAGTCGGCACTTAGGGACGTTCCTTATGTGCCGGCACTTTGGGAACGTCCCTAAGTGCCGGCATCCGGGGACGCTCCTTGAATGCTGCCTGTTCAAGAGTGTCCCCAATGACTAGTCGTTTAAGAACGTCCCCAATGACTGGGCCGCTTGCCTGCGATTTTTGACCGTTGGGCGGGCTTGCCGCCCTTGCCGCAAAAACGTTTTTGCATATCGGGTACAACGGGCTTTACGTGAGTAAAGTGCGCGCCGCGTCCACGTGCCGCGTTTTTAAAGGAGGCCCCATGCCTGGTGTTACCCCTGCAGAAGTTCTGTCCAACTTTGGCATTACACTCGTTGAAGATCCCGCTGAAAATCAGCCTCGTCTGCTGGTCGATCTACCCGCTGCGGAGCTTGTCGAGTACGCCATCCGCCGCGAAGAAGGCCGCATGGCATCCAACGGCGCGCTGGTGATCGAGACGGGGGAGCGCACCGGCCGTTCACCCAACGATCGCTTTATCGTTGACACCCCCGATGTTCACGACAAGATTGCCTGGGGCGCAGTCAACCGCCCGCTGTCCGTCGAGAGCTATGAGGCCATCAAGGCCGGCATCGTCGACTATCTCAACGAGCGCGACGTGTTCGTCACCCGCGGCATGGCAGGCGCCGACCGCAACCACACGCGTCGACTGCTCGTTGCCTGCGAGCGTGCCAGCCAGGCACTTTTTATTAAGCAGATGCTCGCCCGCCCGCTCGCTCGCGAAATCGCGCGCACCGGCGAGCCGGACTTCTGCGTCCTTGCCGCGCCAGGTTACCAGTGTGACCCCGCCATCAAGGGCCTCAACTCCAGCGCCGCGGTGGTCATCAACTTCCAGGAACGCGTGATTCTGGTCGCCGGCACCGGCTACTCCGGCGAGATTAAAAAGTCGATCTTTAGCGTCATGAACTATCTGCTGCCCGTCGAGGACGACGTGCTGCCCATGCACTGCTCGGCCAGCATGGATCCCGTCACGCACGAGACCGCCGTGTTCTTTGGCCTGTCCGGCACCGGCAAGACCACGCTTTCGGCCAATCCCACGCGCCTGCTGATCGGCGACGACGAGCACGGTTGGTCCGACATGGGTATCTTCAACATCGAGGGTGGCTGCTACGCAAAATGCGAGGGCCTGGACGCCTTCCACGAGCCCGAGATCTTCAACGCCGTCCGTTTTGGCGCCATTTGCGAAAACGTGGTGCTCGACGAGAACCGCAAGCCCAACTACGACGACATCTCGATCACGCACAACACGCGCGTGGCCTATCCCGTGGAGCACATTCCTAACGCGTGGACTAAGGGCATGGGCACCACTCCGAGTGTCGTGCTGTTCCTGACTTGCGACGCTTTTGGCGTGCTGCCGCCCATCTCACGCCTGACGGCCGATGCCGCTATGTACCACTTTGTGACGGGCTTTACGGCTAAGATTCCCGGCACCGAGGTCGGCGTCACCGAGCCCACGCCCACGTTCTCTTCGCTGTTCGGCGAGCCGTTTATGCCGCTCGACCCCATGGTTTACGCCAAGATGCTTGGCGAGCGCATTGCCGACGGCCGCACGCGCGTGTACCTGGTCAACACCGGCTGGATTGGCGGCGGCTACGGCGTGGGTCATCGCATCGAGCTGGCCTACACGCGCTCGCTGGTCGCGCGCGCCCTCGACGGCACCATCGAGGACAGCGAGTTCGTGCACGACGACATCTTTAACGTTGACATTCCCACGACGTGCCACGGCGTGCCCGATGGCATCCTGGTGCCGCGCCAATACTGGCAGAGCACCGCGCGCTACGACGAGGCCGCGCACAACCTGGCGGTGATGTTCGAGGAGAACTTCGAGAAGAAGTACTCGCACCTGCCCGAGTCCGTCAAAGCCGCCGGCCCGCACGCCCAGGTGTCCGCCGAGGCCCGTCATCGCGGCCACGGCTTGCTGGGACTCCGCCACTAGCGTCGCCTCAGACCCAAAACCACCATAAAGGGGCCAGTGCATCTTTGTGGTGGTTTTGCTCGCGTGGATGACTCGGGTTACAATACGCCTGACATATCGTCCCCTTCTCCGGATGGGGACAGCGCAAGCGTTCTTGTGACGGCACCGTAGGACTTTGAAGGTGGCCGTTGTAAGGGCGCTTTTTGTTTAGGCGCCCTCACTCGGGCGCGCACAATGAAGGGAGAGCGTATGAAGAGCTTTATTACCGAGGATTCATTCTGGGAGCTGTTTCCGCAGGCAGCGGTCGGTGTTGTGATCGTGGAGGGCATGAAGCCCACGGCTCAGATTCCTCAAGAGGACGTGGATGCGATTGCGGCGTTGCTCGACCGCGCCAATATCGATGCGGAGCGTCATCTGACCAGCGACACTATCAGCGAGAACGCACCGGTCAAGGCATGGCGCGAGGCCTATCGTCTGTTCAAGACCAAGAAAGGCGCGCGCTGCTCGATCGAGAACTTGCTCAAACGCGTGCTCAAAGGCAAGCCGGTGGGCCACATTACGCCCGCGGTGGATATTTACAACACGGTGTCGCTGACCTACGCGCTGCCCGTGGGAGGCGAGGATCTGCATGCGATCGAGGGAGACCTTCGCTTGAAGGTGACCGACGGTGGCGATGCGTTCTTGCCGCTTGGCGAGGAGGCGGACGATCCGACGCTGCCCGGCGAGCTCGCCTACATCGACGATGCGGGCGCTGTGTGCCGCTGCTGGAACTGGCGCGACGGCGTTCGCACGGCGCTGTCCGATGATTCGGCCGATGCGTTCCTGGCGATTGAGTGCGTGGAGCCCGAGCGGATGGGGGATTGCCAGGCCGCGATCGATCGCTTAGCCGAGCTGCTCGAGCGCTATCTGGGAGCGACGCTTGTCGTTAAGACGCTTGTGACCCGCGACAGCCCCTGCGTGGAGCTGTAGCGACGCCTGCGGATCATGTTCGCCGGTCAAAACCACCACAAAGGTGACTGTCCTCTTTGTGGTGGTTTTTATGTTGATGGGTTAACAAATAGGGC
>CABULX010000067.1 GCA_902492545.1 uncultured Collinsella sp. | reverse complement strand
TCGCGGCCGCCCTCATGCACGCGGCATATGGCAGCCTCTATACCAGCATGTCCTTTGCCGTAGCGTCACAGATCATGAACTTCGGCGCCACGTTTATCGTGGTCAACCTGTCGCTCGCGTTCTTTAACCTCATCCCGATTCCGCCGCTCGATGGCTCGTCGATCATCGTGCCCTTCCTCAAGGACAAGGCGCTCGCCAACTACTACCGCCTGCAGCAATACGCCATGCCCATCCTCATCCTGGTGCTGTACCTGCTGCCCATGTGGACCGGCATCGACGTGATCGGTCGCTATTTCGACGTTACCGTGTATCCGTTCGCTGAGCAGCTGCTTAACTTCGCAATCGCCGGCATCTAAGGTAAACTTACAGGTCGACCGTGCAAAGCGGTCGTAACATGCACCCAAACCGCGCCGCGAAGGCGCCGTCAAAGGAGGTCGAATATGTCGTATCGCGTGTCGACGCAGGTCTACAGCGGACCGTTCGACCTGCTGCTGCAGCTGGTAACCCGCCAAAAAGTTGATATCGGCGCCATCTCCATCAGCGAGGTGGCCGAGCAGTACCTTGCCGAGGCCGAGCGCATCGAGGCGCTGGACCTGGACGTGGCGAGCGACTTTTTGCTGGTCGCGGCAACCCTTTTGGACATCAAGGCCGCTTCTCTGGTGCCGCAGGAGGCCCCGCGCAAAGTCGATGACGACGATGACGATGACGACGATGACGAGGACGACGAAGACCTCGAGGAACTCAGTGCGCTCGACGGCGACGCCCTGCGCGAGGTCCTGATCCAGCGTCTGATCGCCTACAAGCAGTTTAAGGGCGCGGCGGCAGCCCTTGGCGCGCGTATGCAGGCCGAGAGCCGCATGCATCCGCGCGTGGCCGGCCCCGACCCCGAGTTCCTAGGCCTTATGCCCGACTATCTGGCCGGCATTACCCTGCGCGGCCTCGCCGTCATCTGCGCCGACCTGGACGGCAAACGCCAGACCTTCCTGCTGGAGGCCGAGCACGTGGCACCGCATCGCGTGCCGCTCGACCTGACGGTGGCCTCGGTCGACCGCTTTACCATGGCACACCAAGCCTGCACCTTCCGCGAGCTGCTGGACGGCGACGCCACCACCGAGCAGCTCGTCGTCACCTTCCTGGCCATGCTGGAGCTCGCCAAGCGCGGCTCGCTCACACTGAGCCAGGACGAGATCTTTGGAACCATTCATATCAACCGCGTCGAGGGCGCCGAGGCATACGTGCCCGGCGAGGGCCCCGAGCTCACCGAATAGGAGCGCCAACCATGTCAACCCTTTCCACGCTGGAGGCAAACAGCCTTAAAGGCGCCCTCGAGGCGCTGCTGCTGGTGTCGAGCGACCCCGTGAGCGCACCCGCGCTGGCAGGTGCGCTGGATATCGCCCCGGGCGAGTGCGCGTCGCTTTTGGCCGAGCTCAAGGTTGAGTACGAGGAGGCCAACCGCGGTTTTCAGCTGCGCGAGGTCGCCGGTGGCTGGCGCCTGTTTACACACCCCGCCTACCACGATGTGGTCGAGGCCTATGTGCTGAGCTGGGACACGCAAAAGCTGTCGCAGGCGGCGCTCGAGACCCTGGCCGTGATCGCCTATCACCAGCCCGTCACGCGTGAGGTGGTCAAGGGCATCCGCGGCGTCAACTCCGACGGCGTTATCGCGTCGCTCGTGGACAAGGGCCTGGTGCGCGAGCTCGGTCGCGACCCCGAGCGCGGTCAGGCCATCATCTACGGCACGACCAACGCCTTCTTGGAAAAGTTCGGCCTGCGTTCTACCCGCGATCTGCCCGATCTGGAGCAGTTTGCCCCCGATGAGCAGTCGCGCCAGTTTATCCGCGAGCGCCTGAGCGGCCGCAGCATTCAGTCTACGCTCGAGGAGCAGGCTGAGGACCTGGACGAAGAGCGCGAACTGATCGATACCGATGTTGAAGATGTTGAGGCAGTCGAGGACTTGGAGACCCTGGTCGTCGACGAGACCTCGGAGGATATACATGACGAGGACTAACGAAGCAGGGGAGACGCGCATCGCGGGCGCCACGGACACCACCACGCCCGCAGGCGGCGCCCAGCCCGTTTACCCGCACACGATGCGCCTGCAGCGCTTTTTGGCGCGCGCGGGCGTGGCGAGTCGCCGCGGCTCGGAGGACCTGATGACCGCCGGCCGCGTGACCGTCAACGGGCAGGTCGCGACCGAACTGGGCACCAAGGTCGATGTCGATCGCGACCATATCGAGGTCGACGGCATGCCCGTCAAGCTCAACCAGGGCGCCGTATACCTGATGCTCTACAAGCCGACAGGCTACCTCACCACCATGAGCGATCCGCAGGAGCGCCCTTGCGTGGCCGACCTGGTCCCGCGCGACCGTTTTCCGGGGCTCTTCCCGGTGGGCCGTCTGGACCGCGACACCACGGGCCTTTTGCTCTTTACCACCGACGGCGACCTGTCGCAGGACCTGCTGCACCCCAGCAAGCACGTCTACAAGACCTACCAGGCGCTCGTGGACGGGACGCTGTCCGACCGCGACCTCACGCCACTCCGCCGCGGCATCGAGCTCGACGACGGCCTGTGCCAGCCGGCGATCTGCCGCGTCATTAACGCGCGCGAGGCCGAGGCCGTGGCGCCGCAGGGCGTCAAGCCCGGCACCACCGCCGTGGAGGTCATCATCCGCGAGGGCCGTAAGAACCAGGTCAAGCGCATGCTGAGCAAGATCCACCATCCGGTGATCCGTCTGCACCGCTGTAACTTTGCCGGCCTGGAGCTCAAGGACGTGGCCAAGGGCTCGTGGCGCGAGCTCACCGACCGCGAGGTGCAGATTCTCAAAGACGGCGGTATCCCGCCCAAGCAGGCCAGCTCCAAGCGCGGCGGCGCGCTGGCGACCAACACCGCGAGCCGCACGCGTCACCACGGCAGCCACGGTTCCGCGCCCAAGCGCAACACCTACCGCGAGCGCTACACGGGTTAGCCAGTACACCAAGCAACAGCGCTCGCGTCCCATACCAGCACGTCAACCACCGAAAGGAAGCATTGCATGATCGTCGCCATCGACGGCCCCGCCGGTTCCGGCAAGTCCACTATCGCCAAGGAGATCGCCCGCCAGCTGGGCTTTAACAAGCTCGACACGGGCGCCATGTATCGCGCCGTCACTTTCGCCGCTGTCGACCACGGCATCGACCTGGACGACGAGGCGGCCATCGACGCCCTCGCCAAGCAGATCGAGATTCGTTTTACCAACGGCACCGGCGAGGACACGCGCCTGACCATCGACGGTAAGGACGCCTCAGCCGCCATCCGCACCCCGCAGGTCGACGCCAACGTATCCAAGGTCTCGGCCTACCCGGGCGTGCGTGCCGCCATGCTCATCCACCAGCGCCGCGCCGCCGAGGACCGCGATATCGTCGCCGAGGGTCGCGACATCGGCACCGTCGTGTTTCCCAACGCGCAGGTCAAGGTGTTCCTGACCGCCGACCCGCGCGAGCGCGCCCGTCGCCGCGTGCTGCAGCGCCACCAAAACGACGCCCAGCCGCTCACCGAAGAGCGGCTCGAGGCAGAGGTCGACAAGACCCTCGACGCCCTCAAGCAGCGCGATAAGCTCGACAGCAGCCGCGAGGTCGCGCCGCTCGTTCCCGCCGAGGACGCCGTGCACGTCGACTCCACCGCTCACACCATCGATGAGGTCGTCTCGATCATCGAGGACCTCATCAACCAAAGGAGGTAGCACATGCGCCTGTTTAAGCAGACGCCCGAGGATTACTACAACGCCCCCTACGCCGAGTTCCCGGCGCTCATCCGCGGCACCGTCGTCGTGGTCATGGGCATCCTGTTGGTCTTCTCCAAGCTCATGTGGCGCTGGAAGGTCGAGGGCGCCGACCTGCTGTTTGAGCGCCAGGAAGGCCGCGGCAGCGTGGTCATCTGCAACCACACCTCGATGGCCGAGTTGCTGGCCGTTGAGACGGCACTGTTCTTTGGCGGCCGCCGCATCCGCCCCATCTTTAAATCCGAGTTCGCCAAGACCAAGATCGTGCGCTGGGCCTTTAGCCGCGTGGGCGGTATTCCCGTCGAGCGCGGCACCGCCGACATGAAGTGCCTGCGCGCCGCCCAGCATGCGCTGCAACGCGGCGAGGACGTCCTGATTTTCCCCGAGGGCACGCGCATCCGCTCGCGCGAGATCAAGCCCGAGGTCCACGGCGGATTTGCGCTCATCGCCCAGATGGGTAAGGCACCCGTCAACCCGCTCGCCATCTGCGGCTGGTCCGATATCACGCCTGCGGGCAAAAAGCTCATGCGCCCCAAAAAGTGCTGGATCCGTGCCGGCAAGGCCATTTCGCTATCCGATGCGCCGGCCGAGCTCAAGCGCAAGGAGCGCCTGGCTTGGTTTGAGTCCGAAGCCATGAGCCGCGTCTACGCCATGCGCGATGACCTGTGCGCCGAGCACCCGGGTAGGTTCTAGCCATGGGCGAGGAAGTCATGAACACTGCCGAGACTGTGGCCGGAAAGGCAGACGCCCCCACCATCGAAATCGCTGCCCACGCCGGCACCTGCTACGGCGTGCAACGCGCGCTCGATATGGCATTGGCGGCCGCCCCGCAGGCGGGGGAGACCGCTCAGGTCCACACCTTGGGCCCGCTCATTCATAACCCCATCGTGGTGCGCGAGCTTGCCGAGGCGGGCGTCGGTCTGGCCGAGACCCTGGACGATGCCGCATCGGGCACCGTGATCATTCGCGCACACGGCGTGGTGCCGCAGGTGATCGAAGCCGCTCGCGAGCGCGGCCTCGACGTGGTCGATGCCACCTGCCCCTACGTCAAGAAGGTCCACGTGGCCGCCGAGCGCCTGGTGCGCGAGGGCTACCGTGTGATTGTCGTGGGCGAGCCGGGCCATCCCGAGGTCGAGGGCATTCTGGGCCACGCCGGCGATGACGCGCGGGTCGTGAGCTGCGCTGCCGATGCGGACGCCCTGCCGCTCAAAGGCAAGGTGGGTCTGGTTGTTCAGACCACCCAGACCGCGCAGAATCTGGCCGAGGTTGTGGCCTCCATCACCCCGCGCGTGCAGGAACTGCGCGTGATCAACACCATCTGCGCCGCCACGAGCGAGCGCCAGCAGGCAGCCGCGTCACTTGCCAACCGCTGTGATTGCATGGTCATCGTGGGCGGAAAGAACTCGGGCAACACCCGCCGCTTAGCACAGATCTGCACTGACGTCTGCGAGCACACGCATCACATCGAGGAAGCTTCCGAGCTCGAGGCCGCGTGGTTTACCGACGCGCGCCATATCGGTATCACCGCCGGAGCCTCCACCCCACAAGAACACATCGAACGCGCCGTTGCGCGCATCAAGGAGCTTTGCCGCTAATCATGGACCAGACCGTACCCGCATACGCCGCCGAGGTGGCCGATTACGGGCGCAGCCGCGACCCCGAGCCGGGTGAGGGCGCGCTCGTTAAGAACGTGCGTCCCGAATCGCCCGCATGGGATGTGGGTATCGAGCCGGGCATGCGCGTGCTCACGGTCAACGGCGAGCAACTCACCGACATGATCGTCTGGCTTTGGGAAGCAGACGACGATACCGTCGAGCTGGAGGTATTCGATCCGCGCGACGGCACCGTCACCCTCGTCGAGCTTGACCGCTTTCCCGGCGAGGACTGGGGCCTAGAGTTCGATGGTCCCATCTTCGACGGCATGCGAACCTGTGTAAACGCCTGTGTGTTCTGCTTTATGACCATGTTGCCAAAGGGCGGCCGCTCCACGCTCTATATTCGCGATGACGACTACCGCCTGAGTTTTTTGCAGGGCAACTTTGTCACGCTCACGAACCTTTCCGACGAGGACGTGCAAAACGTTATCGATCGCAACATGAGCCCGATGAACGTCTCGGTCCACGCCGTAAGCCCCGACGTCCGCCGCCGCATGATGGGCCGCAACGCCCAGCGCGGCATGGATGTACTCGAGGCCATCATGGCCGCCGGCATCGAGATTCACGCGCAGATCGTTTTGTGCCCTGGCATGAACGACGGCGAGGAGCTGGAAAAGACCCTACGCTTTTGCGAGGAGCACGAGCAAATCACCAGCCTGGGCATTGTGCCGCTCGGTTTTACCAAGCACCAGAACCGCTTTAGCTGGTCCTACAGCGATAAGCCCGAGCTCGCGCGCGAGACTATCGCCATGATCCGGCCCTTCCAGGACCGAGCCTTCGAGCGCTTTGGCCGCCACACCTTCCAGATGAGTGACGAGTTCTACCTGGATGCCGGCATCGAGCCGCCCGAGGCGGACTTTTACGACGGCTACCCGCAGTACTACGACGGCATCGGCATGATCCGCTCGTATCTGGACGAGACCGATAACGTGCTCGCCGCCGATGCCGAGCGCCTGCGCCGTGTTCGCGAGGCAATCTCCGCCCGTGGCCAGCGCCTGCTGTGCCTATCGGGCGCCAGCGCGCGCGATACGGTGGCGCGTTTTGTGGAATCGCCGCACGGCCTTGCCGGTTTCGTCACGGCCATCAAGAACCGCTACTTTGGCGGCAACGTGGACGTGACCGGCCTCATCGTTGCCTGCGACATCTTGGAGCAGCTGCCGCAGGACCTGTCGGGGGTTATGCTCTTTGTGCCTAAGCTCATGTTCAACGCCGACGGTATGACCCTTGACGAGTATCATCGTGACGAATTACTCGCAAGCCTTACCGGTCGTGGCGCCGAGGTCCATGTGGTATCGACTATGCCGCACGAGCTGCTCGATACCCTGGAGCACATCCTTGGCATAACGCCCGCCAATTCAACTATTCCCGCTGACCCTACCCAATAAAGGAGAGCAGATGAAACCTATCGTCGCCGTCGTCGGACGCCCCAACGTGGGCAAGTCCACGCTCGTTAACCGCCTGGCCCAGACCTCGGACGCCATCGTCCATGAGTCGCGCGGCGTCACGCGCGACCGCTCGTATCACACGGCCGACTGGAACGGCCGCGAGTTCACCATCGTCGACACGGGTGGCATCGAGCCGCTCAAGAGCGACGACGTCTTTGCCACGTCCATCCGCGACCAGGCGCTTGCCGCCGCCGAGGAAGCCGCCGTCATCCTGTTTGTTGTCGACGGCCGCACTGGCGTCACCGAGGAGGACGAGTCGGTCGCCCGAATGCTCAAGCGCTGCGACAAGCCGGTCTTTCTGCTGGTGAACAAGCTCGACAATCCCGATCGCGAGAATGACAACATCTGGGAGTTCTATTCGCTCGGCATCGGCGAGCCCACGCCGCTTTCGGCCCTGCACGGTCACGGCACGGGCGACCTGCTCGACGATATCGTGGCCCTGTTGCCCGAGGAGGAGGACGAGGTCGCCGACGAGTTCCCCGACGCGCTGAACGTGGCCATTATCGGCCGCCCCAACGCCGGTAAGTCGTCGCTGTTCAACCGCATCCTGGGTGCCGACCGCTCCATCGTGTCCAACATCGCCGGCACCACGCGCGACGCCATCGATACCGTCGTCGAGCGCAACGGCAAGCACTACCGCATGGTCGACACCGCGGGCATTCGCAAGAAGAGCACCGTGTACGAGAACATCGAGTACTACTCCATGGTCCGCGGCCTGCGCGCCATCGACCGTGCCGACGTGGCGCTGCTCGTCGTCGACGCCTCCGTGGGCGTTACCGAGCAGGACCAGAAGGTCATGGGCTTGGCCATCGAGCGCGGCTGCGCCATCGTGGTGCTACTCAACAAGTGGGACCTGCTCGACGACGATCGCAAGCGCGAGGCCTGCATGGAGACCATCGACCGCCGTCTGGGCGTCATGGCCCCCTGGGCCCAGTACCTGCGCATCTCTGCCCTGACCGGCCGCAGCGTCGAGAAGATCTGGGCGATGGTCGACGCCGCCGAGAAGACGCGCTCGCAAAAGATCAGCACCTCGCGCCTCAACACGTTCCTCACCGACCTGCGCGAGTTTGGCCATACCGTGGTGGACGGCAAGCGCCGCCTGCGCATGCACTACGTGACCCAGACGGGCGTCAACCCGCCGACGTTTACGTTCTTCGTCAACCACAGCGACCTGGTCAACGACACCTACCAGCGCTACGTGGAGAACCGTATGCGCTCCACGTTCGATTTTGCCGGCACGCCCATCCGACTCTTCTTTAGGAAGAAGGAGCAAAAGGATGCTTAATCCGATTCTGCTGACCGCCATCTGCGCCGTGGTCTCGTTCTTTATCGGAGCGATTCCGTTTGGCCTGATCCTGGGCCGCGTTTTCAACCACACCGACATTCGCAAGGCGGGCTCCGGCAACATCGGCACCACCAACGCACTGCGCGTGGCCGGCCCCAAGGTGGCCGCGCTCACGCTGCTACTCGACTGCCTGAAGGGCGCCATCTGCGTCCTTATCGCCCGTCCGCTCATCGCGAGCGTGGGCTATGGCTTTCCGCCGAGCATCATGGCCCCCGGTGCCGCCGGCGATTGGATGCTCGGCGTCATCTGCCTGGCAGCCGTGTGGGGCCATATCTTCTCGCCCTACCTCAACTTCCATGGCGGCAAGGGCATCGCAGTTGGTCTGGGCGTCATCCTCGCCTGGTACTGGCCCATCGGACTTTCGCTGCTGGGCATGTTTATCGTGGCCGTCGCCATCACCAAGTTTGTGTCGGTGGGCTCGCTTGCCGCGGCCATCGGTCTTCCCATCGCTGCCTGCGCGGTCTTTCCGTACAGCAGCCTCGGACTTAAGTTTTGCATGGCGCTGATCGGCATCACCGTGGTGTGGGCCCATCGTGCGAACATCAAAAAGCTCATGACGGGTAAGGAGTCCAAGCTCTCGTTTACCAAGCGCGTCACCGAGCCCGACGATAAGTAGGAGAGAGTCATGAATGTTGCGCTAATTGGCTCTGGCTCCTGGGGAACCGCCGTCGCCGGCCTTGCCGCCGCGCGAGCCGAGCGCGTGACCATGTGGGCCCATGGCAAGCAGACGGCCGCCGGCATCAACGGCGAGCACCGCAACCCGCGCTATCTGGTGGACTACGTGCTGCCGGAAAACGTTGTCGCTACGACGGACCTGGCCCAGGCGCTTGACGGCGCCGAGGCCATCATCTTTGCCGTGCCCTCCACGCACCTTCGCAGCGTGTGCCACCAGGCCGCGCCCTTTATCGCCGCCGATACCCCGGTGCTCTGCCTCACAAAGGGCATTGAGCCCGAGTCCGGCCTGCTCATGAGCGAGGTCATCGCCAGCGAGATCGGCAACGAGTCGCGCGTGGCGGCGCTCTCGGGCCCCAACCATGCTGAGGAAATCTGCCGCGGAGGTCTTTCTGCCGCCGTCATCGCCAGCGAAGATACGCAGGTAGGGGAGACCTTTAAGGACCTACTCCTGTCAACGGCCTTTCGCATCTACCTGTCGCAAGACATGACCGGTGTCGAGGTCTGCGGCGCCATGAAAAACGTTATCGCCATCGTGTGCGGCATCTCCGCCGGCACCGGTGCGGGCGACAACACGCTCGCCCTTATCATGACGCGCGGCCTGGCAGAGATCAGCCGTCTGGTGCACGCCCGCGGCGGTCAAGCTATGACCTGCATGGGACTTGCCGGCATGGGCGACCTCATTGCCACCTGCACCTCGGAGCATTCGCGCAACCGCACCTTTGGCTACGAGTTTGCCCACGGCGTGTCGCTCGACGAGTATCAGACGCGCACGCATATGGTTGTTGAGGGCGCCGTCGCGGCCCGCAGCGTGAGCGAGCTTGCCCGTTCACTGGGCGTAGACATTCCGCTCACCTTTGCCGTGGAGCAAACGCTCTACAACGGTGTTACTTTGGATAGGGCGCTCGAGATTCTTACCGACCGCGTACCCTCCCAAGAGTTCTACGGACTCACCGACTAGCGCAGAAAGGCTACTACTATGGGTTCCATCAAAATCGCTCCATCCGTCCTTTCGGCCGACATGGCCAACCTCAAGGGCGAGCTCGACAAGATCGCCGGTGCCGACTACGTACACTTCGACGTCATGGACGGTCACTTTACCGGCAACCTGACCTTTGGTGTTGACATCCTTAAGGCTGTCAAGCGCTCCACCGATATGCCGGTCGACGCGCACCTGATGGTATCGAACCCCGACGAGACGGTCGATTGGTACGCCGACGCCGGTGCCGACATGATCACCGTGCACTACGAAGCCTCCACGCACCTGCACCGCACGCTCACCCATCTGCAGCAGCGTGGCGTCAAGGCCGGCGTGGTGCTCAACCCCGCCACACCCGTCTGCGTGCTCGAAAGCATCATCGACGTTGTCGATATGGTGCTGCTGATGAGCGTGAACCCTGGCTTTGGCGGCCAGAGCTTTATCCCGGGCACCATTGCAAAGCTCCACGAGCTCAAGGCAATGTGCGAGCGCCACGGCGTGTCGCCGCTGATCGAGGTCGATGGCGGTATCTCTTCCAAGAACATCGCCGAGGTCGTCAAGGCCGGCGCCAACGTGCTCGTAGCCGGCTCCGCCGTATTTAAGTCCGAAGATCCCGCCGCCGAGGTTGCGCTGCTGCAGAAGCTGGGCAACGAGGCCGCACAGGAGGCATAAAACCTTATGACCGCAGGTCAAAACCGCATACCCGTGAATCTTGACTATGCCGCCTCGACGCCCATGCGCGCCGAGGCGCGCCTTGCGCAGCGCGAGTACGACGACAGCGAGCTTGCCGGCGTCAACCCCAACTCGCTGCATTCGCTCGGCCGCAAGGCCGCTGCACGCCTGGAAGTGGCGCGTCGCGAGATTGCCCGCAGCTTTGGCGCGCGCGTTCGCCCGTCCGAGATTGTTTTGACCAACGGCGGCACCGAAGCCAACCAGCTGGCGCTGCTCGGTCTTGCCGAGGGCGCTCGTCAGCGCGATCGCAAGCGCGATCGCGTCATCGTTTCGGCCATCGAGCACGATTCGATTCTGGACAACCTGCCGCTACTGCGTGCCGCAGGCTTTACCGTCGACCTGGTGCAGCCTTGCCGCGCGGGCTTCATTGAGCCTGCCACGCTTGTCGAGCTGCTAGGCGACGACGTGGCGCTCGTGAGCATCATGGTTGCCAACAACGAGACCGGCGTGGTGCAGCCCATCCGCGAGCTTGCCGCGGCCACGCATACCGTTGGCGCCCTGTTCCACACCGATGCCATCCAGGGGTATCTGCATATTCCGCTCGATGTCACCGAGCTGGGCGTCGACGCCATGTCCGTCGCAGCCCACAAGATTGGCGGTCCCGTGGCATCTGGCGCACTCTACCTTAAGAGCCGCACGCCGCTGCGCCCGCGCATCTTTGGCGGCGGACAGGAGGCCGGTCGTCGTGCCGGCACGCAAGACCTGCGAACGCAGCTCGCCTTTGCCGCAGCCGCCTCGTCTCTGACGCCCCATGTGGCTCAGGAGCGCGCGAAGCTGCAAGCCCTTTCCGACAAGCTCTACGCCACGCTTACGGCCCACCAGCGCATTCACGCCACCATGGGCGACTACGCACAGGCCGATCGCCTACCGGGCATGGTGTCGATCTACGTTGATGGCATGGACTCCGAGGAGCTCATCGTCAAGCTCGATGCCGCCGGCTTTGAGGTTTCGGCCGGCTCGGCGTGCTCGAGCGGCAGCATGGACCCGAGCCATGTGCTCAGCGCCATGGGCATTGGTCGCGAGCAGGCACTAGGTGCACTGCGCATTTCCTTTGACGACCGCGTGAATCCGGACGATCTGGACGAGTTTGCCCAGACGCTGCTCTCGATCGCAGGTGCCGCATGATCGTCGCCGAGCTCGAGCGCGCGCTACTGGCACGCTATCCCAAGACGGACACCGATCCCTGGGACCACGTAGGACTCTCCGTTGGCGATCCGGCCGCGGAGATCACCGGCGTTGCCTGCGCACTCGATGCGTCTGAGGCTAATGTTCGCCGCGCCCAAGAAGCAAGCGCCAACGTGCTGCTGACGCATCATCCCATATACATCAAGGCACCCGAGGCCTTTTGTCCGGCGGATGCCACACGTCCCCAATGCAGCGCGGCGCTCTACGAGGCAGCGCGTTGCGGCGTGAGCATCATATCGCTCCACACCAACCTGGACCGCTCGCACGAAGCCCGTGTCCGCCTGAGCAAGCTGCTGGGTGCTGCACCCGTAAGCTCACTGGAGCACGTGGACGACCCCGAAGCCACCGGCCTGGGCGCGCTTGCAACGCTCAACGACCCGTATACGCTGCGCGATCTTGCCGCCCGTGCTGCCACGGCCTTCGGAAGCGACCCGCGCGTATGGGGCGATGCCGAGCGCCCGTGCCGAACCGTCGCCATTCTGGGCGGCTCCCTGGGCGACTTTGGAGAGCTCGCCATCGCCGCGGGCGCAGATGTTGTCGTGACGGGCGAGGCGGGCTATCACGTGGCGCAAGACCTTGCCT
>CABULX010000066.1 GCA_902492545.1 uncultured Collinsella sp. | reverse complement strand
GGGCGATGAGTGACTACGGCATCAAGACCTACGCCGACCTCGCCGAGACGTGCGGGAACATGGTACTCGCAAACGAGATGGCAAAACGCCCGCTTGAGCTTGTGAGCGGAGACTGGGCACCGTGGGAGGAGATTTTCCAGTGGTACATCATACAGGACCCGTCGTTTGTCATGGAGCACACGGGCGAGCCGGTGTTCTACGACGAGGAGCTTGACCTGTACGTCCTTGGGGTAAATCATCTAGGCACAGCTTGGCAGCTCGTGCCCGCTCCGATAATCTACGACTGAAAAGACGCCGAAGGGCGCAGCGAAAACAATCGCTGCGCCCTTTATTTTTTGCTCCGCGCACACTCAAGACGCACTTTCTACACGTCGTCACTTTACGCCTGAACTTGTAGAAAAACTCCGAGAAGATTGCCCCGTTTATGGGGCTTTTCGAAGCGCTTTCTACAATTGTCGCAATCTTCGACAAATCCAACCCCTGAAAACTAACGTATTTTCTACAGCGCTTCGCGCCATATATCAGGAGAAACTTCCCCATCCCTCTCCGCGTTACGCTCCGAGGGACAAAAGGGGAAAAGGGCATAAGGGGGACTGACGCATCGTGGTCTCGAACTACGTTCTCAACCCCTCGCGGTCGGCATAGCCGACAGTCCCCCTCGATGCGACCTCAGGGTCGCAAACGCTGCGAGCGCAAGGCACTCGCAGATGCCGTCTCAGGACGTACGCCAGCGGGCTTGGGTGCCGGCGGAGCGCCACATGAAAAGGGACGGAGGCGAAAAGCCGTCCGTCCCTATCGAAACAGTGGATGCCGCCGTGATCGAAGCGACTGCCCCTGCGGTGCGGGGCAGATCGCTTCGCTTTCGCGGCGGTCCGCATCATGAGGCTCAGCGGGCTGCGGGTTGACTTACGGCTCGCCTTGCGGGACGTCTCGCACCAGCCCCTCGTATCGCTCCTTTATGCTAGCGGGCATGCACGCGCGGTCGGGGTTGATGCCGCGAAAGGCTCTGTCCATCCACTCGGTCACTTCGTACTCCAAGATGAGCGGTTCGGACCAGCCCATCTTTGAGGGGGCGCGGACGGGGTTTTGGGTGGAGCTCCATCCAATGCCGTGCTGGGGCAGGAGCGCCTTGACCTCTTTGACGAAGACCTGCTTGGACTGAACCCTTCCCGAGGGGTTGTTGCGCCGCGACCAGTGACGGTACAGGTCGTGGAGGAACTGCCAGGGGAGCAAATCCCAAGCGACTTGCGGCAGGATGTCGTCGAGGAACTGGCGCACGGGGTCGTTCACCTCGCGATACTCGGCAAGGAGCCTGCGCGTCGCCCCGGGCGCGTCAAGCTCGTAGTAATCGGTCTTTGCGAGGATGCGGTGGAGTACGTATTCGAGGACTTCGGGTCGGTTCAGGTAGTCGCCCTTGATGTACTTGCGCTCGCAGCCCTCGAAGCGCTTCTCGAAGGGAATCACCAGAAGGCGGCGGTACAGAGACTCCGACTTGTCGCGAAGCTTCGGCAGCGAGTTGATGCACTGAATCATGAAGCCCCGGAACTTCACCGAGCGCGGGTCTTTGAACTTGCGGTTCATCAAGAACGGGTCTCCCGTGATGATGGACTTGAGCGCCGCCGCATCGTCCAGGTAGGTGCCCGTGTCGTTCTCGTCGGTGATGATGGCGGAGACGCGCGTGAGGGATTCGAGCTTGAAGTCGTCCCCGAACGCCTTGATGGGGATGGACGCCCACGCCCCCTTGCCGCAGAGGTTGCGGGCGAGGGTGCAAAACGTCCCCTTGCCGTTGTTGCCGAGGGTCGAGTACAGCCACGCGCTCTTGTTCCAGTCGACGTTGGGGCGCACGACCGCACCGAGAACCTGCCAAAGAAGTTCCACGACCTCGGGGTCGTCGGAAAGCTCGTCCATCCACGTCACCACGTCCCAGTCGGTGCCGTCCTCGTTGTTGCGGATGACGGGATTGGGGGCGTCTTCCACGAAGTCCGTCCCGATTTTGGAGGTGAACACCAGCTCGGGGTCGAAGTCCATGAGAATCTTGTTGCCATAGTCGTACAGGCCGTTGTTCACGGCGACGAGGTCGGGGTTGGTGCAGGGGGACACCACCTCGCACACCGCGCGCAAGATCGCAACGACCTCATCGACGTTGCGTTTACTGATCGTTGCGTCATAGCGGCGGATAAGTCGCGTGAGGTTGTCGCTTCTGGTGTCGTAGACGCCCTTGGCGTCCCCCTCCGACTGGTACACGCCCACGTCGTAGTTTCCGTCCCCCTCGTCTGCCGCCCAGCAGATGAGCTTGGCATGGTGGACCTCCTTGATGGCAAGCGCAATCTGGAGGGGCAGAAGCTCCTTGAGCTTCCTGAGGCGCTCGCCAGGCGGTTTCTGGTCGGGGTAGGCGTCCTTCGGCTTTGCGCCGATAGGGGCATTGGGGTCACGAGGGCCGAGGTTGTACTCCTGAATGGCGTTGTTGGTGGCTTGGAGCAGCTCATTCTCAATGGTTTCTGGAGACGGGTCGCTGTCCACATCGACGCCCCCAAGATAGTCTTCGGTCACGGTTCTTATAAGCTCGTTATACGTCTGTCCCATGGCTTCTCCTCCGTATCTTTCGCGGTGTTTTTAGAATGTTTTACCGTGACATTCGGTGACTGAGAAGACCTCGTTTTCTGCAAAAGCGCAGGTAGAAGGGCTTTCTGTTCGTAAATGAGCGGAAAGTCGGTGTGCTGTTTTCGTGAAGCGAGGACGCCGCGGCGGAGAAGGTGGCGCACGGCAGGTCTGGCAGGTGCGCGGCAGGGGCCGGCGCGGCGACTTCCTGCCGCCCTTCCTTCTGCGGCGATGGGGGCTGAGAGGGCGCTGGCAGTCCTGGCAGCCTAAATAGTACATGGACACAGGTAAAACCGTCCCCTGCCTTTTCGTGTACGTCTTCTTCCACCGCTACCCGTTTTGCGGTGGCGGGAGGGGCTGCCAGGGTTGCCAGTCCCGCCTTGCGAGCCTGCGGGCGGGGGTTTGGGGTGGCAGTTCGGGTCTGAAAAGCCCTGCCGCAAGACTGCCGCGAGGCCGCAACGGCGTCGCCCCGATCATGCAACGACGGGATGAGGCGCGTGCGAGCGTGCGTTGCAAGTGCGGGGCTTGCCCTGCCGCTTATGGTGACTTTATGGAACTGTTTTCCGAAAAACGCGGCGTGAAAACGGGCGCGTCTCTCTCGTTGCCCTCGGCATCGGTCTTCCCGGACGATGTGCCTAAAAACAAGCGACATTTTCCCCGTTTGGCAAGAATGGCACGGCGGGGTAAGATGTCATCAGGCCGTTTGAGGCCTCGTGCTCTGGCGCCTCCGTCTCCTCGAAGCGCTAACCACTGGATGCAGGTGGCGTCTCCCATGACGCCTTAAGAGGCTGCCTCGGGGAAACAGAGCCTCCCCACGCCATGTCCGATGCACCAAACCCCTGCTCGGGCTGGGCAAGGCCAAAAGACCGCTGCAGGTCGGCTCGCGGGACGCGCGAATTGGGTTTCGCCGATTCCCGCATGTCAGGAAGCGCGGGTGTGCGTATCGCATCCGATGGGAGCGCCTTCTGGCCAGGATGCACGCCGCTATTGCGGCTGTGCCTGTTGCCAGGAGGCAGTCATGGCTACAAACGAAACCGATTCCATTTTTCTCATCGACTCAAAAGAGGCCGCATTCGTGCTGGGCATCAGCTCTCGCACGCTCGCGAACTGGCGCTGCAAGGGTCGAGGGCCTGCGTACATTCGCCTGGGCAAGAAGCGCTCCCCTGTGATGTATCGCCTGAGCGACGTGCAGGACTGGATTGCCGAACATCAGGTAAAGGCGAGCGGAGATGCTCGCCGATAGGCGACGCAAAGGAAGGGAGGTAAAACATGTCCCGCGTCGCCCTTGAGCTTGGAGAGACAAGCATTGACCGCGCAAAGATTGCGCCGACGCCCGACGGCGGCTATCGCATGCAGTGGAGTATGCGCTTGCTGAACGGGCGTCTCATCAAGAAAACGACCAAGGGGAAGTGCACCAAAGGCGAACTGCGCCGCCGCGCTCATGCCCAAGCTGAGGAAATTCTCGCAACAGGCGGGGGCAGCACTCCTTGGAAGGGCTCGTCGAGCATGCGCGACTATATCCGCAAAGAGGTAATCCCCGGAATCGAGCGCACCGATGATTCCATCTTGCGACCCCGAACACGGGACAAATACTGCCACGTGCTCAATCTCGCGGCGGAGGCGTTTGGGGGCTTTCGCATCGCGGACGCGGTTCGCCCGCGCAACCTCGAAGGCATCTTGGATGGGATGGCAAGGCGCCACGGCACCTCTACCGCCAAGCATTGCCAAAAGACGGTGAGCAAATATGTTCTTGAGCCTTTGGTGCGCGACGAGGTAATCGCCCACAACCCCCTCAAGAGCTTCAGGCCGCGCCTGCCTGAGTGTCGCATGACAAACAAGGCTCCGGGCGGACAGGCGCTCACGCCGGAGGAGCGCGGGCGCGTGCTCGAATACCTGCTTGCGATTGACCCTAATGATGTAAATCCGCCGAAAAGAGGGCACTATACCGTTGAGGATGTGCGCAATCTGCGCCGCGCTGTCGTTGAGATCACGTTGCTGCAGGCAGTGACGGGGCTTCGCATCAACGAGGCGAGACTGCTCAGCCGCGCGAACGTTGAGGACAAGGACGGCTTGCTTAGTGTTACCGTGACGACCGAGGTGTCAAAGACCCATCGCGGGCGTACCATCCCCATCCTTGACGAGCGCGTTGCCGAGCGCATGAGGGCGCGGCTGGAAAGAGCGGGGGCCGAACCAGGCGCGCTGCTGTTCCCCGCCCCCGCGGCTCCTGGCAGCGCGTGGGACATCAACAACGCGCAGCATGCCATTAAGAAGCTCTATCACGAGTTGGCAGACGCCTTGGGCATATCCCTTCTCGATAAGGTCTCGACCCATGTCTGGCGCGCGACCCTCAACACCGAGTGGATGCAGAAAGGCGTTCCCGATTTGATTCGCTCGGCGTATTTCGGGCACAGCCCCGAGGTGAATCGCAGCTACTATACGGATACGACCAACGTCTCCGTTTTGGTGGACATGCTCCGTACGACCTAGGGGTTCGAGGTAATCTGTATGGTAATATGTATGAGCGTGATTTTCCGTGATTTTACGTGATACCGAGTGACACTGTTTTGGTCGAAAAATAGGGTTTGAGCTGGGATGATACAGCGTGTGACCTCGGGAAACTAAAATTTGAAAAGGGTGCCCGGAGGTCGTAGGTTCAAATCCTGCCCCCGCGACCAAGAACTTGCAGCTCGTCGGCCTAGCCGGCGAGCTTTTTTGTTATTTCGGGACCGTGTTTTCGGTCCAATTCTCGGCCTCTCAAACAAAATCTCGATCTGTAACATCTAGACCCGATTTGGGCGGCTAGGTGTTACAGATCGAGATATACCGGTGGGTTGGGTCGTGTTTGTCTAAATCTGTAACACGAGGGACGGATTTTGCCGAGTTGTTGTTATAGATTGAGATTTTCTAGCAAGCGGGTTTGGTTTGTCTCGATCTGTAACAGTAAGACCCAGTTTTGCCGCGTAACTGTTACAGATTGAGATAAACCGACGGGCCGCCCCGCCCCATCCACCTGCCGCTACCTGTTATCCGCCGATTTCCGTTGCGCTGTTGTATTCCCATGCCATATCCTCTAGACAACTACGCGGCATCATCGCCGCCGCGCCTACAAGAGAGGAATGTCCATGACCGCACCTGCATCCAAGCTGCTTCAGCCCATTACGGTTGGCCCCCTTGAGCTCAAAAACCGCATTATGTTCCCGCCGCTGACCACCGGCTACGAGGAGCGCGACGGCTCCATTGGCGAGCGCAGCCTGGCTTTTTACGAGCGCCTGGCCCGTGGCGGCGTGAGCTACATCGTCATCGGCGACGTTGCTCCCGTCATGACCGCAAGCCCCACGCCCAAGCTGGCGACCGACGCCCAAATCCCCACGTTTAAGGCCCTGGCCGATGCCGTCCACAAGCACGGCGCCAAGGTCGCGCTGCAGCTGTTCCACCCCGAGTACGACGTGCCCGGCGTCGGCCGCATGGTCATGGGATCCATGGCCGCCGCCAAGGCCGCGCAGGAGGCCAAGGCCGCCGGCGACGAGGAGACCTTTGCCGCCAAGATGGCCGAGTCCAACGAGATCCGCAACCAGGCCTACGCCAAGCTGCATCACGACATGCAGCACTTTGTGAACGAGGCGAGCGTAGAGCAGCTCACCCAGATCAAGGAGGCCATCGCTGCCTCGGCCGCTCGCGCACAGCAGGCCGGGATCGACGCTATCGAGGTCCACGGCGACCGCCTGGTGGGTTCGCTGTGCTCGGCCATCCTCAACCAGCGCACCGACGAGTACGGTGGTTCGTTCGAGAACCGCGTTCGCTACGCGCTGGAGGTCGTCGCCGCCATTAAGGAGGCCGCGCCGCAGCTGATGGTGGAGTACAAGCTCCCCGTGATCATGGAGAACCCCGACGGCACGCCGCGCGGCAAGGGTGGCCTGCAGCCCGACGAGGCCTGCGAGTTCGCCAAGCTGCTCGAGGGTGCGGGCATCGATATGATTCAGGTCGCACAGGCCAACCACACCGGCAACATGGGCGACACCATTCCGCCCATGGGTGCCATGCCCTACAACTGGACGCTGCCCGTGGCCGAGCGCGTCAAGGCCCTGGTCTCCGTGCCGGTGGCAACCGTGGGCCGCGTGGTTTCGGTCGAGGCCGGCGAGAAGATTCTGGAAGACGGCGCCGCCGACATCATCGCCTATGGCCGCTCGCTCATGTGCGACCCCGACATTGCGCTGAAGGCCGCCACGGGTGAGCCCATCCGCGAGTGCCTCAACTGCAACAAGGGCTGCGTCGATGCGATTCAAAACCGCAAGTACATCTCGTGCGTGCTCAATGCCGAGAACGGCGATGAGGCAACCATCGCCATTAAGCCGGGCGAGGGCGACAAGAAGATCGCCGTGGTGGGCGGCGGCATCGCCGGTCTGGAGGCCGCGCGCGTGGCGGCCAAGCGCGGCTACGACGTGACCGTCTACGAGGCGAGCGATCATCTGGGCGGCCAGATTGTGCTGGCGGCCGCGCCTCCGCGCAAGGACGAGATCATGCGTTCCGTCGAGTACTACGAGAAGATTCTGCCCGGCCTGGGTGTGAAGGTCGAGCTCAACCATGCCGCTACCGCTGAGGACCTCAACGCCGCCGACGCCGCGATTGTGGCCGTGGGCGCGCACGACGTGGTCATCCCCGTTCCGGGCGCCGACTCGGAGAAGGTCGTCTCGAGCTGGGACGTGCTGGCCGGCAAGGCGGAGCTCAACGGCCGCGTCGCTGTCATTGGCGGTGGCCTGGTGGGCACCGAGACTGCCGAGTATCTGCTGCAGCACGGCTGCGAGGTGGCGATCGTGGAGATGCTCGACAAGATTGCCGCGGGCGAGTCCGAGACCATTCTGCCGCTGATTATGAGCGACTTTGCAGAGCACAACGTGGAGCAGCATGTTAAGACCCGCCTGACCGCCATTACCGACGAAGGCGTGGAGGCTGTTCGCACCACCGAGGACGGCGCCGAGGAGCCGGTGAGGATCGCCTGCGATTACGTGGTGATGGCCGTGGGCTCCAAGGCCAACGCGTTTGACCTGGATGGCGTGACGGTGCCCGTGACCTGCGTGGGCGACTGCTCGGGTGAGCGCACCGCCGACATTGCGAGCGCCATTCGCACGGCGTATCACGCGGCCAACGAGCTGTAGTTGAACATCGCGGCCAGGCGGGGCGGTAGCACGGATCCGCCTCGCCCGGCTGTGTCCCGTCGGGTGTCAACCGGTGCGGGGCCTGCAAGCGCAGCAGGTCCCGCCCTTTTTGTTTTGCTCCGGTGGATGGCAATGCGCGGTAATCATGAGGAGTGAGGACGTCTACTGCCTTGCAGATCACTCAAAAATATTGGGGGAGGGGTTAATAACTATATCCTCTATACCAAAGGACATAAAGAGATGCCAATTTTGTTGACAAGCGAATGACGATTAGCTGCGAGTCAGCTACCAGCGTAAATAATCGATAAAGAAATGTCGTAATTTGGTGCCAAATGCCCAGATAACGCCGCGTCTATTTTAATTAACTGCTTTGAGCAAACAGTAAAATGCTACTATCTAACTTGCACGTAAGAAAGCAGATTAACGGCTAAGGCTAAGAAGTAGCAGGTATGTCGGAAGCAACTAGGACTCGCACGCATGCGCCCGAGGTTAGGCAGCGCGCCGTCGAGATCCTCCAAGAGGGGGTCGGCCATCGCGCCCTCGCCGCGGAGCTTGGCATTCCCCAGGCCACGGCTCGTCAGTGGGCCCGCGCGTATGCCGTGGGCGGTGCCGACGCCGTTCTCAATGCCGGTTCGCATCATCACACCTATTCGTACGACGTAAAGCTCGCTGTGGTTAAGGACCGTCTGGAAAACGGCTTGACGGTTCGCGAGGCCATGATCAAGCACAAGATTCCCAGCGAGTCTTCGGTCAAGGCTTGGTGCCGTCAGTACCGCGAGAGCGGTGAGTCCGCACTGGTCGATAAGCCGCGCGGCCGCAAGCCACGCGTTAAAAAGGCGGAATAGCAAACGGGATGGTGCGCCCACAGGGGCGCATTTTTCTTGCCGCGCCAACTTTTTGGACCGGCGCGAGCCTGTCGGGACATCCTCCAAAGTGGCCAATAAACTGCGCGCAGTGGCCCGCGCGCCTGTCGCTGCGATAGGGGAGCGTCGCCCCGCTGCTCCAAAGCGGACGTGCCCTTACCCCGTACGCCTAAAACTCCCCAGTTGACCGAAAACCTGCCGCCGCTGCTCCTCAATTGAGCTATAACGTTAAACAATTGCAGCGTTTTTGCATGGGGGAGTGATGGTATGACGCTACTGTATTTCCTTACCCTGTTTCCGCTGGTACCGGCGCTGGGCATGCTGCTCGCGCGCGGTGACCGCGCCCGCGATGCGGTGGGGCTCATAGGTTCCGGCATTATTATGGCGGTGACAGTTGTAGTCGCCGTCATGTATTTTGGCACGGGTCCGCAGAGCTTTGAGGTTGCCCCCGGCACCTCGCATGTGCTCTCGATCATCAGTTCCGTCATCGACGTCATCCTGTGCGCCGTCATCCTGTGCAACGCGTACAAATATAGGAACGCGCTCACCACGGTGCTCGGCATAGTCCAGCTGGTGGGCTCGCTTGCCTTTGCAGCCATGACGCTGCCCGCGGCCGAAGCCGTCACGGCGACGCCGCTCTACCTGGACTACATGAGCGTGATCATGGTCCTCGCCGTCGGTATCGTCGGCAGCCTGATCTGCGTGTATGCCTTGGGTTATATGAAGGACTTCCAGGCCCATGACGAGCACGAGGCTGCGCTGCGCGGGCAGACCGCGCCCGACCGTCGCCCGCAGTTCCTGGCGCTTATGTTCCTGTTCCTCTCAGCCATGTTCGTCATCGTGACGAGCGACAACCTTGAGTGGCTGTTCTGCGGCTGGGAAATCACCACCGTGTGCTCGTTTCTCATGATTGGCTACACGCGCACGCCCGAGGCCGTCAAGAACGCCTTCACCCAGATCATCCTCAACATGCTGGGCGGCATCGCGTTTTTGGCCGGACTCATGTACCTGCACGTTAACGGCATGCCGCTGACCATCTCGGGCATGATCGAGCTTTCCGGCGCCGGAACCGCGCAATCCGCGTTGCTGGTGATGCCGGTCGTTCTGCTGTCGCTCGCCGCGCTCACCAAGGCCGCGCAGATGCCGTTCCATACCTGGCTGCTCGGTGCTATGGTTGCCCCCACTCCCACGAGCGCCCTGCTGCACTCGTCAACCATGGTCAAGGCCGGCGTGTTCCTGATGGTCAAGCTGAGCCCGCTCTATGCCATCTATCCCGTGACCGGCTTTATGGTCACGAGCGTGGGTGCCATCACGTTTTTGCTCGCTGCCCTCATGGCCATCTCGCAGAGCAACGCCAAACGCGTGCTCGCGTACTCCACCATTTCCAACTTGGGCCTCATCAGTGCCTGCTTGGGTGTCGGCGCGCCCGAGGCCGTATGGGCGGCCATCTTCCTGATCCTGTTCCATACGGTGGCCAAGTCGCTGCTGTTCCTGTGCGTGGGCACGGCCGAGCATCATATCGGCAGCCGCGATATCGAGGACATGGACGGTATGTTCAGCCGCATGCCGCACCTGACGCGTCTGATGATGCTGGGCATCATGGGCATGTTTGTGGCGCCGTTTGGCATGCTCGTGTCCAAGTGGGGCGCCCTGGTGGCGTTTGCCCAGACCGGCAACGTGCTCATGATCATGGTGCTTGCCTTTGGCTCGGCTGCGACGTTCTTCTTCTGGGGCAAGTGGCTTGCCAAGCTTTCGGGCGTCGACCCCACGGCTCAAAACGTCGAGGTCAATGTCCATAAGACCGAATGGATGGCCCTCAACACCATCGCCGCGCTGCTGATTCTGTGCTGCGTGGCGTTTCCGGTTATCTCGAGCGGTCTGGTGTCGCCTTACTTGGCCATGGTGTTTGGCCGCGTGCCGTACGTTATCGGCAAGGACGCCATGTATCTGATGGTGGCTATCGTGGCGTTTATTGCCGTGGTGCTGCTGACGTCGTTCCGCGTGAGCAATAAGCCGCACGTAAACGTATATCTTTCGGGTGTGGGAACCGACAATTACCGCCATTTCCGCGGCTCGATGGGACACGAGGTGAAGGCCGAAAAGCGCAATTGGTATTCGGAGGACGCCCTTGGCGAGAAGCGCATTGGCCCCGCAGGTAGCGTCGTGTGCTGCAGCATCATCTTGTTTGCGCTGCTGTGTTGCGCGTGGATTGGGCCCGAGAGACTTGCCATGAGCGCGCCCTCGGTGCTGCGCGGCAAGTATTTCGAGGGTTCGGGCGTCGTGGGCATTTTTATTGGCACCGTGGCGTTTGCCTTGCTGGCGCCGTTTGTGGGTGGCCTGATCGACGGCGTTGACCGCAAGCTGTCCGCCCGCATGCAGGGCCGTGTGGGTCCGCGTCTGCTGCAGCCCTTCTACGACGTTGCCAAGCTCCTGCGCAAAGCTCCTGCCAGCGTAAACACCATGGACGATACCTACATGGCGTGCGCGCTCATCTTTACCGTGGTGGGCGGCGGCATCTTTGTGTCGGGTTCCAACACGATGTTGTGCTCCTTTATGGTGACGCTCGCCGCGATCTTTGTGGTGCTGGCGTCCGCCTCGACGCAAAGCCCGTTTGCCCAGGTCGGCGCCGACCGCGAGCTGCTGCAGGTTATGAGCTACGAGCCCGCCGTTCTGCTGATGAGCGTGGGCCTGTATCTTGCCACCGATAGCTTTGATTCCATCGCCGTGACGGGGCAGTCGGCCCCCATCATCGTGTACAGCGCGCCCATTTTCGTCGCGCTGCTTGCGGTGCTTACCATCAAGCTGCGCAAGTCGCCGTTCGATCTTTCGTACTCGCATCACGCGCATCAGGAGATCGTCCAGGGCGTCGCCACCGAGATGAGCGGCGGCACGCTGGCCAAGATGACCCTCATGCACTGGTGTGAGACCGTGCTGTTTTTGATGTGGGTGGGCATGTTCTTTGTTTGGGACAACCCGGTGAGCTGGGTGGTCGCCCTGGTCGTGATGGCCGCGACGTATTTTGTCGAGGTGCTGATCGACAACACCTTCGCCCGTAGCACCTGGCGCAGCTGCTTTAAGCTCGGATGGGGCGTGGCGCTGGTGTTTGGCCTACTCAACCTTATGCCCATCCTCGTCGACGTGTTTATTTAGGAGGCGGCATCCATGGATCATAAAATGTCGCGCTCGCCGTGGGTTATTCATTACGACGGCTCGAGCTGCAACGGATGCGATATCGAGGTGCTGGCCTCGCTCACGCCGCTGTTCGATGCGGAGCGCTTTGGCGTGGTCAACACCGGCAACCCCAAGCATGCGGACATCTTTTTGGTGACGGGGTCGGTCAATGCCCAGAACCTGCCCGTCGTGCGCCAGATCTACAATCAGATGCTCGAGCCCAAGTGCGTGGTGGCGTGCGGCATTTGCGCGTGCTCGGGCGGCGTGTTCCGCGATGCCTATAACGTGATCGGCGGCGTGGACCGCGCGATTCCCGTGGACGTGTACGCGCCCGGGTGCGCCATTCGTCCCGAGACCGTGATCGATGCCATCGTGGAGGCGTGTGGCATCCTGGACCAGAAGGAGGCCGTGATGCGCGCCGGCGGCGACCCGCTTACCGTGGGCGGCGCCGCAACCTGGGACGGTGGCGTTGAGCTGGGCGAGGACGGGTTTGTGGCTGCTGCGGAGGCCGGCGACGCGACCGCCGCTGCAAGGGAGGCCGAGTAATGCAAAAGGCAATCTATGCCACCGTCGGGATCGAAGAGCTCCTGTCGCATGTCCAGGCGCTTAAGGGCGTCGGCGCGCGCTTTGTGCAAATGCACGCTGAACGCAACGTCGACGACGGCTCGTATCGCTTGGTCTATACGTTTATCAACGTTCGTGCTGCTCAGGAGCATATTGC
>CABULX010000065.1 GCA_902492545.1 uncultured Collinsella sp. | reverse complement strand
GGACGGAGGTGCCCGTGGCACGCAATAAGTACCCGGAGGAGGCGGTCGAGAAGATCAGGGGTGACGGCCCGGCGAGTGTTATTTTGCGAGCTAGGCGCATCGAAAGCGACCTTTCGTGGTATAAACTACTTGCCGGAAGCCGCGGCTTTCAGAGTACGGCTTACGTGTACGTTTAACCTCCGTGGGCGACGGGGTGCCGCAAGGCGTAGAATATCGCCCACCTGTAGGGGCCTGCAGCGATGCGGGCCCCGCTTCGTATGAAGGGGGCGTAACCGATGAAGATCGTATCCATCTCCCAGGACTTCTTCGACCTCGTCGATGGCGACCGCGAGCTCATGCTTAAGCACAATCGCCCCTGCATCGTGGTGGTGAGGCTACGTTTCCGCGGGAAGCGCAGGGACTTCGCCGTGCCGCTGCGTTCCAACATCGCCCCTAACGTGCCCAAAGACCAGTACTTTGCGTTGCCACCCCGCCCCACGACGCGCCCCGGCTGCCGCCACGGCATCCACTACATCAAGATGTTCCCCATAACCAAGGCCTACCAGCGCCGCTTCAGGACCGAGGGCTCGGCCTACTACGAGACGCTCCAGCGCATCATCGATGGCAACACCAAGCGCATTGTCTCCGAGTGCCAGGCATACCTCGACCGCTACGAGCGCGAGGGAAGGCCTCGCTTTGCCGTCGACATCGACCGCATCGTGGGACTGCTGGAGGGCGAGAAGTAGGGCATCTCGGCTCAGTCTCGAGCCATGCGGAGTCGCTCCGCATTTTTGAACGCCGCGTGTGCGTCCCAAATACTTGAGAAACAAGCTGTGAAGTGCGGTGGCGCGCCCGTGCCCGTGCATAGCCGTCACCATCAGCGTCTACGCGGCGTCGGCTTCAAGTGGAACTGACGCCGCTGCTGTATATGGTTTGCCTTGTTGCGAATGGCGATCAATGCCCGCGATGCTTCTGCTTGCGCTTCAGTTTTCTCTGTTCGTAGCGCGCATCAGCCTCTTCCACGCGGCGTCGGCTTCTTGCATGAGCTGACTCCTGCTTCATCGCTTCTCTCTGTGCCGCGAGCGCCTGCTGCGCCTTGGTGCTCATCGCCGGCTGCTTAAGTGCTTTCGCCGCCTCGCGAGCGCGTCGCTTGGGGTTCTTTGCGGGCTTGCTCGCCTCGGTCGAATCGTGACCGAAGAACGAGAGCTTCGCCCATTTGCTGGCAACGAATCGCAGGATCTCCTCATTGGACGGTTCTGCGCCGAAGACGATGCGGGCGGCGCCGTATCTGCCGTCCTCGACATGCTCCGCCAGCCCGACCCAAAATTGGCCGCCGTGATATGACGATGAGCAGCAAGTCGCTGATAGCCGCCCTGCGAAGCTAGTTGCCTTGTTCGCAGTCGGGCCGCAGGCCGCACCTACGCTCGAGCTCTGCCATGAGGGCATCGTTGTCGGTCACCGAGACGATGGCGTCGCCGTCGTAGGGCGCCTTGATATAGACGCGGTCGAGCGAGTTGGCCGTCCCCGCCCAGAGCGTCCTGGTGCGCCGGACGCCCCGCACGTGGGCGTAGGGTATCACCGAACGCATCCCAGCGTACACGACGACGAGGCGGTCGCCGTAGAGCTCGAGGCGGTTGCTGCGGACGGGAAGGGCGGCCAGGGCCACGAGGGCCGGGACGGGCAGCAGCGCGAGCCAGCCCCATAGGAGCGCGGGACTCGAGCTCAGGAAACACGCGATACACGCCGCGGATAAACCGCCCGCCACAATCACCATGGCCGCTATGAACCACGGGTCTGTCCTGCCGGGAAACACCCGCTCCGGCCGCTCGCTCCTCTCACCCATTACGGCCTCCCTCCCGACGCCCTCCCTGGCGGAGCGTGGGGCCGGAGAGTGCCTTGAACCCGTCGCCGACCATCTCGCTCCCCGTTCCGTGGGCCATCTGTAGTGGTGTGTACCCCCGACTGTTCGACGGATGTCGTACTATTAGACTTTTTTCGAACTTTTTTAAGACGTGCACGGCAAGATCGAGCAGATTGTCCGCGCGAGAGGCTTCCCGCCGCAGCGCCCGGTCTCGGGTTCGATGCATCGACGTCCGTCTCAGGTGGTGTCTCCGCTGCGCGGCATTGCAGGGGGCAAAGTCGAGATGCCATGGGGCGCGCCGAGGCTTTGCCCGCGGGGCGAAGATTCTAGGGGTCCGACGTGGCCCGGAGGGGAGACGGACATGTAAGCGCTTATGACCGAGGAGCTGGCCGAGTGTCTGCCGTCGCTGTACGCGACCGAGGGAGGGACGCTCGCCCTTGACCTCGCAAGCCCGGAAGGCGAGGGCTACCTTGACCTTTGGTGCTCGCTCACCATCAACCTCTCGGGCGGCCCCTTCGCCTCCACGTGGCGCATTCACGCTTGTGCCCGGCATCATGGGCATGGGCGTCGCTAAGTCGCCCACTGTGGCGCAAGCCCCTGTCGGCTCAACGTTCGACGAGATAAACCGCATGTTCTCAAAGCTCGGCTTTATCGATTACAATTCACGCCTCGCGCAAGGGCCGTTCTACTCCCCAAACCTAATCTGCCTGTCGCACGTCTCGAGGCGACGGGGCGGCGCCTTCTCGCGTGAGTCGATTCCCGTTTTACTGATGCGTCCCAACATGCCCTTACGCATGTTGGGACGCCGCTTTCGAAACTTCAAAACCATTCGATTTCCGAAACTGAGTGGGAATAAGTTATCGGTACGCTTTTTTATAAAATGTAAAAAAGCACCCCCATAACTGATGAAATGGACGCTGAGAAAAAGGGGTGCATCTTGCGTATATACCGACGTGAAGATCTACCTCTATCTTGCATCGCGCGGGTACGAGCTTTCTGTGGGCCGTATTGGGAAGCTCGAGTATGACTTCATCGCTCGTAGGCGCAATGCTTACGCCTATATCCAGGTCTCTATGTCGATTGCCGACAGAGGCGTCGAGGAGCGCGAGTACAGGCCGTTCGGCCACATCAGGGATGGGTATCCGCGTTACTTGTTCACGCTTGATCCTCTATTGCAGGAGAGGGGTGGCGTCAGGCACCTTAACATGGCGTCGTTTATGCAAGATGGCGGTGATCTTATTTGAGTGGTGGCCAGATTCCTTTGCTTCCTAGTGCGCAGACAGCGCGGGTATCAAATGAGGATCACTGCCTCACGTAGAATCGACGGATTGAGAACTTGTTTTGATGTTGACAGGCTTTTGGCCAGTGGATCCTATTACTAAGTGGAAGTAGCTGAAACGAGGCGACTGCATAGCTCCATCTGTTTTGGTTAAAAGAAAAAATATGCCGCGCGCCTGCGGCATGAAGGAGGGAGATTCTTATGAATATCGTTGTATTGAGTGGTAGCCCGCGCAAGGGCGCCAATACCGACACCATGGTCGAGGCGTTTGCCGAGACCGCGCGTGAGGGCGGCAATACGGTCGAGGTCGTCCGTGTTGCCAGCAAGAAAATCGCTGGTTGCCTGGGGTGTCAGTATTGCTTCGCCCATGAGGGCACTTGCGTGCAGAAGGATGACATGGCCGACGTGATCGAGTCGCTGAAAGGCGCCGATATGGTTGTCTTCGCTTCGCCTATCTACTGGTTTGATATCACTGCGCAGGAGAAGGCCGCCATCGACCGCCTGTACGCCTTCGGTGCTACAGGCTTCCCGTTCACCAAGACGGCCCTTTTGCTCGATAGCCACAGCGAGGGCGTCTATGATGCGGCGATTGCTATGTATAGGGCCACATGCGCGTACTGCAAGTGGGAGGACCAGGGCATTGTCACCATTAGCGGCATGACCGAGCGCGACAGCATGGCCTCCTCGCCCAAGTTGGAAGAGGTGCGAGAGCTCGCTCGCAAGCTCGCCTAAGGACAAGAAGAACGCATGGCAATCGGTGTTGGTGGAAAATGCTTGCTATCCTTACCAAGAGGAATGCTGATTGCCATGCGTTGATGCTTCCGCGGACAATTCCGGCGTGCTAAAACGCCTTCTCGTTCAAGAATTCCCTGAACGCGGGAATGTCAAAGCCAACGAGACCACGCCCGCGCTCTCCAATGACGCCGTCCTCCAGGAGGCGGCGTTTGTATTGGCTTGTGTAGTTGCTGGCGACGCCCATGCGTTTGGCTATCTCCGAGACCCTGCTGGGGCCAGAATCGGGCAGCATCGCGAGCAAAAACTCAATGTCTTTATCGGAAAGCTCTCGATAGGTCGTTTCGAGAGAAGCCCGATGCCATGCTTCTCGAGTTGCCTGAAGATGCCATTCATGCACGTGCGCCAGTTGCCCTGGGCTTCTTGAACATATGTCCAATCGATGCCCACTGGACCAATTTGAACGCCGTTCATGCGCGCGTGAGACTGTGAAAGGTAGCTATCTGCCGCTTCTTTGGTTCGCTCGATAATATCTTCGAGCATGCCTGGCATGGCGGAGCCATTTGCTGTACTCCGTGGTGGCTCCTTTGCAAGTTTTGCTAATTTTTGCAACTTTTGCTAACTTTTGCGAGTTTTGCTAACGGCTTAGGACGGTGCGGGAAGCCCCCGTATCGTCGACATTTCCGAGGATGACCTCCGCAACGAGCGGGGCCCGGGGCGCGATATTGCTGCGCTCCGGGCCCCGCTGCTTTGTAAAACTATGGCGGTTCTGCCGTCGTCCTAATCAAACAGACTCGGCATGTCGTTTTCTTTCATGAGGGCACCGGCGGAGGGCAGACTCTGCGCGGTGAACTTCTCGGCCGAGACGCCGGCGCCAAGGATCTCTTCGGTTGTGCCGACGGTGGTGACCGAGCGGCCCTTCTTGGCCGTAAAGGCCTGGACGCCCTGCGTGTTGGTAGTCGTCTTGGTCTTGAGCAGTGACGTGTTGAAGTTCATCAAACGATAGTCGCTCGAGACCAGCGCGATGTCGCGATCCTCCTTGAGCACCTGGGCATACAGCAGCTTGCTGCCACCGTAGATGGCGTTTTTGAGGCGCTTGCGGTTGGTCTTGGTGACGTATCCAGAAAGCGCGACGCGCACCACGCGGCCGTTCTCAAAGACAAACAGCACGTCGGCCTTGTAGTCCTCGGGGTCGATGACCCAGATGACGCTCTCGTCGGGTTCCATCTCAAGATCGGTCGGCAGGTACGAGCCCAGCTGGGCCGACTTGGTGTCCTCAAACGCCGCAACCTTGCACTTGTACACCTGGCTCTTGTTGGTAAAGACCAGTAGCTCGTGGGTGTTGGAGGACGGGAACTCAATAAAGGGTTTGTCACCGTCCTTGTACTTGAGCGTGGTCGCCTTCTTGAGCACGCGGTCCGTCATCTTCTTAAGGTAGCCCTCGCGCGAGAGCATGATGGTGACCGGGTACTCCTCGACCTCGGGCTCCAAGCTTACCTCGATAACCTCATGGGGCTCGATCCTGCCCGTGCGGCGCGGCATCACATATTTCTTGTTGACCGCGGCCAGCTCGTCGCTGATGACCTTCTTGATGTTCTCCTCGCTGGAGAGGATTTCCTCAAGCTCGGCGATCTCACCCTCGAGCTTGGCGATGTCCTTGGTGCGGTTGAGGATGTACTCCTCGTTGATGTTGCGGAGTTTAAGCTCGGCAACAAACTCGGCTTGGGTCTCGTCGATGTCGAAGCCGCGCATAAGGTTGGGCACGACCTCGGCCTCGAGTTTGGTGCCGCGGATGATGGCGATGGCCTTGTCGATGTCGAGCAAGATCGCCTCGAGGCCGTGCAGTAGGTGCAGGCGCTCGGACTTTTTGCCCAGGTCAAAGTTAATGCGGCGACGCGTGGACTCAATACGCCACTTGACCCACTCGTGCAGAATCTGGCGCACGCCCATAACACGGGGATATCCGTCGACGAGCACGTTGAAGTTGCACGAGAACGAATCCTGCAGCGTGGTCGAGCGATAGAGCTTGGCCATGAGTTTGTCGGGGTCGACACCGCGCTTAAGGTCGATGGCGATGCGCAAGCCCGAGAGGTCGGTCTCGTCGCGGATGTCAGCGATCTCCTTGACCTTGCCCTCTTTGGAGAGCTTGACGATGCGCTCGATGATGACATCGGTCTTGGTGGTGTAGGGGATCTCGTAGACCTCGATGATGCGCTCTTCGGGAATCCAACGCCAGCGGGAGCGGATCTGGAAGCTGCCCAGGCCGGTCTCAATAATCTTCTCCATCTCCTCGCGGCGGTAGATGATCTCGCCGCCGGTCGAGAAGTCGGGCATGGGCATGTACTCGAGCAGGTCGCAGTCGGGATCCTGCAGGTAGCGTATGGTGGCGGTGCAGACCTCGTTGAGGTTAAAGCCGCAGATGTCGGACGCCATGGCGACGCCGATGCCCTTGTTGGCCGAGACAAGGATGTTGGGGAACGTGGTGGGCAGCAGGCGCGGCTCCTTCATGGCACCGTCGTAGCTGTCGACGAAGTCGACCGGGTTCTTGTCGATGTCCTTGAAGATCTCGGCACTGATGGGGGAGAGCTTGGCCTCGGTATAACGCGAGGCGGCATAGCTTAGATCACCCGAATAGTACTTACCAAAGTTGCCCTTCGACTCCACGAAGGGGGCGAGCAGCGCCTCGTTGCCGGTTGCTAGACGCACCATCGTCTCGTAGATCGCGGCATCGCCGTGAGGGTTGAGCTTCATGGTCTGGCCCACAATGTTGGCGCTCTTCTGGCGCTCGCCCTTGAGCAGACCCATCTTGTACATGGTGTAGAGCAGCTTGCGGTGCGAGGGCTTAAAGCCGTCGATCTCGGGGAATGCACGCGAGACGTTGACGCTCATGGCGTAGGGCATGTAGTTGACCTCGAGCGTCTGTGTGATCGGCTGGTCGGTGACCTCGGAGTGCAGGCCGATGACGTTCTCGGCGTTAACCTGCTTTTTCTTTGGCTGGTTCTTCGTCTTCTTCTTTGCCACGATTTCCTCTTGAACTTATTATGGGCCGTCGTTATCGATTTGCTGCTATTGCAGGTCCAGCTGGTCCAGGTATTCCTTGCCGTGCTCGGAGATATGGCGCTTGCGGCCTGCCTCGTCGTTGCCCAGCAACAGATTGAACATGGTTTCCATCTTGGTGACGTCCTCGGGCTCCACCTTGATCAGGCGGCGCGTCTCGGGGTTCATGGTGGTGAGCCACATCATGTCCGGGTCGTTCTCACCAAGACCCTTGGAGCGGTTGATGGAGCACTTTTGGTCGCCGATCTCCTTAAGGATGCCGTTCTTCTCGAGCTCGGTGTAGGCAAAGTAGGTCTTCTCTTTGCAGTTGATCTCGTAGAGCGGCGACTCGGCGATATACACGTAACCCTCGTCGATAAGCGTGGGCACCAGGCGGTAGAGCATGGTGAGCACGAGCGTACGGATGTGATAACCGTCGACGTCGGCGTCCGTACAGATGATGACCTTGTTCCAGTTGAGGTTGTCCAGGTCAAAGGCACCAAGGTTTTTGATGCGCTTGTCCTTGATCTCCACGCCGCAGCCCAGCACGCGCATGAGGTCCATGATGATGTCGGACTTAAAGATGCGCGGATAGTCTTCCTTCAGGCAGTTGAGGATCTTACCGCGGACGGGCATAACGCCTTGGAACTCGGCATCGCGCGAGGTGCGAATGGCGCCTGCTGCCGAGTCGCCCTCTACGATGTAGATCTCGCGGCGGCTCTTGTCCTTGGAGCGGCAGTCGATGAACTTCTGCACGCGGTTGGCCATGTCGGTCTTCTGCTGTAGGTTGGTCTTGATGCTCTGACGCGTCTTCTCGGCGTTCTCGCGCGAACGCTTGTTGATGAGCACCTGCTCCATGATCTTGTTGGCAGCGTCTTTGTTCTCGATTAGGTAGGTCGAGAGCCGCTCCTTAAAGAAGGCCGTCATAGCCTGCTGGATAAAGCGGTTGTTGATGGCCTTCTTAGTCTGGTTTTCATAGGACGTCTGGGTGGAGAAGCAGTTGGTCACCAGCACCAGACAGTCCTGGACGTCCTGCCACTTAATGCCGCTCTCGTTTTTGTTGTACTTGCCCTGTTGCTTAATGTAAGCATCGATGGCACTGGTCAGAGCGCTGCGGGCGGCCTTCTCGGGCGAGCCGCCATTCTCGAGCCACGATGAGTTGTGGTAGTACTCCTGCATCATGAAGGTGCGCGAGAAGCACATGCACGCGGTGATCTTTACATTGTAGTCGGGCAGGTCCTCGCGATCGCGACCGCGACGGTCGGCCTCGATAAAGAAGGGCTCGGTGAGGTAGTCGGTACCGACCTTCTCGAGCACGTAGTCTTCGATGCCCTTGGGATAGCAAAAATCCTCTTCGGAAAACTCGCCATCGTCACCTTCGATGCGCAGGCGGAAGGTCACGTTGGCGTTGACCACGGCCTGGCGGCGCATGGTCTCGCGATACCAATCGTGGGGAATGCTAATCGAGGTAAAGACCTCAAGATCGGGGCGCCACTTGATAGTGGTGCCGGTGCGGTTCTCGTCGCTAGGCTCAATCTCGAGTGCCTTCTTTTTGGCGCCGACGACCTTGCCCTTCTTAAAGTGTAAGGAGTACTTGTTGCCGTCACGCCAGACGGTGACGTCCATGTATTCGGAAGCGTACTGGGTCGCGCACGAGCCCAGGCCGTTGGTGCCGAGCGAGAAATCGTAGTCGCCGCCCTGGTTGTTGTTATACTTGCCGCCGGCATAGAGCTCGCAAAAGACAAGTTCCCAGTTAAAGCGTTTCTCGGAGGGGTTCCAGTCGAGCGGGCAGCCGCGGCCGTTGTCCTCTACCTGAATGGAACCATCGCGAAAGGCGGTAAGGGTGATGAGCTTGCCGTAGCCCTGGCGCGCCTCGTCAACGGCGTTGGACAGGATCTCGAAGGCGGCATGCGCGCAGCCGTCGAGCCCGTCCGAGCCAAAGATGACGGCAGGGCGCAGGCGTACGCGTTCCTCGTCCTTGAGCTGGCGGATACTGTCGTTACCATAGTTTGCGGTGTTTTTTGCCATACTCGCTCTCTCGGTGCTCCCTTGCTGCGTTTAAGTCATATAGATAGTCAAGGTAGCATAGCCCAGCCCACAGGCGATTCCAACCAACACGAAATCCATCGAACAATCGTTCGATTAGATAATGAATGCTTGGAATGCGGGAGGGGCCTGTCCTATCCAAACATCTGCGGCAGGTCGATGAAGACGGTTCGATCGCTTTCGCCAGCTTCGAAGCCCGAACGGGAGAAGAATCCATAGCGATGGCACTTGAGCCCCGTTGCCTCGACTTGGGTGATTTCCTCGTCGACCATTTTTTGCGTGACGGGGGATTTGCGGAACTTTGCTTCGTAGAATGCGTAGCCCTCGGGGTCTTGCGTTACCACGTCGAATTCGCCGCTCGTTTTGTTTGCGGGATCGTCGTACCAGTACTTGCCTATGGCGTCGAAAGCCGGTTCGATCTTGCCGGTCCTGTTCTGCCGCACGAGGTATTGACGGCAGATCTCCTCGAACATATGAGGAACGTAGTTTTCCTCGAAGTCTTGGGAGACGTGACGATCATAGAAGACTTCCGGGTCGAGCAGCTGACGCGCTGAGGCATTGCGGAAAACATAGCGATAGTAAAAGAGCGAAAGTGGGTCCACTACAAAGTAGCCAGACTTGCGCTTGTTCGTAGGGTCGTTGATGGGTGCACGCTTTTGGACGATTTCGAGTGACATGAGCTTGTCGAGCACGTCTGCCATGGCCGGACCGCTCGAGACGTGCGACTGTGCCAGCACGTCCCCCCAACGGGAGTAACCTTGTGCGAGAGCCCCGAAAACTTCGTTGGCGTTGGTCATCTTCGAGATCTCGGCGTTGAGATAGGACGGCACCTCGCTTTCTAAGCGGGCGCCAGGTTCCGTGACGAGCTCGATGATGTTGTCGCGTACGCTTTGGGATTGATCGATGAGGCGATTGTAAAAGGGGATGCCGCCAAAAACGCTATAGAGCCGCACCTTGTCCTCGGGCGAGAACGCGGGATAGAACTTCGCAGCGTCAAAGTAATCCATGGGCTTAAGCTCAAGCGCGAGATCAATTCGCCCGTAGAGGGGGCTTTCATGCTCGATGAGGGATTTCATAATCTCAACGTAGGAGCCGCACAGGACAATGTTTAAACGTGAGTCTTCCCTGTGAGCGTCGATTGAGGTCTGAAGAATGCTGTCTAAGCCCTTAACCGCATCTCTCAAGTAGGGGTATTCGTCGAGAACGAGGGTAATGTTCTTGTCTTTGGCTTGGGCAAACAGAAATTCGATGAGCTCGCGGATGCCTGTGAAGGCGAGCGGAGGAAAGCTCAGCGTTTCAGCAACAAGGGCGGACAGACTCTCGAGGTTGTCTGCCTCGGAGGTTTGGCGGCACTCGTAATAGACCGTTGCGACGTCCGAGAAATCGGTTAGCGCCTGCTTGATGAGCTCACTTTTTCCGACGCGACGCCTGCCGTAAATGAGAACATTGCGCTGCTCAGGTGCTTTGAGCGTTTTCTTAATACGGGCGAGTTCACGCTCCCTGCCAATGAATTCCACTTACTCGGTTCCTTCCGACTCGGTTTTGTCCGAGTTAATTGTATCGCATGAATCAGTTTATGCTCGAGTTTACTCGGACAAAACCGAGTCGGTTCTGTCCGAGTAAGTTTGAATAGTGAACCGAAGTTGTAATGTCCGCATGGCGATGACGAACATGGTTTCCATAATGACAGATATAGTTGACATCTTCTGATAGATGCAATATATTTCTGCCATGTTGCAACGGATATCTGTCCATTACCACGAAAGGAACTCCATGCCGGGCAAAAAGAACCTACGCATGAAGGCGGCGCGCGCGGCGGTTGGCCTTTCGCAAGCTGACTTGGCCGAGGCCGTGGGCGTTACGCGCCAGACCATCGGCCTGATCGAGGCGGGCGGCTACAACCCCACGCTCAATTTGTGCGTGGCAATCTGTAAAGCGCTACGCGTTACGTTGAACGACTTGTTTTGGGAAGACGAGAGCGACGTCGACCCTGACGCTCTTTAGGAGTTCGCTATGAAATTTGAAGATTTAAAACTCGTGCAAAAGTGGCGTGAATATGCCGGCCCAAAGGATGAGCGCCTGGAGGCTGAGAACGCGAAGATCTACAAGATTGGTTTCGTGCTGCTTTCGTTTGGCATGTTGATGATCTTTTTCTACCAGTTTATAGCTCGACAGGTTGCGTGGGTTCACAGCGACGCCAGTGAAATGCCGAATGGCTTTGCAACGCCGTTCGAGGCGGCCATGTATTTGTGGCTCGTTCTCGTGATGTTGATTTGCGCAGGACTGCAAACGCGGAAGGGCTATGTCGATACCAATCGTTTTGGGCAAACCGAGCATCTTCCTGTTGGATATTTCCTGCTTGTCAGCTGCCTTAGCGGCACCGCGTTCGCGCTTGTTATTGCTGCAATGCGCTGTATCGCTGAGGCGCAGATCGTACCGCTCGAAAGCGTCTTTTGGTTGGCGAACCTGGCCACGGGCGTGTTCTGCGGTGCGACGATTTTCGCGGCCACGTTTGCTGGCCTGTGTGCAACGTTTTTCACGGCGAAAAGACGCCGTGCCAAGCTCGAGGCAGAACTCGACTCCTCTGACGACATCTAATTCGCAACGGGCTGGCTCTGGGTATCCAGAACCAGCCCATTTGATGTTCGATGAGCCGAGTCGACGTCTCTCACAAAAGTAACTAGGAGCTAGCGAGGCCTATCCGAATTGACCTCATTGGCGGTGTCGGTTTCGAGCGCCGTGCGGCGGACGCTGTAGGCGACGAGGCCGGCGCCTGCCGCGGCGAGTGCTGCAGCAGCTGCCGTCAGGGGGACGTTGCTGTCTTTGCGAGAAGGTGCCCCGTGGCGGTAGTGCCGTTCGAGGGTCAAAATGTCCAATTTGAGCGCGCGAAAGCGCTAGGCCCCCGGAGTGCTTTCGATACGCCGGGCAGTCTGGCCGCTAGCGCAACATGTGGGCAATCAGCTCGGCGCGAGTTCCGATACCAAGCTTGGCATACACTCCTGATAGGCGGTTTTTGACGGTACCCGGCGATACTCCCATATGGCGTGCGATTTCGGCGTTGGTCCACCCGCGACAGGCGAGCATGGCCATGGTGAATTCCGTGGTCGTTAGATCGTCGGCCACGTCCTCGCCCGAATCGGGGTTGTGGATGCGCCGCCAGCCGTAGCTGAATCGATACGTAATCTCGATGATGCGTGCGAAGTCGTCAGGGTATTGCGTTTTTAGACACGCCTCGATAAGCCCCTGCAAAAGGCCGTGGTGCTCGCCGATGAGTTCGATAAGGCCGTCGGGACGCGCAACGTCCCAAGCGGCTCCGAAGTGTGCCTTTGCGGTGTCGATGTCCTTGAGGCTCATGCAGGCCATGGAAGCCGACAAGTGCAGGAACAGCTCCGAGATGGGATAACTTCCCTGTTTCATGATCAGGGCGTTTTCCGCCATGCCCAGACTGCGGCCATATTCGCCGCGCAGGTACAGGGCATGCGCCATCACGTAGCTGGCGAACAGGCGCAGGCCTTCGGGCAGATGCGCCGCAAGCGGATAAAACTCTTCGGCGGAATGCGGGGAAGGCAAGTGCAGCAGGACGCTCGCAGCGGAGGCGAACAGGATATGCGTGGCGTGGACGGCGGGCGATTCCTCGTCAGTTGGCGCATCGAGGATGCCCGCAAGGCAACGGCGGGCATCGGCGATACGATTGAGCGACAGACTGGCATATCCGCAGATAAGGCATGCGGAATAGCGCAGTGCGGGGTCGGTGGCGTCAAGATAGGGGCGTGCTGCCTCGGCGGCGAGCGTGGCCTGTCCGCGAAAGTACAGCGCTTCTGCCGTGGCAATGGCACGCGAATTGGGGTCGGAAATGCCTGCAACCGCAGCGTCAATCTGCCCCGGCACAAAGGCGGTGCACATCAACGGCATGGGAACGCATGGGTAGCCATCGCAGTCCATCTTCCATCTCCCAACAGCTGGCAACA
>CABULX010000064.1 GCA_902492545.1 uncultured Collinsella sp. | reverse complement strand
ATGAAGGCAATCATCCCCGCCGCCGGTCTTGGCACGCGTTTTCTGCCTGGCACTAAGTGCACGCCCAAAGAGATGCTGCCGGTGCTCGACAAGCCGGTCATTCAGTATGTCGTTGAGGAGGCACTCGACCCCGAGGAGGTCGATGACGCCATCATCGTTACCTCTCCCGGTAAGCCCGAGCTGCTGAGCTACTTCCAGCCCGACCGTTCGCTCGAGAACCTGCTGCGCGAGCGCGGCAAGAACGCCTATGCCGATGCCGTCGCCCACGCTGGCGGTATGCCGGTCGACTTCCGCTATCAGTACGAGCCCAAGGGTCTCGGCCATGCTATCCGCTCTGCTGCCGACGCCGTGGCAGGGGAGAACTTCCTGGTTCTTCTGGGCGACTACGTTGTGCCTAACCGTGATATCTGCGACAAGATGCTCGCCGTTTCCAAGGAGCACGGTGGCGCTTCGGTTATCGCCGTCGCTGCTTGCTCGCCCGAGGAAGTCAGCCGCTACGGCGTTATCGCCGGCGATCGCGTTGGCTCGCTCGAGGGCTTCGAGAATGCCGCCGACGACGAGCCCGGTGCCGTTTGGCGCATCGGCGGCCTGGTGGAGAAGCCTGCTCCCGAGGCGGCTCCGTCCAACCTGTACATCGTCGGCCGCTACCTGCTGAGCCCGCTGGTCATGGACCTTCTTGCCGACCAGCAGGCCGGTAAGGGCGGCGAGATCCAGCTGACCGACGCCATGGCCCGTTCGCTCGATCGCGAGGCCATGTATGCCGTCGTCATCGACCCGCTGTCGGGCTACGACACCGGTACCCCGTCTGGCTGGATGGCCACCAACGCCCTCATGGCTGCAAGCGATCCTCGTTTTGCAGGCGCCTTCTGGGATGCCATCGACGAGCGCGGCGGCTTGATGCGCAAGTAGGCCTTCGGGCAACGATATTTACGGGCGCGGACCTCGGTTCGCGCCCGTTTTTTATAAGAGCTGCGATTGCCGGCCCTCTGTTCACAGAAAATATATGAACAGATGTTCGATACACACCCATCTACCTGCACCTTTTCTGTCGAAAAACTTTGCTACTCCAAAAACTCAATCGCGTCAAGGCTTTTCTTGCCCAACGGTCGGTACCTGATAAACTATTAGGTTGCGATAACTGGCGAAGCCATGCCTCGCCAACCCACCGAGCATTTCCGTGAAGGAGGAAAAACCTGGTGACCTACGCATACACTGCCACTGAGCGCAAGCGCGTCAGCTTCGGGAAAATCCCGGAGGCCATGGAGCTCCCCAACCTTATCTCTGTTCAAAGGGAATCCTTTGAGCGTTTTAAGGACGAGGGCCTTCGTGAGGCGTTCAAGGAATCCAGCCCCATCCAGAGCCAGAACCATGTTCTCGAGGTTACCTTCGGCGAGCATCAGTTCGGCGACCCCGCGCACACCGTCGAGGAGTGCCGCGAGAAGGATATGACCTATCAGGCTCCGCTTCTGACCGACGTCCGTCTCACCAACAAGGAGACCGGCGAGATCAAGGAGCAGCTCGTCTTTATGGGCGACTTCCCCATGATGACCGATCAGGGCACCTTCATCATCAACGGTACCGAGCGTATCGTCGTCTCGCAGCTCGTCCGCTCCCCGGGCGTGTACTACAGCTCCGAGATGGATTCGGGCAAGCAGATCTACAAGGCCCAGATCATCCCGTCCCGCGGTGCCTGGCTTGAGTTTGAGGTCGACAAGCGCGACCAGCTCATGGTCTCCATCGACCGTAAGCGCAAGCAGAGCGCCACGATGTTCCTGCGCGCCCTTGGCATCGCCGTCACCAACGACGATATCATCGAGCTGCTCGGCAACTCCGATGTGATCAAGCGCACCCTCGAGCGCGATACCGCCCTTACCCGCGAGGATGCTCTTATCGAGATCTACCGTCGCCTGCGCCCGGGCGAGCCTCCCACCGTGGATGCTTCCCGCAGCCTGCTCGAGGGCCTGCTCTTCAACCCGCAGCGCTACGATCTGGCCCGCGTCGGTCGCTACAAGGTCAACAAGAAGCTCAACCTCACCACTGAGGAAGAGGTCACGGTGCTCACCGACGAGGATATCGTCGCTACGCTGCGCTACCTGCTGTCCCTCGCTGCTGGCGAGCAGGGCTTCAAGGTCGACGACATCGGAGCAGGGCTTCAAGGTCGACGACATCGTCCACTTCGGCAACCGCCGCATTCGCACCGTCGGCGAGCTCGTCGCCAACCAGTTCCGTATCGGCATGAGCCGTATGGAGCGCGTCGTCCGTGAGCGCATGAGCTCCCAGGACATCGACGAGATCACCCCGCAGTCGCTCATCAACATCCGTCCGATCGTGGCCTCTATCAAGGAGTTCTTCGGTTCCTCGCAGCTCTCGCAGTTCATGGACCAGGCAAACCCCCTGACCGGTCTGACCCACAAGCGCCGTCTGTCCGCACTCGGCCCTGGCGGTCTTGCCGGCCACAAGTCGGGCTCCAGCCGCCGCACCAACGTGCCGACGGCCGTCCGCGACGTTCACAACTCGCACTACAGCCGCATGTGCCCGATCGAGACCCCCGAAGGCCCCAACATCGGCCTGATCGGCTCGCTCGCCCTCTACGCCCGCGTCAACGAGTATGGCTTCATCGAGGCCCCGTTCCGTCGCGTCGAGAACGGCGTTGCCACCGACCAGATCGACTGGATGACCGCTGACGAGGAAGAGAAGCACGTCATCGCGCCGGCCAACACGCCGCTCGATCCCAAGACCAACGAGTTCATCACGACCGATGCCGAGGGCAAGATCGTTCGTCCACATACCGTGATCGCCCGTACCCGCGACTTCGACGGCTCCTTCGGCGCTCCCGCCGACGTGCCTGTCGAGGACGTCGACTACATGGACGTCTCGCCGCGTCAGATGCTCTCCGTCGCAGCCACGCTGATTCCGTTCCTCGAGCACGACGACGCCAAGCGTACGCTCATGGGCGCCAACATGCAGCGTCAGGCCGTGCCGCTGGTTCACCCCGCCGCTCCCTATGTCGGTACCGGCATGGAGCGTCGCGCCGCCCTGGACTCCGGCGAGGTTACCCTGGCCAAGAACGCCGGCGAGGTCATCTATGCCGACGCCTCCAAGATCATCGTCAAGCATGCCGGCGGCATGGACGAGTATCACCTGGCCAAGTACCAGCGCTCCAACCAGTCCACCTGCATCAACCACCGTCCGCTCGTGCGCGTCGGTGACACCGTTGAGCAGGGCGAGCCTCTGGCCGACGGTCCTTCGACCGATCATGGCGAGCTCGCACTGGGCCAGAACCTCACCGTGGCATACATGCCGTGGGAAGGCTTCAACTACGAGGACGGTATCGTCGTGTCCGAGCGCCTGGTGGCCGAGGACCTGCTGACGACCATCAATATCACCCGTCACGAGATCGACGCCCGCGACACCAAGCTCGGTCCCGAGGAGATCACTCGCGAGATCCCGAACCTCTCCGAGGACATGCTTGCCAACCTCGACGAGGACGGCATCATCCGCATCGGCGCCGAGGTCGGCCCTGGCGACATCCTGGTCGGCAAGGTCACGCCTAAGGGCGAGAGCGCTCTGACCGCCGAGGAGCGCCTGCTGCGCGCCATCTTCGGTGCCAAGGCTCACGATGTTCGCGACACCTCCCTTAAGATGCCTCACGGCGCTTATGGCCGCGTCATCGACGTCGTCCGCTTTAGCCGCGAGAACGGCGACGACCTGGCCCCCGGCGTTAACGAGCAGGTGCGCGTCTACGTCGCCCAGCGTCGTAAGATCCAGCAGGGCGATAAGATTGCCGGTCGCCACGGCAACAAGGGTGTTATCTGCAACGTTCTGCCGGTCGAGGACATGCCCTACATGGCTGACGGTACCCCGATCGACGTTATCCTCAACCCGCTGGGCGTTCCTTCGCGTATGAACGTCGGCCAGCTGCTCGAGTGCCACCTTGGCTGGGCTGCCGCGTGCGGTTGGGATACCGAGCAGGCCGACTCCGACAAGTACGTCCCCGGTCCGTTCTTCACCGCGACGCCCGTCTTCGACGGCGCCAAGGAGGACGAAATCGCCGAGGTCATCCGTCGTGCCAACAAGAACATGCTCAACAAGGCCACCGCTGCCTTTGGCGATCACATGCGCCCCGAGTTCGTCACCCAGCTTGACGAGCGCGGCAAGACCCGCCTGTTCGACGGCCGCACCGGCGAGGAGTTCCGCGAGCCCATTACCGTGGGTACGTCCTACATCCTCAAGCTCGGCCACATGGTCGACGACAAGATCCACGCCCGTTCGACCGGCCCTTACAGCCTGGTTACCCAGCAGCCTCTGGGCGGCAAGGCCCAGTTCGGCGGCCAGCGCTTCGGCGAGATGGAAGTTTGGGCACTGTACGCATACGGTGCTTCCAACGTCCTGCAGGAGATCCTGACCGTCAAGTCCGACGATACCGTGGGCCGCGTCAAGACCTACGAGTCCATCGTCAAGGGCGAGAACGTCCCGGTTCCGGGTATCCCCGAGTCCTTCAAGGTTCTCGTCAAGGAGATTCGTTCGCTCGCACTGGACATCGAGCCCATGCACGATGCCGACGAGGACGCCTCCGCCCCTGTGACCGCCGAGGAGACCTCTGCTCTCGACGACCTGGCTGCGCTCGCCGGCGTTGACGCCGACGTCGAGGCCCAGGATGCCGAGACCGCCGAGGCACCCGAGGCTGTCGCCGCCACGACCACTGATAAGGAGTAGTTGACTGTGGCAGATTTCGAAGCTACTGATTTTGACTCGGTAAAGATCTCCCTTGCCTCCGCCGACCAGATCCGTTCCTGGTCGCACGGTGAGGTCAAGAAGCCGGAGACCATCAATTACCGTACCCTCAAGCCCGAGAAGGACGGCCTGTTCTGCGAGAAGATCTTCGGTCCCGCCAAGGACTGGGAGTGCTCCTGCGGCAAGTACAAGGGCATCCGCTTTAAGGGCATCGTCTGCGAGCGCTGCGGCGTCGAGGTCACCTCGGCCAAGGTGCGTCGCGACCGCATGGGCCACATCGAGCTCGCCGCTCCCGTGTCCCACATCTGGTACTTCAAGAGCCCCACGAGCTTCCCGATGAGCCGTATGCTCGACATCAAGTCCAAGGACCTCGAGAAGGTTCTGTACTTTGCCAGCTACATCATCACCGAGGTCGACTACGAGGCTCGCGAGGCCGACGCCGACGACCTGCGCGAGGAGCTCGCCGCCGATCTGGAAGAGATCGATGCCGAGTGCGCCCGCCAGATCGAGTCCCTCAAGGAGCAGGGCGACCCCGAGAACTTTGACGAGTTCTCCGACGAGGAGCCGCTGACCCCCGAGGAGATCGCCTCCGGCATCGTCGACATCGAGGAAGAGTGCAAGGACGAGAAGCAGCTCCGCACGGACGCCTTCAACGCCTTCATGAAGCTCACCGAGCGCGACCTCATCTCCGATGAGCCGCTGTTCCGCGAGATGACCCGTTACTACTCCATGTACTTCAAGGGTGGTATGGGTGCCGAGGCTGTCCGCGACCTGCTCGCTGCCATCGACCTCCCCTCCGAGGCCGAGAAGCTCAAGGCCATCATCGCCGACGAGGATTCCCAGAAGCAGAAGCGCGAGAAGGCCGTCAAGCGCCTTGAGGTCGTTGACGCCTTCCTGAAGGGCGGCAACAGCCCCGCGAACATGATCCTGGACGTCATCCCGGTCATTCCGCCCGATCTGCGCCCGATGGTTCAGCTCGACGGCGGCCGCTTCGCCGCGTCCGACCTCAACGACCTGTATCGCCGCGTGATCAACCGTAACAACCGACTCAAGCGCCTGCTCGACCTGGACGCCCCCGCGATCATCGTGAACAACGAGAAGCGCATGCTCCAGGAGTCCGTGGACGCCCTGTTCGACAACGGCCGTCGTGGTCGCCCGGTCTCTGGCCGTGGCGGTCGCCCGCTCAAGTCGCTCGCCGAGGCCCTCAAGGGCAAGCAGGGTCGTTTCCGTCAGAACCTGCTGGGTAAGCGTGTCGACTACTCCGGCCGTTCGGTTATCGTTACCGACCCCAAGCTGCTGCTGCACCAGTGCGGTCTGCCCAAGACCATGGCGCTGGAGCTCTTCAAGCCCTTCGTCATGAAGCGCCTGGTCGAGCTTGGCAAGGTCGAGAACATCAAGGGTGCCAAGCGCGCTATCGACCGTGGTGCCACCTTTGTGTGGGACATCCTCGAAGAGGTCATCGACGGCCGCGTCGTGCTGCTCAACCGTGCACCGACCCTGCACCGTCTGTCCATCCAGGCCTTTGAGCCGGTGCTGGTCGAGGGCAAGGCTATCCACCTGCACCCGCTGGTCTGCTCGCCCTTCAACGCCGACTTCGACGGCGACCAGATGTCTGTCCACGTGCCGCTGTCCAGCCAGGCTCAGGCCGAGGCCCGCGTGCTCATGCTCTCTGCGAACAACCTGCGCTCGCCGGCATCCGGCAAGCCGGTCAACATCCCCTCGCAGGACATGATCATTGGTGTGTACTACCTCACCCAGGTCCGCGACGGTCTGCCGGGCGAGAACCACGTGTTCGCCAGCTTCGACGACGCGCTGCACGCCTATGACTGCCGCTCCGAGGTCGACATGCAGGCCAAGATCCAGGTCCGCGTGTCCGCTGCCGACGCCAACGTCATCAACGAGGACGGCACCCGTATCTTCCGCGTCAAGAACGGCAAGAACGAGTTTGTCGACTACGACGTCACCGGCAACAAGACCGCGCGCTTCGAGACCTCTATCGGCCGCATCATCTTCAACCGCCAGTGCCTGCCCGAAGACTATGAGTTCATGAACTACAAGATGGTCAAGGGCGACGTGGCCAAGCTGGTTGCGGACTGCTGCGATCGTTACCCCGAGGCCAAGGTCGGCCCGATCCTCGACGCCATCAAGTACTCCGGCTTCCACTACGCTACCCGCGCCGGCCTCACCATCTCGGTGTGGGACGCTCTCATCCCTGCCGAGAAGCAGGAGCTGCTCGATCGCGCCCAGGCCAACGTCGACCAGATCAACGAATACTTTGAGGAGGGCTTCATCAACGAGACGGAGCGCCACATCGAAGTCGTTAACGAGTGGACCGCTTGTACCGACAAGGTTGCAGCGCTCATGCTCGACATGTTCGACGAGGAGAACCCGCTGTACATGATGGCCGACTCCGGCGCCCGTGGTTCTAAGACCCAGCTGCGTCAGCTCGGTGGCATGCGTGGCCTGATGGCAGACATGTCCGGCGAGACGATCGACCTTCCCATTAAGGCGAACTTCCGCGAGGGCCTGCTGCCGCTCGAGTACTTCATTTCGACCTACGGCGCCCGTAAGGGCCTGGTCGATACCGCATCCCACACCTCGGACTCTGGTTACCTGACCCGCCGTCTGGTCGACGTAGCCCAGGACGTCATCGTCCGCGAGGAGGATTGCGGTACGCACGAGGGCGTCACCTACAACCTCATCATCCCTGGCACCACCGACCTCAACACCGACCTCGTCGGCCGTTGCTTCATCGAGGACGTCGTGGCTCCCGATGGCACCGTGCTCTTTGAGCAGGACGGCTACATCGAGAAGGTCGCCGACATCCAGAAGATGGTCGATGCGGGCCTCAAGAAGGTCAAGCTTCGCGCGCTGCTCACCTGCCGCTCCAAGTACGGCGTGTGCCAGAAGTGCTACGGCTGGGATCTTTCCACCCGTCGTCCGGTCGCCATCGGTACTGCCGTCGGCATTATTGCCGCCCAGTCCATCGGCGAGCCCGGTACGCAGCTTACGATGCGTACCATTCACTCCGGCGGCGTCGCTGGCGTCGACGATATTACGCAGGGTCTGCCTACGGTCAGCCGTATGTTCGATATCGTCGGCAACGTCAACGAGAAGATCCTGGGTCGCGAGGCCGAGCTGGCTCCGTACTCTGGCCACCTCTCGATTAAGCCCGAGAAGTCCGAGTACGTGCTGACGCTCACCGACTCCGAGGATCACACCCGTGTCCTCGACGAGCGTCGCGTCCCCGCTTCGGTGCGCTTTATGCCTGAGATCGAGGACGGCTGCGAGGTTCGCGCCGGCGACCAGATCACCAAGGGCTTCGTCAACTTCCGCAACCTGCGCAAGCTGACCGACATCGAGTCGACGATGCACACCTTCGTCGAGAGCGTCAAGGACGTCTACACCAGCCAGGGCGTCGACCTGAACGACAAGCACATCGAGGTGCTCGCACGTCAGATGCTGCGTCGTGTTCAGATCACCAACCCCGGCGACTCCAAGTACCTGCTTGGTCAGTACGTCGACCGCTACGAGTTCGCCGACGAGGTCGAGCGCGTTGCCCGTCTGGGCGGTCAGGCTCCCGTGGCCGAGCCTGTCATCCTGGGTACGCTCAAGGTCGCGTCCAACATCGACTCCTGGCTGTCGAGCGCTTCGTTCATCCGTACCGCTGGCGTCCTTACCGAGGCTGCCATCGAGGGCAAGGTCGATCACCTGCTCGACCTTAAGTCCAACGTCATCGTCGGTAAGAAGATCCCTGCTGGTACCGGCCTCAAGCCGTACGCCAACGCCAAGCTGACGTATCGCACGGCCGACGGCTACGTGGACATCGACGGCCCGGCTTCGCCCAACGCCAAGTCGCTGCCCGAGTGGGCTCCTGTGGAGCTCAAGGACCTGGACGAGCAGCTCCCGCAGCAGCTCGACTGGGCCGGCTACGACGAGTTCGGCGGTGCTGACGGTTCGTTCACCCGCAATGGTCACACCATCTCCGCCGAGAAGGCTCGCCTGTACCTGTTCGACGACCTGGGCGTGTCGCAGCGCTGGACCAACAAGTTCAGCGAGGTCGGCATCGAGACGGTCGGCGACCTGGTCGGCAAGTCTGAGGAGGATCTGCTGCGCATCGATGGTATCGGTGCCAAGGCGATCGAGGAGCTCCGTGACGGCCTCGAGGCCCACGATCTGCTCTACATCCTCGAGAACAACGACGACGTTGCCGACGAGGAAGACCTCTCGCAGCTGCTGCAGATGGTCTTTAGCCCCGACGGTCCGGACGATATCCTGCTGGGTACCTCCGCTCCGACGCATCACGCCGACGCCGACGAGGAGCTCCTGGGCGCCCCGATCGACGACAAGAAGGCTCCCGCCAACGGTGCCATCAACGAGGACATGGCTTCTCTCGATGAGCTGCTCAACCAGCTCGTGGACACCGACGACGCCGAAGAGGCCAAGGACAACGACGAGGAGTAATTTCCTAGTACGTTAACCTCCCTTCCAAAGACCCGTTTCCCAACAGGGGAGCGGGTCTTTTTTGGTGAGGAACGTTGCCCCGAAGAGCACGTCGGATTCCCGGACCGGGAATCCGCCCACGCGCACAGAAGGGGATTCCTTTTGTGTAGGCTTTGCGGAAATATGCTCATTTTGGGATACGCCCGGCGGCGTGGTCTGTTGACGGCACAGCTAACGCCACGTATCCTATCGAACTGCGTGTTTCGTAGGGGGATGCTGACCCCTCGATTCAAGCCGTTGCACTTTACAGAAAGCTGGAATCATTCGAGAAGGAGTACGCTTTGCCTACTATTAACCAGCTGGTTCGCCAGGGCCGTCGTTCCGTGCCCAAGAAGTCCAAGAACGCTGCTCTGCAGCACAACTCCCAGAAGCGCGGCGTGTGCACCCGCGTCTTCACCACGAGCCCCAAGAAGCCGAACTCGGCTCTTCGTAAGGTTGCCCGTGTTCGCCTTGTCAACGGCATCGAAGTTACCGCTTACATCCCGGGTGAGGGCCACAACCTGCAGGAGCACTCCATCGTGCTCGTCCGCGGCGGTCGTGTCCGTGACCTCCCTGGTGTCCGTTATCACGTCATCCGTGGCGCCTACGACGCTGCTCCGGTCCAGAACCGTATGCAGGCCCGTTCCAAGTACGGTGCTAAGCGCCCCAAGGCTAAATAAGCCAGATAACGTTTTGATACTTTCGCCGTGTGCTGCCTAAGCGCCGCACGGTAGACACTTAAGGAGATTTCACATGCCGCGTCGTGCAGCAGCTAATCGTCGTGAGGTTCAGCCTGACGCCGTTTACAACAACCGCCTGGTGACTCAGCTCATCAACAAGGTCCTTCTTGACGGCAAGAAGGCCACCGCTGAGCGCATCGTTTACACCGCTTTCGAGATCGTTGCCGAGAAGTCCGAGGGTGGCGACGCTCTCGCTACCTTCAAGAAGGCTATGGACAACGTCAAGCCCACGCTCGAGGTTAAGCCCAAGCGTGTCGGTGGCGCTACCTATCAGGTCCCGATGGAGGTCAACTCCCGTCGTTCCACTGCTCTGGGTATCCGCTGGATCGTCAACTTCTCCCGCGCTCGCAAGGAGAAGACCATGGCCGAGCGTCTCGCCAACGAGATCCTCGACGCTTCCAACGGCCTGGGCGCTTCCGTCAAGAAGCGTGAGGACGTCTTCAAGATGGCCGAGGCCAACCGCGCGTTCTCTCACTATCGTTGGTAAGTTAAGGTAAGGAACTAACATGGCTAAGCCTAAGTACAAGCTTTCCGATACCCGTAACATCGGCATCATGGCTCACATCGATGCCGGTAAGACCACCACGACCGAGCGTATTCTTTACTACACCGGTAAGACCCACAAGATCGGTGAGGTCCATGAGGGCGCTGCCACCATGGACTGGATGGTTCAGGAGCAGGAGCGCGGCGTAACCATTACCTCCGCTGCTACCACGTGCTTCTGGAACAAGGACGGTAAGGACTACCGCATCCAGATCATCGACACCCCGGGCCACGTTGACTTCACCGCCGAGGTCGAGCGTTGCCTGCGCGTTCTCGATGGCGCTGTCGCCGTCTTCGACGCCGTTGCCGGCGTTCAGCCCCAGTCTGAGACCGTTTGGCGTCAGGCTTCTACCTTCAACGTCCCCCGCATCGCCTTCATCAACAAGTATGACCGCGTGGGCGCTGACTTCTTCAACGCTATCGAGACCATGAAGGATCGTCTCGACGCTAACGCCGTGGCCGCTCAGGTCCCGATGGGCGCCGAGGACAACTTCTGGGGCGTCATCGACCTGGTCACCATGACTGCATGGGACTTCAAGGCCGACGAGAAGGGCATGACCTACCCCGAGCCGATGGACGAGATCCCGGCTGAGTTTGCCGACATCGCTGCCACCAAGCGCGAGGAGCTCCTTGACGCTGCTGCCAGCTTTGACGACGAGCTCATGGAGAAGATCCTCATGGAGGAGGACTTCACCGTCGAGGAGCTCAAGGCCGCTCTGCGCAAGGGCGTTCTGGCCAACGAGCTCAACCTCGTCTTCGTGGGCTCCGCCTACAAGAACAAGGGCGTTCAGGAGCTGCTCGACGCTGTCGTCGACTACCTGCCCAGCCCGCTCGACGTTGAGGCCGTCACCGGTACCGATCCGGACACCGGCGAGGAGATCCAGCGTCATCCTTCCTTCGACGAGCCCTTCTCCGGCCTGGTCTTCAAGATTATGACCGACCCGTTCGTCGGTAAGCTCACCTATGTCCGCGTTTACTCCGGCCGCGCCGAGTCCGGCTCCTACGTGGTCAACGCTTCCAACGGTCAGCGCGAGCGCCTCGGCCGCATCCTCGAGATGAACGCCGCCGAGCGTATCGACCGTGACGACGCTGCCGCCGGCGACATCGTCGCTTGCGTCGGCTTCAAGAACTCCACCACCGGTGACACCCTGTGCGAAGAGGGCAAGGAGATCGTCCTCGAGAAGATCGAGTTCGCTAAGCCCGTTATCGACGTTGCCATCGAGCCCAAGACCAAGGCCGAGCAGGACAAGATGTCCCTTGCTCTGACCAAGCTCGCCGAGGAGGACCCGACCTTCCAGGTGTCCACCAACCACGAGACCGGTCAGACCATCATCGCCGGCATGGGCGAGCTGCACCTCGAGATCATCGTCGACCGTCTGCTCCGCGAGTTCAAGGTTGACGCTAACGTTGGTAAGCCCCAGGTTGCCTACCGCGAGACCGCTGGTCACGACGTCGAGAAGGCTGAGGGCAAGTTCGTCCGTCAGTCCGGCGGTCGCGGTCAGTACGGCCACGCCGTCATCAAGCTTGAGAAGATGGAGGAGGGCTTCGGCTACGAGTTCGTCAACGCTATCGTCGGCGGCGTCGTGCCCAAGGAGTACATCCCGTCCATCGACAAGGGCATCCAGGAGGCCCTGAACACCGGTGTTATCGCCGGCTTCCCGGTCCTCGACGTTAAGGTCACCCTGTTCGACGGTTCTTACCACGAGGTCGACTCCTCCGAGGCCGCCTTCAAGATCGCCGGTTCCATGGCTATCAAGGACGCCCTCAAGAAGTCCGATCCCCAGCTGCTCGAGCCGATCATGGCTGTCGAGGTTGAGACCCCCGAGCAGTACATGGGCGACGTTATGGGCAACCTCTCCGGTCGCCGCGGCAAGATCGAGGGCATGGAGGATCGCAAGAACAGCAAGCTCATCCGTGCCAAGGTGCCGCTGGGCGAGATGTTCGGTTACGCTACCGACCTTCGCTCCCAGACCCAGGGCCGTGCATCCTACACGATGCAGTTCGACTCTTATGAGCCCGCGCCCAAGTCCATCGTGGACGAGGTCATGAGCAAGAACGCCTAAGTTCGAGCTCCCTGTTACGTAATCCGCGAGAACATCTCTCGCACTCTTTGGAGGTTTAAGTTGGCTACCCAGAAGATCCGCATTCGCCTCAAGGGCTATGATCACGAGGTCGTCGATCAGTCCGCGAAGCTTATCGTTGAGACCGCTCAGAAGACCGGCGCTCGCGTTTCCGGTCCTGTCCCCCTGCCCACCGAGCGCAACCTGTACACGGTTATCCGCTCGCCGCACGTGAACAAGGACTCCCGTGAGCAGTTCGAGATGCGCACCCACAAGCGCCTCATCGACATCCTCGACCCCACCTCGGGCACCGTTGATTCGCTCATGCGTCTCGACCTCCCCGCTGGCGTCGACATCGACATCAAGCTCTAAGCGATA
>CABULX010000063.1 GCA_902492545.1 uncultured Collinsella sp. | reverse complement strand
GCAACGCTATCGGAGTCGGTTGGAGCAGACGAGACCGGGCTATGCGATGCCCTCTTGCCGCTCGTGTCGTCGGTCGTAGCCTGGTTTTCGCGTACATCGGCGGTGGCGCTTGCCGAGGGCCAGGAATCGTCATAAACGATCACACCCTTTTTATTGACGACCTGCATGCCCAGATCGTCGGAAACCAAACTCGACGTTGCGACCGTGCGCAGTTCTCCCGCGGTCCAAGAGCCGTTTTCCTCATATGAGGTCGCCAACTTCTCGGCAGCGGAATTTGCGATTTCGACGATATTGGAGCGTGTGTAATCCGAAAAGACCGTGCCCCACACAACAGAGACAACGCCCACCAGCACCAATACCGTCATGAGCGATGTCAGAGCAAAAGCAAGTGCCATGCGCGAGGGATAGCTCATCGTTGGCCGTGAATCGGAACGAGGCGTGTTCCAACTAGCCTTGGAACCCGCCTCGCTCTCCTGCTTGTGCTTTTGTCCGATTTCAAAGCGCGCAGGTGTCATATGTGATTTCCCTATTTCTCGTCCGACTTATCGGTCTTGGCCGGAGCCTCGAAGCGATAGCCGACACCATGGACGGTGTAGAGCCACTTGGGCTTCTTGGGATCATCGCCCAGCTTGGCGCGAAGATTCTTCACGTGGCTATCGATGGTGCGCTCATAGCCCTCAAAGTCATACCCGAGCACTTTCTCGACCAGCTCCATGCGGTTATACACACGGCCGGGATGGCGGGCAAGCGTGGTGAGCAGCTTGAACTCGGAAGCCGTCAGATCGACTTCCTTGCCCTCGACCAAGATCTTGTGGCCCGAGATATCGATGACCAGATCGCCGAAGTCGAGTACCTCGACGGCGGGCTCGTCGGCCTGATGGGCACGGCGGAACAGAGCGCGAACGCGGGCGACGAGCTCGCGCGGCGAGAACGGCTTAATCAGATAGTCGTCGGCGCCGAGCTCAAGACCGATAATACGGTCCTCGATCTCGCCCTTAGCCGTCAGCATGATGATGGGGACATCCGAGGTATCGCGAATGGTGCGGCAAACGCGCTCGCCGGGAATCTTGGGGAGCATAAGGTCGAGCACGACCAGGTCGAACTGATGCTTCTCGAACTCCTCGATCGCGGACTGGCCGTCGCCGACGCCCACAACCCAGTAGCCTTCGCGCTCGAGATAGGCAGCGACGGCGTCACGGATTGCCTTCTCATCCTCGACCAGCAGAATCTTTTTTGCATCTGAAGCCATAACACGGCCCCCCTGTCTCAATTAGCTAAGAACAAGCCCATTTTAACGCACCTGAGCCCGCCAGATGCCGCTATGACGCGGCAGCTCGGCGGGCGGTACTCACAATTACAACGCGTTTATTCCCCTGTTGGCGCCTTTTTAACCCCTCTAAGCTTAAAGAGAGAATAGGCGTGCAGTGACCGTCTCTGGTATACCCTGGCTGTTGCGCACCGTGGCGTACGTAAGGAATGAGTCCGATTTTCCCGCCGTAGCTGGATAATCGCCATACTCCAATGCGCGGTCGGGCGACAGCAGCGAGCCATAGGTCTTGGCAGAGGTGTCGATCAGGAAATGCGACGCCTGTACCTTAACAAGGTATTTATTCTTCTTGCCAGCCGCACATGCGAGCGGCTCGCGTGACAGGAAGAGGTACGGCCCTCCCTCATTACCGATATACGTGCCCATATTGCCCAGGCTGCCCACGCCACTATAGGCCGCCTCGATAGAAAACACGAAGGTATCGCCCATATATACGGCCTCGAAAGGCGAAACTGACGAAGGGAGGACCAACTGGGCACGCTTGGTGTTGTTGCCGTCGGTCAGATCGATTGCCGTTATGCCGTAGTAGACGCCCTCGTCGTTGCGGACACGCGGCGAGATGGTCAAAATGCCGTCGCTCGCGCGCGGGGCCGATGCAAAGCGGCCCGTCGATTTCCAAATTACCTCGGCCTTGGATTCATCAAGCGAGCGACGATAACAAAACGAATCACTACTCGTTTTATTGCCGCCTGCCGAAGGCATTTTATACCAGATGACCGATGACCCGAACGCCGTAAACAGGGGCGGATCATAGTCCTTGCCACCTCGATCGAGCTCAACCACGTCGCCAGAGAGCGAAGCGCCCGACAGATTTTGAGCGTAGAGCTTCCACGATGAATTGGCGAAGTTCATCTCAACCCACGCGAATACGCCGTCGCCGGCACGGACATCGTAGAATGCATATCCCGTGCCCTCGATAGGATCCTCGATTAATGTGGTAAGCGAGCCATCACCCAGGTTGAGCACACCGAGTGTGTTGGCGTGCAGCGCCGATGCGGGCGCCATCATCGCCGCGGCGTAATCGCCGTCGCAGTAGTACAGCAGCGTACCCAGAGGCAGCGTCCACGACGCCGCCGGCTCAAGATCGATGTCGACTGCCTCGTACTCATCCGTAATCGAGATGATCTTGGAATCGTCCTTGATAACCTGCGGCTCGCCGGCGGCATCATCGCTGGTGCCCGTTTTTTTCGAGCATCCGGCAAGCACCGTGGCAGCGCCCGCGGCGGCCCCACCGAGTACAAAGCCGCGACGCGATATTCCGTTCTTGATGTGATCGGCGATACCCATTAGGCGATCTCGGTGCGAGCGGCCTCGATAGCGCGTGTAAGCTGGTCGGCGCAGGAGGTCTTTTTCATACCGCAGGTATTACCGGCGAGAACCTCGATTACGCGATCGGCAGGAGCGCCCTCGACCAGCTTGGAGATAGCCTTGAGATTGCCGTCACAGCCGCCGGTAAACTCAACGCCCATCACCTTGTTGCCGTCATCGGAAAGATCAAGGTGAATATTGCGAGCACACACGCCCTGAGGCTTGTAATCAAACGAAATCATGCGATCCCCTCTCAGAATGTTATTCGAGACGACTATTATCCCCGTCTTTCCCTAAATGCAACGAGGCGCTTTGCCGGCAACACACATTACCAGCAAAGCGCCCTAAAAAGCTAACGTTATGCCCGAACCTACTCGAAGCTCAGCTGCTCCAGACGATCAAAGACCGTGTCGATACGGGTGAGGAAGTCCCACGGATCAAAGATCTCGTCGAGCTTCTCCTGACTGACGGTGCAGCGCGGGTCGGCCTCGAGACGCTCCTTAAAGGTGGGGCCGGAGACACAATCCTGTACCTCGTGCCAAGTTGCCATGGCGTTCTCCTGCACAATGGCGTACGCGTCCTCGCGGGTGATGCCCGTGTCGACGAGGGCGAGCAGCACCTTGGAGGAGAAGATGAGGCCGCGGGTCTTATTGAGGTTGGCCATCATGCGGGCAGGGTACAGCTGCAGGCCGTCGATAACGCGGATGAGGCACTGGAACATGTGGTCGAGGGCGATGAAGCTATCGGCCTGGGCGACGCGCTCGGCAGAGGAGTGCGAAATGTCACGCTCGTGCCACAGGGCGACGTTATCGAAGGCAACCTGGGCGTTGGACTTCACGACGCGCGACAGACCGCAGACTTTCTCCATGGTGATGGGGTTGCGCTTGTGCGGCATGGCTGAGCTGCCCTTTTGGCCCTTACGGAACGGCTCCTCGGCCTCGAGCGTATCGGTCTTCTGTAGATTGCGAACCTCGGTCGCGATGCGCTCGCAGGTGGCTGCGGTGGTGGCGAGAACGCCGGCGAGATAGGCGTGATGGTCGCGGCTGATAACCTGCGTGGACAGCGGGTCGTGAACCAGGCCCAGGTGCTCGCAGACGTACTCCTCGACGAACGGCTCGATGGAGCTGTACGTGCCGACAGCGCCCGAGATGGCACCAAAGGCAACATTCTTGCGGGCGTCCTCAAGACGATCCAGATCGCGCTTGAGCTCCCAGGCCCAAGAGCCAAACTTCATGCCGAAGGTCATCGGCTCGGCGTGGATGCCATGAGTGCGGCCGGCACAGAGCGTGTTGCGCTCCTCAAAGGCGCGACGCTTGCAAATCTCGCCGAGCTTCTTGACGTCCTCGATGATCAGGTCGCAGGCCTGGGTGAGCTGGTAGCACAGGGCCGTGTCGCCCAGATCGGAGCTGGTCATGCCATAGTGAACCCAGCGGCTGGGCTTGGGGTCGCCCTCGGGAACATCGGCATCGATGTATTCCTTCATGTTGGTCAGAAAGGCAATGACGTCGTGGCGCGTGACTTCCTCGATCTCATCGACCTTCGCCTTCTCAAAGTTGGCATGGTCGCGGATCCACTGGGCCTCGTCTTTGGAAATACCGATCTTGCCGAGCTCCGCCTGGGCCTCGCAGGCCAAGACCTCGATCTCCTGCCAAATGGCGTACTTGTTCTCGAGGGAGAAGATGTGTCCCATCTCCGGGCGGGTATAGCGATCGATCATAGCGGCTCCTTTTTGGTTATTGGCACGTTGGTCGTAACCCAACCATTGTACCGTGCGCAGGTGCAAGTATGGGCAGCAGGCATTAACCTAACATTTTGGAATTGGAGCGACCATGAGGACGTCCGCGCATTTGCTTCGCAAATACGCACCGGCTTCAGGCGAGCCCCTCAGCTTCACGAAGCCGAAGGGGAAGACTTTGTTGAATTAGCCGTCCCCATGTCTCCCGTGCCCGGTAGAGCGGGCAACGGGACGTCTGCGTATTTGCTTCGCAAATACGCACCGGCTTCAGGCGCCTGTCGGCGCCTTCGCCTGCTCGCTACAAACGCTTCGCGTTTGCTTAGCGCTCGCACCCTGTCGGGTTCGAGTCCCGGCGCTTTATTGAAAAAAGCACGGCACCGTAATGGTGCCGTGCTTGTGCTTCTAGCTGGAGCGGGCAACGGGACTCGAACCCGCGAGTGTCAGCTTGGGAAGCTGATGCCTTACCACTTGGCGATGCCCGCATATGTGGGGGATAGTATAACGCGGTTGTCTTGTTCGATACAAGGGTGGCGATGCTTGTTTTAGCTGTGGAGATTCGTTTGAAAATCGCGTCAATTGTGGAGACGAGGACCTTTGACTTCCTGTTCTCCTTATCTTCTACCTGCGCTTTTGCTTGATTGTTGTATTTGAGCTCAATTTGTCAGGAATTGGGCAAGCTTTTGGTCAGGCTCCGGTACTTACCCGCATGAACCTCGGGGGTAGCCTCATCCTACGCGTCGCAGCCTCCCCGTGCGGCGCACGAGGGATAAGGAGCAGCCATGTCCAACGCACCCACGCACTCTGTCCACAGCGCAATCGCAACAGGTCCGCTGCTCCTGCTCCTCTTCCTGCTTTTCGGCTGCCTGGCACCGGGAGCCGCATTTGCCGTCGATGGCTACGGCCAGCTCGGCTTCCGCACTATTAGCGATGATTGTGGGCCCTTCTTCATCGGCAAGTATGAAGCTCAAGACGCCTCGATTGCCTACTGCATGAACCAGGAGCGCCCCGGCCCCACCAAACCGGGTGGCCCATGGCTCAACTTTGATCAAGGCTGGGTGTGGCTCGACGACGAGTTCGCGGCAATCGTTTGTCACGGATATCCCACCACCACGTCGTTTGGCGGTTACCATCTTTCACCCGATCGCGCCCGCGCCGCCACCCAGCTTGCCGTATGGATGCTCAACGGCACTACCCATGTCGACGGCACCTACTCCTACACGACCGCTCAGGGTAAAACCAAGAGCGGACACTTTACCGCCGACAATGAAGTCGTGGCGGCTGCGCGGTGGCTCCACGACAGCGCAAAATCAGGAAGCATCAAAGCCGCTCCGCACCGCGCGCGACGCTATCTAGGGGCCGTATCGGGCGGCAGCAAACGTCAAGACATGCTCTATGTACTGCCGGCGGTCTCTGTTTCCTTCCAAAAGCAGTCTGCTAACACCGTTATTACCAGCGGAAACAATACCTATCAGTTTACCGGGGCAACATTCGATATTTTTGAGAGCGCCAGCGGCGCGCGTGTCGGCACCATCAAGATGGACAGCAACGGTCGAGCGCAAGCAACACTTCTGCCCAACACGGCATACTACCTAGTTGAAACGAAGGCGCCGGCCGGCTATGTCCCCCGCCACGATCGTATTGCCTTTACCACGGGGAATGACGGCGGGCGGGTCGCCATTGATGAACAGCCCGGCACCATCAACCTGCGTATCGTAAAACTCGATGCCGCGACGAATGCCGGCCCCCAGGTGGGATCTTCACTCGCAGGAGCAGAGTTCACGTGTGTGTCGCAATCAACCCCTGGATGGGCACAAATCCTCACGACCGACGAAAGCGGTCGGGCCGCCCTCGCCGATGTCCCCTTAGGAACCTTTACCATCTACGAATCAAAAGCCCCCGAGGGCTACCTGCCATCCAACGACAGCTGGACCTATACCGTTGGAGCCGACCAGCTCGGCGATTCAGGCGTGGTCGAGATCGAATCTCGCGTTTCCGATATCCCCATTGCGTTTAACCTTGAGATTTCCAAATTCAAGGATTACGGCAATAGCGACCAATCCGGCCTGGAGCAGCCGGCGGGTGGTGTTGTCTTTGAGGTTGTCAGCAACAGCTCTCAGCAGGTTGTTGGCACACTGATCACAAACATCTATGGCTTTGCCTCCACCAAAGATCAGCCCGAAGCATGGTTCGGCACAGGCAAGCGACCCGCCGGTGTCCACGGAGCCGTCCCATACGACCGTGCCGGCTACACGGTTCGCGAGGTTCCGGAAACCGTCCCCGAGGGTTTTAAACGTGCAGGGGAATGGACCGTCGGGGCCAATCAGATTTCCGACGACGCCGAGCTTCAATATATCGTGGACAACCACGCTCTGTCGACGCATCTCCAGATTGTAAAACGCGATGCCCAAACAGGCGCTTCTGTTCCCCTAGCCGGATTCACCTTCCAACTCCTCGACAGCAATCACGAACCTGTCTCACAAACTTGCTGGTATCCAGCACATAACGTAATGGACACCTTTACGACTGACGCGACCGGGACCGTCACACTGCCCGAATCGCTCGTGCCGGGCACCTATTATGTACGCGAAACCTCGGCCAAAGAGCCCTATCTTGTCGGCGAAGAGATCGAGGTAAACATACCCGCCGACATGAACCTAACGCCCGTTGCAATCGCCTCGTATTATGACCACGCCGCGACCGGAAACATCAGGATCGTTAAAACCGATGCCATAGACGGCAGCAGCCTCGCGGGCGCCGTCTTTGAGATCCGTGCCTCGGGTGATATCGTGCGCCCCGACGGTAGCATTGCCGCGCTCGACGGTGAGACTGTCGCGACCGTCACGACGGATGAAACTGGAGAAGCACGCGCGGGCAACCTCCCACTGGGATCTGGCACCGCACGCTACGAGGTTGTCGAGACTCAAGCGCCGGCAGGCTTCTTGCTCGATCAGACAACCCATATTGTCGACCTTACTTATGCCGACCAGAAAACACCCGTTGTAGAAGCACGGCTTAACGTGTCCGACGATTACACCAAGGTTGATATCTCCAAGGTCGATGCAAGCGGTGAGCAGGAAGTGGAAGGCGCACAGCTCGCCTTATATGGTCCCGATAAAACCGAAATAGACTCCTGGACCTCATCCGACAAGCCACACCGCGTCGAACATCTTGCACCCGGCACCTACTCGTTGCGCGAAATGATGTCTCCGCGGACCTATGACCTTGCCGAGGAGATAACGTTTGAAATAAAGGATACGGGAGAAGTCCAATCCGTCGCGATGAAGGATGCGCCCATCGAGATCAAGGGGCAGGTCGACAAGCGTCAGGAACTTGTCCAACCTATCGAAAAGGGCCTGTTGGCTAACGGCGATGGTAAAAACCGTGCCGCGATGCAAACCAATACGGATGGGCTTTTCTCCTATACCATCGACGCTCGAAACGATTCAACTACCTGGGTTGATGAGTTCACAATTACCGATGATCTTGAGTGTGCCGAGGACGATACGGCGAGATTCGTCTCAATCGAAACCCCCGTCGCCATCGGCGACCTCAATGGTCTGTGCAACGTGTGGTATCGCACGACGCCGTTGGACTCGACAGACGTCGATGAGCCGGCAAACGCGACACTTGACGATGGGCACGAAAATCCTTGGCTTGAGTCCGACGAAGTAAGGGAGAGTCTGGGTGAGGATTGCCGCCTCGTCGATTACGACGGCTGGCACCTCTGGAAGGCGGATGTCTCGACCACGGAATCCACCACACTCGAGGCGAAAGAACTCGACCTTGCGTCCAATACCGTCGTAACGGGCATTCGAATTGAATACGGTGCGGTAGCCGCCGACTTTACGACTCGAAGCGATGTGGATTCTTGGACCCGCGATGATCTCAAAGATGAGCACGACGACCTTGACGATGCCAAAGCAATCCTTGGCACAGACGCTCGGGGCGCAGTCGTACACATGCAGGCAACGTCGGCTTATACGCCCCAAACCGCACTCACCAACAGCGCGCGCGTCGATCTTTGCCGCAACGGTGGCGGCGATAAACTTGAGTCACATGACGAGGACAGCGTCATTCAACGCTGTACCCTACCGCAGGACCTACCGGCAACAGGATCAGCTCCCATCGCCGCTTGCATCACCGCGCTCCTGACCTCGGGTGTCGCAGCCCTATGGTTCGCTCGCCTTAGGTCGATCCCAAAGAAGCGCTAGCGCGATGAAAAAGCGGGCGAGACAGTCCCCTGGCTCGCCCGCTTTCAATCATGTAAATCGCCGTATCTACTCTGCAGACGAAGATCCACCATCAACGATTGCTTGCTCGGACTCAGGAATCCCATCGGCACCCGTACTCTGTTCTTGCTCCACCTCTTCGCTGATTGCGGAGGCGGGGGTCGAGCCCTTTGCACCCACGATGTAGGCAGCCCCAAATCCTAACGCAATGGCAATCAAGGTCAAAATCACGTAGACAGGCCAATGGCGCTTAATATACGAAAACACGTTGACTCCTTAGAGCTCCGTCTACGAACGGCGGATAACCTCGGTCACGAGCTCGGATACCGTGGCAATGTTCGTCGGGTTGACATTGTGGGGCAGGTCGTCCTCGGTACGAGCGCAAGCCAGACGCGTGCCGTCCACGCCGGCGATGGTGAGGGCTCGGCGGCTCGCCTCAAGCGCGGCATAGGCATCGGTCTTGGCATAGGGCATCTCGAGCGCGCCACAATCGACATGGAACGACTTGCACACCTTGCTGACCAGGTTCATGATGCGGCGATCGCCCTTGAGCAGCTGCTGTTCGCCCTCGACCGTCACCACCGAAAGCCTGCCGGCGCCGACGGATTCAAGATTGATGAAGAATACGCCGCGGAGCTTATCGCGATGCGAAGCCAAGAAGGCCTTCATGCCGGCGCCATCACAATCCGAGGCGCCGGTTGCCACAAACCAGATATCGTGACCGAGCAGCTCATCATCGCCCATAGAGGCGACAGCCGAGAGCATATCTTCGGAAGAAGCGCCATCGGAAGACGTAGCGCCACCCTTCCAGCCATCGTTATCGTCCTCGAAGTTATCCCACGAACCGATACCGCGACCGGACTTCTTGGCATCGTAATCGTCTTCGACGCCCAGCCAGTCACTCATGCTGTCCTGCTCGTTTTTCTTTTTACGACCGAACAGGCCACCCAGGCCGCGCTTACGAGACTTGGGTGCCGCCGGGGCGGGAGCTGAAATGGTCTCGATCGGCTGCGCGCCCGGCGCAACGGGCATAGGAGGCGCAACGGGTGCCGATGTGGGTTCGGGACCCTGAGCAGTAGCAAAGGGGTCGTTGACCTGGGCAGAGGGATCGGGAAGGTCGAACAGCGACGTGCGAGACGCAACGTTTGCCTGCTTCATCGACGGCAGCGATGGATCGGGGACCGAAGCCAGCGGAGACGAGGAGGGCGCAGGCGACGGTGCCGACGCCGGATCGGGAACATTCATCTGCGGACGCGGCGATGCCTGGGAGGAAATCTGGGCCATAAGGGAATCGACCGTTTCGTCCTGGGTGGGAGCGACATTGGCAACCGTGGCACCGGAACCACTCGGAGTCGGCATGGTGAAAATCTGCGTGGAGTAAGGCCTCGACTCATCTGTCTCGGGAGCCTCGGAAACCGCAGACACTTCCTCCTGCTCGACCTCGGTCGAATCATCTTGCTCGGCTGCCGCGTACTGCTCTTCGTCAGAGTTGACCTCGACGGGCTCGTCCTCGGTCGCATCCTGAATTTCGGCAGCATCAATGGGCTCGCCATCGCCCGCCGCGTCGTCCTGCTCATCGGAAGCAGGAAGGGGCTCGGCAATCGCGGTACCTTGCTTTTCAAACGTTATCGTGGAATCGAACTGCGCGGCATCAAACGACATGGTGCTATCGACGTGCTGCTGAGCCTCGAAAGACGTTGTAGCTTCGGCAGCGTCGACGGGTACGGACTGCATAGCCTCGTTCTGCTCGAACTCTTGCGCCGCGCGCTCACGTGCCGCCTCGGCCGCCTGCTGCTGAGCGATAGCCTCCTGCTCGGCAGCCTCGCGTGCGGCAGCGCGCTTCTCCTCGAAATCGTCGATAAATTTCTTGCCCTTTGCAAGCGCACCCTTAAAGAAGTTGGAAGCGCTGGCGCCAATCGACGAGAACGCGGATGCAATGTCGGCATGGGGCGTTGCCGCGGGAATCTCGGCCGAGAAATCAGTATCGCTCTCGTAAGACACGCGCCTCGGCTGTTCAACGTAATCGTCGTCAGACTCGTCCGCAACGTCTTGCGCCGGCGCGGCGGGAGCCAAAATGTCCAGTCCTGCCGCGGGATCGATCGCGGACACCGCCTCGGGCTCGGCAACGGCAGCGGCAACCGCGGCAGACTCATCATCCACGGTGACAGCGGGCGCAGGTGCAGCCACGACGGGGGCAGGCTCGGGCTCAAACGTCGGCTCCTCGCCCTCCTCGTAATCGAGCGTGCAGGACTCGGGAAGCATTCCGAGCGCACGGATGGCATCCGAACCAAAGCGGATGTTGCCGGCGGCATTGCGATAGAGCTCGGGCTCGGGCTCGGCCGCGACAGGCTCCTCCACCGGCTCGGCAGCGGAAACCTCGTCATTGAACTCTTCGGCCTGGACAGCCTGATTCTGATCCTCGGGCACAATGGCGCCAATCAGCGTCTCGTCGGCAGACGCACCCTCAAAGCCCTCGATCTGCTCGTCGAAAGCCTCGCCCCGTTCGGGCTCGGTTTGAGCGTCGGGAGCAATCGGCTGCCCGAACTCGTCCTCAGCGTAGGTAGGCTCTTCATACTCGATGGTGTTGCCGTAGTCGTTTTGCTGCTGGGCCGCGGCATACTCCGCCGCTGCGCGCGCCATTTCCTCGGCACGACGCTTCTGCTCCCCAAAATAGGTATCGAACGGAACATCGTCGGGAAACTCGTTTTCGCCCTGGAAGGGAGCAACGTTGTCCATAACGCCGAGCATAGCGGCGACAGAGGACTTGTTGCACACCGCGCCGGACGTATAGGGAAGAATATGGCGGTTAAAGATGATGTTTGCCGCGTTGGCAAGTGCAACGAGGGAAGCGAGGATCGCGACAATCCACAGCAGAACCTTGAGCGCGCCGGGGAGCGGCAGAATACGCAGGATGGCAACGGCAGCGGGGGCAACCGTGGCAACGGGCAACAGCTTGGCGATGAGTGCACGATACGAAGCATAAGGCTCGCGGGCGAGCAGCTCAGCACGGGGAGAGTCGTAGTGTGCGACAACGACCACCGGGCGGTTACGCGGGGACGCGAGCGGGCCCGAGGCCTTGTGGTAGGCGATGACATTTTGGCTCACGCCCGTCTTGCCCAGGCGCGAAACCACGGGGTGGCCCGTGCGCTCGAGCACGTAAAGAACGGCGCCGACAATGGCCAGCAAGGTGCCGACCAAGCCGATACCGCCGCCGATGCCCATCAGCAGGGCGCCGGCAAACGCAAGAATACCGGTAACGGCAAATGCCAACCTACTGGGCGCCGGGGCATTGAACTCCTGAACCTCGGGGTCAAAGCCGTGGTTGCGGAAGATCTGAGCGATATCTTCGGCAGCCAAGCGCTCTTCTTCGCTGCATGCCGGCGTAATGCCGGTGTTCTGCAGCAGGTGGTTAATATAGTTCTGGGTGTTCGCCATGTGCGCTCCACATCCATAATCCGACAAATAGGCCCAATGCATGCACATTAGAACCGTATATAGTCGAAAGTATACCCCGAGCGAGCGCAAACGACCGAATTCGGGCCATCTTAACGCCCCGAGCGGACAAGGATATAGCCTAATCTCCATATCGGACTAAAATCATGGCAGCAAACCACCTTCTCATGCGAGGACTCTATGACGGCAAGCGACACGACCGAGACAATTAAAAAGGGAAATTCGGAGCCCAGTTTCGATAAAACGGCTCAGCGCATCCTCAATCTTTTCTTTGTGCTCAATAGCTCCCCCGAACCGCTGACGACCGAGCAGATCGTCTTGGATTCTGACCTGGGATATGGCTCGGGCAATATCGACTCGGATAAGCGCAAGTTTCGACGCGATCGTGACAAGCTGCTCGAACGCGGCATCTTAATCAAGGAGGTTCGCCCCACCGGCGCGCAGGAGACCGAGGAAAGCTCGTGGACAATCGACCGCGAGCACACGTTTGCGGCAGGCGGCCTCATTACCGCAGACGACGCCGATATCCTGCTCAACGCCATCGACCAGACACTAGCGGCCGGCTCATCCACTTTTGCCGCACCGCTTGCCGATATTCGCTCCAAGATTGCCTATCTCACCGGCAGGACGACGGTAGACGAGGCGCCGATCAGCCGCTCTCCCACCGTCGATGCGGTTTGGAGCGCCTTTGCCGAGCGATGCGCGCTGCGATTTTTATATCAGAACGGACGCGGCGAGCAGAGAGAACGTACCGTCTGCGTCTACGGCGTGTTCGAGCGCGAGGGCGTGGCTTACTTCTGCGGCCTCGACAACGTCACCGACGACATCAGGACATTCCGCTGCGACCGTATCGTTCGCGCTTGGCGTCCTTCGAAGGCCTACGTCATCCCCGCGGACTTCAA
>CABULX010000062.1 GCA_902492545.1 uncultured Collinsella sp. | reverse complement strand
CCGTTGACGACCTCGTGAATCACGCCGTCGCCGCCAAGGGCGATAACGGTGCGATAGCCCTGGGCCTGTGCGGCCAGCTCCTTGGCGTGTCCCATGCGCTCGGTTAGCACCAAGTCAAACTGGGATGTGCGTGCAGTCATGTCCAAAAAGCGTTGCAGGCGCTCGGCAACTTCGCGCGCCACACCCGACTGGGCGGCTGGGTTGGCGATGATGAGCGTGCGGCCAAAATCAGTTGCGTGCATGGGGCGACTCCCGGCGTATGACGTGACGGTGCGGTCGCGTTCAGGTCGAATTGCCCCCGATTGTGGCTGCACGTCGAATACTAACGTCTACTCTATCAGGTCGTTGTGGCGCTCGATAGCATCCGCTACCGTACCGCCCTCATCCACAATAAGCGAACGGCGCTTGGGTGAGATGATACGCTGGGCGGGGTACACGCCGCGGTGTCCGCCGGTTAGGTAGCTGATAAAGGCTACGATGACAAAGAACCCGGCAGCCGTGCCGTGGAACAGGTCGATGGCCATCATGCAGGTGGTGATGGGTACGTTAAGGCCGGCGCAGAACACGCCGAGCATACCCAGCGCTGCCAGAAAGCTGGGGTCGATTCCGACGAGGCAACCGATCCAGCCGCCGAGCGCCGCACCGATACCAAACAGGGGCGTGACCTCGCCTCCTTGGAAGCCTGCGCCCAGGGTGAGCGCCGTCACCACGAGCTTGATGGCTGCGTCGGCAAGGGTCGTGTTACCGGCGAACCCGGCACCCGAGAGCCAGGTGGCAAGGCCGGCATACTTCCAGGCGTCGAGCATCGCGTAGGCCGCGAGCACTACGAGCGCGCCCACGAGTGCGCGAGCAATATAGTTGGTGATAAAACGACCGTACAGGCTCTTGACGGTTCGAACCGACCAGGCAAAGAGGCGTGCCGTCAGACCGAAGATGATGGCGCTGATAACAACGATGACGACCGTTGTGGGCGTCATAGCGGGAACGCTGGCGATGACATTCGCTTCGTACTCGGTACCTAGGGCAAGTGATGTAAAGTAGCCGGTAAACGAGGCGACCAGGCAGTAGATGCCCGCGGTGTAGTCGATCTTGCCGATAAAGCACATCTCCATGCCAAAGAAGGCTCCGGCGAGGGGTGAACCGAATACGGCGCCAAAGGCCGACGAGATGCCGGCGAGCATGAGGTCGTGGTGGTCATGCTTTTTGAGGTGGGCGAGGCTCGAGATGTTGCTGGCGATGGTGCCGCCAATCTGCACCGCGGCGCCCTCGCGGCCGGCCGATCCGCCTGTTAGGTGCGTGAGCGTGGAGCAGACGAAGGTGAGGACGGCCATGCGCATATGGATAAGGCGTGTGCCCAGGGCGGAGTCGATGACCAGGTTGTTACCTCGTTTGGCGGCAAGGCCGTGGTTTTTGTACACCCATGCGGTGGCAACGCCCACAACGGGAAGCAACGCGTAAATCCACACGTGGTGCTCGCGATAATCGGTCGCGATATTCAGCGAGGCCAAAAATGCCCAAGCGGCAACACCCATGGCGAGCGAGACGATGACGACGAGCGCGAGCAGTTTGGCGCTTGCAAACAGGTTGCGGGCGTTGCGGCGCGTGTCGGCAGCCAAGAGATGTTCAGAGCGGGTGAGCTGATGCCTGCCTGCCGTGATGACGTCGTTCAGGGAGAAAAAACCGCCTTCGTCGAGCGGCTGGGAATGATCCTGCGCTTCGTTTGCGCTTTCGGGTTTGTCGTTATGAGCCATACGTTCCTCTTTTAGGTTGCAACGCAAGCATTATAAAACGCGGTAAACGCGACGAGCCGGTGGGTTGGTTTCCATTCTGTTTCGCGGCCTGCAACCGACAGGTGTATTTGCGGGTACAGGCCGAGTCGCGGTCGTGCGTCGGGGGATTATACTGAGACAAGCATAAAGAATCGGCGCCCCTGTTGTGCGCCGTGGCATTAAGAGGTGCATATGGCAGAGAAACTCATTCCGCTGGAGGACGCGCAGTCGATTGTTCTGTCGCACGTTGCTCCGACCGATCTCGTCGAGATTCCCGTGTGGCAGGCCGCCGGTCTTCCCTTGGCTGAGGACGCGGTGGCCGATATCGACATCTCGCCGTTTGCCAACAGTGCCATGGACGGGTATGCCGTGCGCGCAGCCGATCTTGCTGCGGCCGCCGGTGACACTCCGGTGACGCTCTCCGTCGTAGGACACGAGGCCGCGGGCCATGTCTTTGAGGGCACAATCGGCACGGGCGAGACCGTCCGCATCATGACGGGCGCGCCGGTGCCCGAAGGTGCCGATGCCGTGGTGAAGTACGAGATCGTCGACGTACTCGATGGCGACGGCAACGAGGGCTTGCACGTTCGCTTCTCGGCGCCTGCCAAGGTAGGGGAGAACGTTCGCTCTGCCGCCGAGGAGGCCCATGCCGGCGATGTTGTGATGCACACCGGCGAGGTCGTGGCTCCGGCGGGCGCCGGCTTGCTGGCGAGCGCCGGGTATGCGAGCGTGAAGGTGCATGCCGCTCCGCGCGTGGGCATTATCTCGCTAGGGACGGAATTGGTCGCACCGAGGAACGTGCCGGCGCGTGGGCAGATTCGCGACTCCAACTCGTCGGCGTTGATGGCCGAAGCGCTCGATGCCGGCGCCGAGCCCGTGTTCTACGGCATTGCGCCCGATGATGAGCAGGCGATTGCCGAGCTGGTGCATCGTGCCGTGCAGGAGTGCGATTTTGTCATTACGAGCGGTGGCGCCTCGGCGGGCGATTACGATTTCGTGACGGCGCTCGTCTGGCGCGAGGGCGAGGTGCTGTTCGATCGCATCTCGATGCGTCCGGGCAAGGCCATCACGTTTGGCGTGCTCGGGGGCAAGCCCTACCTAGGGCTTTCAGGCAATCCGGCCGCGGCGTATGTGGGCTTTGAGATGCTCGCCCGTCCGGCGATTCGCAAGATGCGCGGCTTTGCCGAGGGCGTGCGTCCCGTGCAGCAGGCGACGCTCACGCACGGCGTGAAAAAGCGCCAGGACCGACGCTTCTTCGATCGCGCCACGGTTTTGCGCGACCCCGAGACCAGTGAGCTGTTGGTGACCGAGGCCAAGACGCAGAATTCGGCGCTGCTCGGCACGATGCAGCGGTCCAACTGCCTGCTGCGTATTGACGAAGGACCGTGCGAGCTCAAGGCGGGCGACGTCGTGGATGTCGTGCGTGTCGACCTGCCCGAGGGCACGGTGTTGTAGGAGGAAGACTATGGAGTTGAAGATTTCGATCGTGACGTGCTCGGATACGCGCGATCTTGCTCAGGACGAGGCTGGAGCCGCACTCGAGGAACTTATCGAGGCGCAGGGCTGGACGGTCGTCTCACATGTGGTCGTGCGCGACGACGCCAGCGAGATCGGTGATGCCATTGTGGAAGCTGCCGATGAGTGCCACGCCAATGTCGTGCTCACCTGTGGCGGCACGGGACTTTCGATGCGCGACGTGACGCCCGAGGCGACGCGTGCCGTCTGCGACCGCGATGTGCCGGGTATTGCAGAGGCAATCCGTGCGTACTCCATGACCAAGACGCGCCGCGCTATGCTCTCGCGCGCCGTGTGCATGCAGCGTGGGCATACGCTTGTCATCAACTTTCCGGGATCCACGAAAGCGGCCCGCGAAAGCTGGGAGGCCGTGAGCGATCAGCTGGAGCATGCGGCCCAAATGACGGCGGGCGGCGGACATACCAAATAAGCGGTTTACCTGCGGCGGGGCGACCTGAACGGCTGCTCCGCCTTTGTTTTCCGCCGAAGCGACGCCGAGGTGCACGGCAACTCGAAACTATATTCTCTAGCGAGAATAATTTCTCATTATCATAATTCGCGCGGAAGTATAATCTAGTAACAGAATAAAGCCTGCGGCGGGGTGCCCGGGCATAGCGTTCGAAAGGGTTGAATATGTTCGATATGGTTTCTCGCCGCGGATTCGTGTCGCTTTCTGCTGTCGCCGCTGCCGGCCTTGGCCTTGCCGGCTGCTCGGGCAACAAGACGTCCGAGCCGGCCGGATCCGATGCCGGTTCTGCTAAGGCATCTTCCAAGAAGGTTGTCGAGCTGCAGGTCTTTGCTGCCAACTCGCTCGAGAAGGCTCTACCCGAGGTTCAGGAGCTCTACACCGACCAGACCGGTACCACGTTTGCCGATACGCAGTTTAAGGCGTCCGGCGACCTTGTCGAGCAAATGCGCGCCGGTGCCGCCGTCGACGTGCTTATCACGGCCTCCAAGGGCACCATGGATGACGCCGAGGCCGCCGAGCTCGTCGACGCCGACACCCGTGAGGATATGTTCGTCAACGACCTCGTGATCATCCGCGCCGAGGGCTCCGACACCAAGGTCGAGGCCATCGCCGACGTCGCGAATCTGGACGGCAAGATCGCCATCGGCGACGCCAAGACCGTTCCCGCCGGCAAGTACGCTAACCAGGCGCTGGCTTCCGTGGGCCTCTACACCGGCACCGAGGGCGACGACGGCGAGTATGCTTCCGAGATCGCCGACAAGGTGGCCCTGGCCGACAAAGTTGGTACCGCTGCTGCCTACGTCTCTACGGGCGACTGCGTGGCTGGTTTTGTCTATAGCTCCGACATCTTCCGCTACGACGGCATCGAGGAGGCCTTTGTGTGTCCCGAGGACTCGCACAAGCCCATCGTGTATCCGGGTGCCGTTGCCGAGAGTTCCGAGCACGCCGACGAGGCCAAGGCATTCATCGACTTCTGTCTGACCAACAAGAAGGCGCAGAAGATTTGGGCCAAGTACGGCTTTGAGCTTTCCGCGTAGTGCGGCTTGGCGCGATAATTCCATCGTTTTGTGTTTCACTCCGTCCTTGTATTCGCTTGGAGCTTTTCGTGCTTAATAGATTCCGCATGCTTGTCGCCTGTGCTTTGACCTTCGTGCTTTGCTGGGTGCCGGGATTTGCGTTTGCTGGGGACGCTGAGGACGGGGCCCAGGTTGCTGCGACCGCTCATGGGCTTTCCTATGGGATCGAGGGTTTTGAGCGGTTGGCCAAGGGGACCGCTCGTGCCATGGAGAGCCAGCCTGAGGGCTACCGGTTTCCCGTTGACGAGGACGTGGACCTTGTGGTGGCGCCTGCTGCCGATCGCGTTGTGGTGTGGATATCGCCCAAGGCGGTCGAGAAGTTTGGATTGGATCTGCAGGACAACGAGTGTGTATCGGGTCTCAAGGTCCTCGTCTGTGAGCTCGACAGCGCAAACTGCATGGGAGGTGCGCAGCTGGGGGACGTGGATCTTCCTTGGTATGTCACGGCGGAAACAACGTTTGATGCCGGCGGGTATACCTATAGCTTTGACGAGCGCGGTGCGGATGGGGACCGTTATGTGGTGATTGCATCAGCCTCGGGTGATGCCAAGGGCGGCGCGCGTTGGCTTGATAGCGCTCACATGGTAGAAGCATCGTCTGTCGTGTTGCGGGATGAGCAGGGGCCCTTGACCTCTCTGGCTTCCTTTTTGGGCGACATTGACTATCGCCCGTTTTGGGTGTCCATTAAAACGAGCGGTCTTGCCCTGGTGATCGCGTTTGCGCTGGGCCTGTTCGCCGCGTGGAAGACCATGGGTACCTCGAGTCGCATCAAGGGCCTGCTCGATTCGGTCTTTACGATTCCTATGGTGCTGCCGCCTACGGTGTGCGGCTTTTTGCTGCTTATTCTGTTTGGCCGTTCGACCGGGGTGGGCCAGTGGCTCATCGCGCACGGCATCTCGATCGTCTTTACCTGGCCCGCGGCGGTCATTTCGGCCGTCGTTGTGTCGTTTCCGCTGGTCTACCGCACGGCACTCGGAGCCTTCGAGAGCCTCGACACGCAGATGCTCGATGCGGCACGCACGCTGGGCTGGTCCGAGCGTCGCATCTTCACCAAGCTCATGATGCCGCTCGGCTGGCCCTCGATTGCCGCCGGCACGGTGCTCGCCTTCGCGCGTGCCATGGGCGAGTTTGGCTGCACGCTGTTCTTTGCGGGCAACTACGCCGGCATTACGCAGACCATCCCCATCGCCATCTACTTTGAGTGGATGGGCGGCAACACCTCGGTGGCCCTCTTTTGGGTCGCCGTTGTGATTGTGTTTAGTTTCCTGGTCATCCTGTTCATCAACATGTACACCGCGCATTCGCAAAAGTATCGCGAGCGGGGCCTTTCGCGTGCGAAGCGCAAGCAGGCCAAAGAGCTCGCCGGACAGGGCGATTCGCTCGACCCGGTGGGCGGCGACGCCCTGCGTATCGATCGCGAGGCGCTGGCCGAGCTCATGCGCGAGGATGCCGCTTCGCAGGGAGGTCGATAGGCCATGTCGCTCGTTCTGGATATTAAAAAGCGCTATCCCGGGTTTATGCTCGACATGCAGCTTGAGGCCGGCGAGGAGCGTGTGGCGCTGCTCGGTGCCTCGGGTTGCGGCAAGAGCTGCACCTTGCGCTGCATTGCCGGTGTGGAGACGCCCGACGAGGGCAAGATCGTCGTCAACGGCGTGACCTTTTTTGACTCGGCGGCGGGCATCAACCTGTCGCCCCAGGAGCGCAAATGCGCCCTGCTGTTCCAAAACTATCAGCTGTTTCCCAACATGACGGTGGCCGATAACGTATGTGCCGGCGTAAAGGACGCGGGCGACGCCGCGGCGCGTAAAAAACTTGCCGAGCGCTACCTGGGCATCTTTGGCCTAGCCGATTTTGCCGACCGCTATCCCGCGCGCCTCTCGGGCGGTCAGCAGCAACGTGTGGCGCTTGCCCGTATGGTGGCGGCTCACCCGGGCATCTTTATGTTCGACGAGCCCATGAGCGCACTCGATTCCTATCTTAAGAGCGCCCTCGAACAGAACATGCTCGACCTGTTCGATGTATGCAACCGCACCGTGCTCTATGTGAGCCACGACATCGACGAAGCGTGCCGCCTGTGCCAGCGCATCTGCGTGATGCACGACGGGCATGTTGAGGAGATCGGCTCCGTCGAGGACGTGGTCCGCCGTCCGCAGACGCTGGCGGCGCTGCGCCTGACGGGCTGCAAGAACACAAGCCGGGCGCGCAAGATCGGCGACGAAGAAGTTGAGGCGCTCGATTGGGGCATGACCTTTAACGTGGGTCGCGAGGTTCCCGATAATGTGGCGTACCTGGGCATTCGCGCGAGCTACTTCCATGTGGACAACCGTGCCGAGCGGGGTCGCAACAGCTACGACCTGCACGTGGCGCGCGTGAGCGATTCGCGTTTTGAGCGCCTGGTGCTGTTGGATGCGCCGCGGGCCGATGCGCCAACGCGTCTGCAGTGGAAGGTCAACAAATTGAGCGTACCAGCGGATGGGTTACCGCAAGAAGGCGAGACCCTGCGTATGCATTTTGATGCCAGCAGGATCCATCTGGTTTGTCGGTAGCGCCGGGTAATGCCGTCGGGGATATAAGTCTCGGCGGCTTTGTCTTGCCGTTCGCCTAATGGGGAATGACAAACTCTTATCAACACAGATAATTATTTATTAAACGGCGGCACACGACGCTGTCGTACGAATGTCAACGGTGTTCGCATGGTCGACGACCGTTGATATAGTTGACCTTAACTTGTAAAGGAGGACGCGCACATGCCGCAGACGACATACATTCGCCGCGTTACCGCGCGCGCCCTGTATATGGCTCGGAGTCGCATATGAGCAGGTATGTTCACGGCTCCGGGAGAGACGACGCACAACTAAATAATCGACCGCAAAGCAGGTTCCCCAAAATTCCGGGTTTAGGCACGGCTGGGTTTTCGCCGCCCACCGTGCAGCAATACCGTAGTTATCCGTATTTGGTTCGAGAGGGGAACCGTCATGGCTGAAGAATTCGATTTCCATCCGATGTGGGAGAGCCTCGGCATGAATCTTGCCGATCACGACATGCTGCTGGGCGCTGTGGGCCAGATGTACGGCGATATGTTCCTGACGCAGAACAATCGCCCCAAGTCCACGTCCTACCTGGATTTTGTCGCCACCAACATCCACAGCGGCCGTATTAAGGAGATGCTCGACAAGAAGGAGGCCGGCGAGGCCACCAAGATCGTCGGTTCGTTCTGTGTGTACGTGCCCGAGGAGATCGTGCTTGCCTGCGATGGCATCCCCGTTGGCCTGTGCTCGGGTGCCGACTGGGCGACCGACAAGGTCGAGGAGCATCTGCCGCGCAACACCTGCCCGCTCATCAAGAGCTTTGCCGGCTTTAAGCTGGGCGAGGTCTGCCCCTACATTGAGTCGAGTGATCTGGTGGTGGGCGAGAACACCTGCGATGGCAAGAAGAAGGCCTACGAGTTCTTTGCCACGCAAAAGAACATGTACGTCATGGATATCCCCAACGTGCACGACGAGTCGACGCTCGTGACCTGGAAGGCCGAGGTTAAAAAGCTTGCCGCCAAGATCGAGGAAGAGTGCGGCGTCAAGATTACGCCCGAGCGCCTGAAGGCTGCCATCCACGCCGTCAACGAGAAGCGTCGCGCCCTGCAGCGCCTCGCTGCCACGCGCGCTGCCGATCCGGCGCCCATCAGCGGTCTCGACAGCCTGCTGACCGTTCAGGCCGCCTTTATGGACGACACGCCGCGTCTGACCGGAGCCATCAACGAGATGGCCGCCGAGTGCGAGCAGCGCGTTGAGGCCGGCGAGGGCGTGGCGCCCAAGGGGACCAAGCGCATCCTGTACACCGGCACGCCCATGGCCGTGCCCAACTGGAAGCTGTTCAACCTCATCGAGAAGGCCGGCGGCGTTGTGGTAGGCGAGGAGTCCTGCACGGGCTCGCGCTACTACAAGGACCTGGTCGACGAGTCCGGTGAGACGGTCGACGAGATGCTCGACGCCATCGCCGAGCGCTACTTTAAGATTAACTGCGCCGTCTTTACGCCCAACGATCAGCGTATGAAGGACATTGTCCAGATGGCCAAGGACTTGCATGCCGACGGCATCGTCGACGTGGCCCTGCAGTTCTGCACGCTCTACGAGATGGAGTCGTTTGCCGTGGAGAAGGCTGCCGAGGAGGCCGGCATTCCGTTTATGCACATCACGACCGACTACGCCGGCGAGGATGCAGGCCAACTGCAAACCAGGATTGAGGCTTTCTTGGAAACCATTTAGGGGTATCCGTCCCGGCGGCTTCCCCAGGCACCCGATCTTGCCGTTCAAACCATCGTTTGCGTACCAAAGTACGCGGCGCTTCTCTTTCACGGCAACCTCGGGCACCTGGGAAAGCCGTTTCCTTGGTTGACTAAAAGGTTTGTTAAGGAGTTATATGTCGGAAAATATTGAGCAGCCGTTGCCGTCCACGTTTGAGGAGTTCAACGAGCAGCGCAAGGCGGCGTTTATTCGCGTCAAGGATTATAAGCAGGCGGGTAATCGCCTGGTCGGCTTTTTGTGCAGCTACACGCCGCTCGAGATTATCGATGCCGCGGGGGCTGCGAGCGTGGCGCTGTGCGGCACGTCCGACGAGGTGATTCCCGAGGCCGAGAAGGTGCTGCCGGCAAATCTCTGCCCGCTCATCAAGTCGACGTACGGCTTCGCCTACTCGCAAAAGTGCCCGTTTACGTACTTTAGCGACATGATCATCGGCGAGACCACCTGCGACGGCAAGAAGAAGATGTACGAGCTACTCAACGAGCTCAAGCGCACGCACATTCTGCATCTGCCGCAGGGTCGCGACCGCGCCTACGAGCGTGAAGGCTGGTATGAGGAGTGCCGCCTGCTCAAGGAAGAGCTCGAGGGCTTCTACGGCATCACGATTACCGACGATGATCTGCGCGCTGCCGTCCGTCGTCGCAATCGCTTGCGTGCGGCCCAGCTCGAGATGTTCGCACTGCAGGCCAACCAGCCGGCGGCCATGAGCGGCGTCGACCTGATGAGCACCATGTTCGCCGGTACGTTTAGCTTTGATATCGAGGCCTATACGCAGCAGCTGGAGCAAAAGGTCGCCAAGCTGCGTGAGTCCTACGACGCAGGCGAGCGCCCGATCGCGGCGGATGCCAAGCGCATTCTGATCACCGGCTGCCCGGTGGGCGGCGTGATCAACAAGATCGGTCGCACCATCGAGTCCAACGGCGGCGTGGTCGTGTGCATGGACGACTGCTCGGGCGAGCGCACGGCGGCCATGATGATCGACCCGGAGGCTCCCGATATTCTGCGCGCTATCGCCGATCGCTACCTGGACATTAACTGCTCGGTCATGACGCCCAACGACGGTCGTATGGAAAATACGCTGGCCATGTGCGAGAAGTATCACGTCGATGGCGTAGTGGAGAGCGTGCTCCAGGCGTGCCACACCTTTAACGTGGAGAGTGCGCGCATGCAGGAGGCCGTCGAGGGCGCGGGTATTCCGTATATGAAGATCGAGACCGACTACAGCAACGGTGACATGGGCCAGATCGAGACGCGCATCGCTGCCTTTATCGAAACCCTGTAGGACGAATGCGGCAAAGAACCAGCCGCTTTGCCGCATAGAAGGAGGATGCCGTGGTTGGCATTGGTATCGACATAGGCTCGACGGCCGCGAAGGCTGCGGTGGTGGAGACGGACAGCGCCATTGCGTGGACCTGCGTCATGCCGACGGGGTATTCGTCGGTCGATGCGGCCGAGCGTCTACGCGGTGAGCTCGCCGCAGCCGGCTATGACGTGACGGGCGACGATGTTCGCGTGGTCGCGACTGGCTACGGCCGTGTTGCCGTGCCCTATGCGCACAAGGTCGTGACCGAGATTACCTGCCACGGCACTGGTGCCGTGCGCCTGTTTGGCGATCACGGCACGGTGATTGACGTGGGCGGCCAGGACACCAAGGTCATTCAGATCAAGGGCGGTCGCGTAGTCAAGTTTGCCATGAACGACAAGTGCGCCGCCGGCACGGGGCGCTTTTTGGAGATCATGGCCGACCGCCTAGGTATTTCCCAGCAGCAGATGGCCGACCTGGCGCGTTCCGGCGAGCCCACCAAGATCAGCAGCATGTGCACGGTGTTTGCCGAAAGCGAGGTCATCAGCCTGATCGGTCGCGGTGAGCCGCGCGAGAACATTGCGCGTGGCGTGATCGACAGCGTGGTCTCGCGCGTGGCGACCATGGCCGGGCAGGCCGCGGGCGCCCCGTACTACCTGACCGGTGGCCTGTGCGAGAACGCCTTCGTGGTGGAGCGGTTGGGCGAGCTACTGGGGTCGCCGGTGACCACCTCGCCCCAGGCTCGCTTTGCCGGCGCCATCGGCGCGGCGATTCGCGCACAGGCGCTCAATTAATGCATCCGCCGCAGGCTCGCATTCATGCGTATACTGGGAGAAAATGATTGACCGATGAGAGGAGGTATCGATGGCTGACGATCAGATTAAGCTTACGTCTATGACTGCCGCGAGCGGTTGAGCCGCTAAGTTGGCTCCCGGAGCCCTCGCCCAGGTTCTGGGCGACTTGCCAAATGTGCATAACGACAACTTGCTCGTGGGGTTCGATACCTCCGACGATGCGAGCGTCTTCCGCGTAGGGGAGAACCTGGGGCTTGTGCAGTCCATCGACTTCTTCCCGCCGATGGTCGACGACCCGTTTCTGTTTGGCCAGATTGCCGCGGCCAACTCGCTGTCGGACATCTACGCCATGGGCGGGCGGCCGAGCCATGCCATGAACCTACTCTGCATACCCAGTTGTCTGGGCATCGAGGTTGCCGGTCAGATTCTGGCGGGCGGCGCCGACAAGTGCGTCGAGGCGGGTTGCTCCATCGCGGGCGGCCATACCATCAACGACGACGAGCCCAAGTATGGCCTGTCTGTGAGCGGCTTTGTCGCGCTCGACCGCATGCTCGCCAACAGCGGCGCACGCGTGGGCGATGTTCTGCTGCTGACCAAGGCGATCGGCTCGGGCATTATCACCACGGCCATTAAGGGCGAGCTCATCGAGCAGGACGAGGCCGCGGCCATGTTTGACTCGATGCGCATCCTCAACGAGGCGCCGATTCGTCTGGCCGAGGGGCTCGAACTTCACGGCTGCACCGACATTACGGGCTTTGGCCTGATCGGGCACGCGTGTGAGATGGCCGAGGGCTCGGGCGTGCAGGTTGAGCTTGCGTCGGGGGCGGTGCCGCTCTTTGACCAGGTGCTCGATATGGCGCGTCTGGGCATTATCCCCGCGGGCTCCTACCGCAACCAGGACTTCTTTGGCCCGCGTGTGGCTGCTGACGAGGACCTGGAGTCGGGTATGCTCGACGCGCTGTACGATCCGCAGACGTCTGGTGGTTTGCTTATCGCGGCGCCCGCGGCGGATGTGGATGAGCTTGCGCGTCGCCTGAATGCCGAGGGGCGCGTTGCCGCCACAATCGGCCGCGTGTGCGAGCCGGTGCCGGGCGGTCCTGCCGTTCGCGTTGTTCGCTAGCCCGCACGTTTATGTAACTGTTTACCGTTCTCTAGAACGGTTCTTTCGAAAGGATTTTGCTATGTCTACCAAAATTGAAGTCAATGCCATGGGCGATGCCTGCCCGCTGCCCGTCGTCAAGACGCTCAAAGCCCTGAAGCAGCTCGATGGCGAGGGCACCGTCGTGACCTCGGTCGATAACGAGACCGCCGTCAAGAACATCTCCAAGATGGCGCAGGAGAAGGGCTGCGCGGCCTCGGTCGAGAAGATCTCGGACGCCGAGTGGCACGTGACCGTCACGACCGCCGGTGCCGTGGCCGTTGCGGACCCCGAGCAGGACGGTGCCGCTTTCTGCGACGCCAACGCCGGCAAGGGCAAACTCGTCATTTCCGTCTACACCGATTGCATGGGCCGTGGCGACGACGAGCTGGGCCACAAGCTCATGAAGGCGTTTATCTTTGCCGTGACGCAGCAGGAGGAGCTGCCCGCGACCATGCTGTTCTATAACGGCGGCGCCAAGCTCACCGTCGAGGGCTCGCCGGTGCTCGATGACCTGAAGGGCCTGGCCGAGCAGGGCGTCGAGATTCTCACCTGCGGTACCTGCCTCGACCACTATGGCATTAAAGACCAGCTTGCGGTGGGCGAGGTCACCAACATGTACGTGATCGTGGAGAAGATGGAGCAGGCTG
>CABULX010000061.1 GCA_902492545.1 uncultured Collinsella sp. | reverse complement strand
CCGAGATGGAGCGTCGCCTGAAGGTCTTCGAGCGTCTCAACGTTCGCAAGATTTCGACCTACAACGAAAAGCAGGCCGCCGGCGAGTTTGAACACTACGACAACCCGCCGCAAAAGATGCCCTACCTGGTCATCATCATTGACGAGCTCTCGGACCTGATGATGGTCGCCGGTAAGGATGTCGAGGCCTCGATCGTGCGTATTGCACAGCTGGGCCGTGCCGCCGGTATTCATCTTATCGTGGCCACGCAGCGTCCCAGCTCAAACGTGGTGACGGGCCTCATCAAGGCCAACATCACCAATCGCATCGCCTTTAACGTCGCCACGGGCATCGACTCGCGCGTCATCATCGACCAGATGGGTGCCGAAAAGCTCACCGGTTTGGGCGACATGCTGTTCTCCAAGGTCGACTGGGGCAAGCCTCGCCGTATCCAGGGCTGCTTTGTCTCGGATGACGAAATCAACGAGATTGTCGAGTTCGTCAAGTCGCAGAGCGAGCCCGACTACCACGAGGAGATCCTGTCTGCCGTGGCGCCCGCTTCCATGTCCATGGTGGGTGGCGGCGGCATTGTCCGCACCGGAGTAGCTGAGCCGCAAGACGATGATCCGCTCATTTGGGAAGCCGCCCATATTGTGGTGGAATCGCAGCTGGGCTCCACATCTGGCCTGCAACGTCGTCTGAAGGTTGGCTATGCACGTGCCGGGCGTATTATGGACATGCTGGAAGAAAAGGGTGTCGTCGGCCCGCCCGACGGTTCCAAGCCGCGCGAGGTCCTGTTGGACGAGGAGGGGCTTGCCGCGCTGGAATCTGTCGACGCCGAGATGGCACGTGAAGATCGTGAGTTTGGAGGATTCTGATGGCTGCACGCTTTGGTGACATGCTGCTCGAGCAGCGTCGCCGAATGGGCCTTTCCATTCAGCAGGTCGCCAACACCATCAAAATCAGGCCGCAGATCATCGAGTTTTTCGAGACCGGTAACTTTGCTTCGATGCCGCCGCGCGGCTATGCACAGGGCATGATTTCGAGCTATGCTCGCTTTTTGGGCCTCAATCCGCGCGAGGTCGTCAATGCCTACTTTGACGACCTGATGGCATACGAACGCGAAACGTCGCAGCAGGGCGGTCGTTTTCAGGACGCCGCCGGCTACGTCAATTCGCGTTCCTCGGTCGATAACGGGCGCTTCCTGATGGTTCAGGGCGGTCGTTCGACCCGCTATGGACAGCGTCCTCAGCAGGCCGGTTATATTACTGAGACGGGTTCGGGCGAGGAGATTCGCTCACAGCGTGACCGGTTCCGCAGTACGCCGATGCCCGAGGACCGTGCACTTCCCGCTGCCCGCGGCGTGGCGCGTGACCCTCGTGCCGGCTACGGCGACGGCGGCTATTCAGATCGCGGTCACCGTGGTGTCTCCACCGGACGCTCTCGCGGTGGCTATGCGGATGCCGATACCACGCAGGTGACGCCGCGTCTTCGCTCTCAATCACAGCCGTATGGCCAGCGCTCTTCGGCTCCGCGTTCGGGCCAACGTGGCTATCAAGGCCGCGGTGAACTTGCGCCCCGCTCGGGTCAGCGCAGCCTTCAGGGCCAGGGCGGCTATCGCGGCCGTTCCGATAGCAATCGTGGTCGTATGCCTCAGGGAGGCGGCCGCAGCAGTTCCGGTCGTGGACGCGGCGGATCCCGTACTCCTCAAAACAACGGGCTCGATCCGCGTATCGTCTACGCCGGCATCGGTGCCGTGGCGTTGCTGCTGATCGTGCTCATCGTGGTGCTTCTGCGCGGCTGCGCATCTTCGGCGCCCGAGACCACGCCCGAGGCGCCCACTGCCACCAAGACGACGACCAAGAAGTCTTCTAAGAAGACCGAAACGGTCGACGAGGACGAAGACACCGATGAGCCGACGGATGAGTCGACTGATTCGGACGCTACCAAGACGACGGCCAAGAAGGAAGAGAACGAGGTCACGAAGGTCAAAGTTTCCGTTGCCAAGGGAAAGACCGCGTGGATTGAGATCAAGGTCGACGGCAAGTCGGTCTATGGCGCTCAGGCGACTGGCCCCTTTGAGCAGGAGTACACGCCCGAGTCCTCGATCGAGATCACCACGTCCAAGCCTTCCGATGTTACCGTTACCAAGAACGGTGAAAAGGTCCGTTACGATACCAAGACCTCGGGCGTGGCTCGTGTGACGATCACCGTTCCTAAGAAGGAGACGACTGATTCCGAGAATGGTGAAAGTTCTGATGGTACCGACACCACCGATGGTACCGATGCCCAGTCCACGGATGGCGCCGATACCGCAACTGACGGTCAGACACCCACCGATTCTACCGACAATTCGTACGATAGCTACTAGGCCGCTCGTACGCGAAAGGAAACATCATGGCTAAAGATTCCAGCTTCGACGTCGTGTCCGAGGTCAACATGCAAGAGGTCGACAACGCCTTCCAGCAGACCACGCGCGAGATTTCCCAGCGCTATGACCTTAAGGATTCCGGCGCCACGATCGAGCTTTCGAAGGGCGAGAAGCTCTTTACGATCAACGCCCCGGCCGACTTTGTCTCCAAACAGATTGTTGACGTGCTGAGCTCCAAGCTCATCAAGCGCGGCATCGACCTCAAGGCTGTCTCGTGGGATGCTCCGCAGGCGGCATCGGGCGGCACCGTGCGCGTGCTCGGCCATATCGTCGAGGGTATCGACCAGGCGACCGCCAAGAAGATCAACAAGGACATCAAGGATCAAAAGCTCAAGGTCAAGGTGACCATCGAGGCCGACAAGCTGCGTGTTTCCTCTGCTTCGAAGGACGCGTTGCAGACCGTGATTCAGTTCCTGCGCGACCAGGACTACGGCCAGCCGCTGCAGTTCACCAACTACCGCTAATATCAATCGAAAGGACCGCTCTCCAACATGGATACACCGTTGGGCTCCGTGCTCTACATCACCCTCGGGTGCGCTAAGAACGAGGTTGACACCGACCGCATGCGTTCTCTTTTGACCGCCGCGGGCTACGAGGAGGCATTCGACCCGCAGGATGCCGACATCGCCATCGTCAATACTTGCTCGTTCCTCGCCTCCGCAACGTCCGAGAGCATCGAGACCACGCTCGAGCTCGCCAACGAGGTTCAGGACGGCGTTCGTTCTTGCCCCATCGTCATGTGCGGCTGCGTGCCGTCGCGCTATGGCGATGACCTGCCTGACGAGCTGCCCGAGGTCGCTGCCTTTGTGAAGGCCGACGAGGAAGATGGCATCGTGGCGGTCATCGATGGCGTGCTGGGTGTCGAGCGTGAGATTGCAGCCTATATCCCGCAGGTCAAACGTACCGTCGAGGGTGCTGTCGCTTACGTCAAGATTTCCGATGGCTGCAACCGTTTCTGCAGCTTCTGCATGATTCCCTATATCCGCGGCCGCTATCATTCGCGCAATGCCGAGAGCATCATCTCCGAGGTGCGCGACCTGGTTGCCGGCGGTGTGCGCGAGATCGTGCTGATCGGCCAGGACACGGGCATCTGGGGTACCGACTTTGCCGACGAGGACGTCGCCGATGGCTCGCCGCGCAATCTGGCGCAGCTGCTGTGTGCCGTCGCCGAGGCCGTGCGCCCGCACAACGTCTGGGTCCGCGTGCTCTATCTGCAGCCCGAGGGCATGACTGACGAGCTCATTGAGACCATTCGTGATACGCCCGAGGTGCTGCCCTATATCGATATCCCCGTGCAGCACTGCGACGCGCGCATTCTCAAGGCCATGCGTCGCTCCGGTTCGCGCCAGGAGCTCGAGGATCTGTTCCGCGACCTTCGTGAGCGTATCCCCGGCATCGTGATCCGTTCCACGGCCATGGTCGGCTTCCCGACCGAGACCGACGACGAGTTCCGCGACCTTATCGACTTTATGGACACCGTCGGCTTTGACTACACGAGCGTCTTTGCCTACTCGCAGGAGGAGGGCAGCCTGGCCGCTAAGATGGAGGGTCAGGTCGACGAAGAGGTCAAGCTCGAGCGCGCCCAGGAGGCCATGGACCTGGCCGAGTCGCTCGGTTTTGCCGCCACCGCCGCCCATGTGGGCGAGCGCGCCCAGGTGATCGTCGACGGTATCGAAGAGACCGAGGATGGCGCCGAGCTGATCGGCCATGCCTGGTTCCAGGCGCCCGATTCCGATGGCGCGGTTCACTTGGACGCCAGCGAGGCGTCCGTGGGCGATATTCTGACGGTCGAGTTTACCGATAGCTTCTGCTATGAGCTTATCGGTCATGTTGTGGAGTAGGAGAGCGTCGTGGCTAACGAGAGCAATAAGGAACTGACGAGTGTTTGGACGCCCGCCAACATCGTGACGTGCGTTCGCATCGTCTTTATCCCGGTGTTCATGATCGTGTCGGCGCTTTCTCACACGAGTGTTGCCGGTACGGATTGGAGCACCTTCGACGGCCCGCTCGCCGCCGCTGCCTTCATTCTGTACGTGATCCTGTCGTGCACCGATAAGGTCGACGGTTATCTGGCGCGTTCGCGCAACGAGATCACCGACTTCGGTAAATTCTTGGACCCCATCGCCGATAAGCTGCTCGTGTTCTCGGCCCTGCTGCTGTTCTTGGATTTTGGCGCGGTGACCGTGTGGTCCGTGTTCATTATCCTGTTCCGTGAGCTTCTGGTGAGCGCCCTTCGCATGGTTGCGAGTGCGGCCGGTGTGGTCGTTGCGGCCGATAAGCTCGGCAAGTACAAGACGGCAACCACGATGGTCTCCATCTGCGGTTACCTGTGCGTTTTTGCGATGGCCGGTCTTCAGCTGGGGCCGGTGTCGCTGCTGCTCGGCGTCTATTCGGTGTCGCGCTTCCTGTACGTCATCGCCGTGATTTTGACCATTGTCTCGGGCGCCCAGTACTTCTGGAACTGCCGCAAGATCGTCTTTTCGGTCTAGGTCCTGGTGGGCATGACGGAATCATTTGAGCAGATTGCCGCGCATAACGAAGAGCTCGCACGCGATATTGTCGAGCGCGCGAGCGCTCGGGGCGTGACGGTTTCGACGGCTGAGTCGCTGACGGCGGGTATGATCGCCTCGACGATTGCGGATATCCCGGGCGCCTCGGCGGTGCTGCGTGGCGGTGCGGTGACCTACTGCGATGAGATTAAGCATCGCGTGCTGGGTGTTGAGCAGGAGACGCTCGATCGCTACACCGCGGTGTCGAATCAAACTGCGCGCGAGATGGCGTCGGGTTCGCTGGAGCTGTACCAGAGCGATATTGCCGTGAGCGCGACTGGCTATGCCGGCCCCGGTGGAGGGACCGAGGACGATCCGGCTGGCACTTTTTATATTGGCTGGGCGTATCGCTCGGCCGATGGGGGCGTGCCGGTCGTGGACTCCATTCGTTGTCGCTATGAGGGCGATCGTTCGTGTGTTCGTGCCCATGCGGTCGCGGAGGCACTGGGTCGCATTGTCTGCGTGCTCGATTCTATGGAATAGACGTGTTTTAAGGGGCCTCCGGGCCCCTTAATTGTGGAGATAGGGACCTTAGGCTCATTTGGCGTTTGTGCTGGTTGTAGACGTATTCTTGCCTTCCTTGCTCTTATTTGGCCCTTTGTGGTCAAGCATTTGGTCAGTGTTTGGTCGGCGTTTGGTTGGGTTTTGGAAAGACTGCCTGTATATGATTGGCCTGAACGGTTGACCACGAACAGCCGTTCGTTTATTATCGATTCAGGTTGTTAAGAGGAGGGCTATTCATGGCCAAGAATTCAGGTCCCGTACGTACCGTTCATGCTCGCACGACGGGTAAAGAGCGCGATGAGATGATCGCCACCACCAAGGCCGAGATCGAGAAGAAATTCGGCCAGGGTTCCATCATGAGGTACGGCGACGGTGGTCCCGAGCTCGAGGTCGAGGCCATTCCCACGGGCGCTCTGGCCCTCGATGCCGCTCTGGGTATCGGCGGCGTGCCGCGCGGCCGTATCGTCGAGATTTACGGTCCCGAGTCCTCCGGTAAGACGACGCTTTCGCTCGAGATCCTGGCCGAGGCCCAGGCAATGGGCGGCGTTGTGGCATTTATCGATGCCGAGCATGCGCTCGATCCCACGTATGCCGCGCGCATCGGCGTGGATATCGACGAGGTGCTCATTTCTCAGCCCGATACGGGCGAGCAGGCGCTCGAGATCGTTGACATGCTCGTGCGTTCCGGCGCCATCGATGCCATTGTCGTCGACTCCGTCGCCGCGCTGACCCCGCGTGCCGAGATCGAGGGAGAAATCGGCGACACTACGGTCGGTCTTCAGGCTCGCCTGATGAGCCAAGCGCTCCGCAAGCTCGCCGGCTCGCTGTCTAAGTCCAACACGACGTGCATCTTCATTAACCAGCTGCGTGAGAAGATCGGCGTCATGTTCGGCAACCCCGAGACTACGACGGGCGGCCGCGCCCTTAAGTTCTTCTCTTCGGTGCGTATCGACATTCGCCGCATCGACAGCATTAAGCTTAAGGACGAGGTTATCGGTAACCGCGTGCGCGCCAAGGTCGTTAAGAACAAGGTGGCCGCTCCGTTCCGTTCTGCTGAGTTCGACATCATGTACGGTACGGGCATCTCTAAGGAGGGCTCAATTCTGGACATGGCTGTCGAGTGCGGCATCTGCAAGAAGATGGGCTCCTGGTTTGCCTATGGCGAGGACAAGCTCGGCAACGGTCGCGAGGCCGCCAAGGCTTTCCTGCGCGAACACCCCGATTGCGCCGACGAGATTGAGCATAAGGTTCGCCTTGCCTGCGGACTTGAGTTTGATGACGATGCTCCGTCCGAGGTCGAGCTGACCGATCAGCCTGCGCCTGAGGAGTTTGATGAGCTTTACGCCATCGATGGTTCCGCCATGCTCGATGATGACGACGAGTAGCGGTTACGCTCATGTCGTATACGGTGACCGAGGCCACGGTCGTCTTTCCCGATAAGAAGGCGGCCTCCTCGTTCTCGAGCGGGTATGCGTCCAAAAAGCCTTGCGCACATATCGATTGTGAGCTTGAAGACGGTTTTGAGCGGTCCATTTGGATTCCCGTGCGGGTCGCGCGCCTGTATGTCAAAAACCGCCCCGATCTTCCCTGTGATTGGGACAACTTTCGTGAGGCGGTGCAGATCATCGAGCGTAAATGTGCACTTACCATGGTGACCGAGATGCTATCGCGCCGCGACCATGCGACGGGTGAGGTCCGTGACAAGCTGGCTCGCTATGGCTTTCACCTGCCCGCGATCGATTTTGCCGTCGAGCGTGCCACCGAGTATCGCTTTTTAGACGAGAACCGCTTTTGCTCGTACTTTATCGAGGAACGCAAGCGGCGTGGTTGGGGACAGCGTAAAATCGAGACCGAGCTCAAGCGCCGTCATGTCGTGCTCGATGACATTCCCGGTTATCCCGAGGATTATTTTGCCGTCGAAGACGATTTGGCGCGTGCGTCAGCCCTGCTCGCTAAGCGGCGTGTTCCAGAGACGCGCGGATTCGAAAAAATGGTTCGGTTTTTGATGTGCAAGGGCTTTTCGTATCACATCGCCGCCGATGCCGTTAAGGCGCGTCTCGATGCCGAACATGAGGAATGTGCAGTTTAGACACATGTGGTTTGCGTACCCGCCGTTCACCGCGTTTTAGTCGCCGTACCGGGTCCATTTATTTGACAGTTGTTACGGTTCAACGTACGATAAACACTGTCATTTGCTTTGTGATATGTGCTCATCTGTGATGAGTTTGTTTATATGTTTATCTGTATCCGACCCGCATAAGCTGCGCCCATATTACTCAAATGTCGCGAGCCGTTCGTAAGGACGGTTCGCTTTGTTGTGTAACGAATCCATAAAAAGGAGTGAGCATGCCTATCATTGCAGCGCTCGTTGGCCTCGTTTTGGGTGCCATCGCCGCCATTGCCTACATGCGCACCGCCAAGCAGGGTAGTCTTCACGAGGCCGACGAAAAGATCCAGTCGGCACACGCACAGGCTGAGTCCCTGATCGGTGATGCAAAGCGTCAGGCTGAGACCCTCAAAAAAGAGGCTCTGCTCGAGGCCAAAGAGGAGATCATCAAGAACAAGCAGGCCGCCGAGGCCGAGGACAAGCAGCGTAAGAGCGAGATTCGTACGCTCGAGAACCGCGTGATGCAGCGCGAGGAGTCCCTCGATCGCCGAAACGATGCCCTCGACAAGCGTGAGCACCAGCTGTCCAGCCAGGCCGGTCAGGTCGAGAAACGCTCCCGCGAGCTTGAGGAGCTCTGCGCCAAGCAGACCTCCGAGCTCGAGCGTATCGCCGACCTGACCCGCGAGGACGCCCACAAGGAGCTCCTCGATAAGGTTCGCGGCGAGGTCACCCACGAGGCTGCCACGATCATTCGCGAGTCCGAGCAGCAGGTTCGCGCCGAGTGCCACAAGACCGCCCAGGAGATTTTGTCCCTGGCGATTCAGCGCTGTGCTGCCGACCACACTGCCGAGGTCACCGTTACCTCCGTGCACATTCCCTCTGATGACCTCAAGGGTCGTATCATCGGTCGCGAGGGTCGCAACATCCGGACCTTTGAGCAGGTTTCCGGCGTTAACCTCGTGATCGACGACACGCCCGAGACCGTCGTTCTTTCAAGCTTCGATCCGGTCCGTCGTGAGACCGCCCGTGTCGCCCTCGAGAACCTCATCGCCGACGGCCGCATTCACCCCGCCCGCATCGAGGAGATGTATCACAAGGCTGCCGACCTGGTTCAGCAGCGCGTGCGCGAGGCCGGCGAGCAGGCTGCTTTCGACACCGGCATTCACGACCTACACCCCGAGATCGTCAAGACCCTTGGTGCCCTGCGCTACCGTACTTCGTTTGGTCAGAACGTGCTTCAGCACTCCCTCGAGGTCTCTGATCTGTGCGGCGTGATGGCTTCCGAGCTTGGCCTGGACGTTGTGACCGCCAAGCGCGCCGGCCTGCTTCACGACCTGGGCAAGGCAATTGACCACGACGTCGAGGGCCCGCATGCCGTCATCGGCGCCGAGCTTGCCCGTCGTTATGGCGAGAAGCCCGTTATCGTCCACGCTATCGAGGCTCACCATGCCGATGTCGACCCCAACACGGTGCTCGACGTCCTGGTACAGGCCGCCGATGCCGTCTCCGCTTCTCGCCCCGGTGCCCGTCGCGAGTCTGCCGAGAACTACATCAAGCGCCTTGAGAAGCTCGAGGAGATCGCCAACTCCCATGACGGCGTCGAGCGTACCTATGCCATGCAGGCTGGTCGCGAGGTCCACGTCATGGTTCAGCCGGACAAGATTTCCGATGCCCAGTCCACGGTCCTGGCTCACGATATCGCCCATCAGATCGAGGAAGAGATGGAGTATCCCGGTCAGGTGCGCGTCGTCGTGATTCGCGAGAGCCGCGCTGTCGATATCGCTAAATAACATGAGCGACGCGAACGAGCTCATCTCATTTATCGCGTCGATGTCGGGGGAGGGCAACCTTCGCGTCGAGGAGAACCTTGGCGAGGGGTATGTCCGCCTCCGCGTTTCGGAGGCCGAGCGGCGCCAGGCAAAGCACGACATTCAGCATGTCGAGGATATCGTCATCGAAATGCTCCGTAATGCTCGCGATGCCGGCGCCGACAAGGTCTATCTCGCCACGACCAAAGAAGATGGCGTCCGCACGCTTGTCTTTCTGGATAACGGCTCGGGTGTTCCGCAGGATATGCAAGAGCGAATCTTCGATGCCCGCGTTACCTCAAAGCTCGAGAGCATGAAGATGGACCGTTGGGGCGTTCACGGTCGTGGCATGGCATTGTTTTCGATTAAGCAGAACACCGACGAGGCCCGTGTGGTCACGTCCGGTGTCGATCTTGGCTCGGCCTTTAAGGTGAGCGTTGCGGCCGACCGCCTTAGTGAGCGTGCCGATCAGTCCAGCTGGCCCCAGGCCGTCAAGGATGAGGACGGACGTTATGTCTGTGCTCGCGGCCCGCATAATATTATTCGCGCTGCCTGTGAGTTTGCGCTCGAGGAGCTGCGTGGTTGCGATGTCTATCTTGGTTCTCCGTCTGAGATTGCCGCGACCCTTTATGCTCAGGCGTCAAGTCGGCTCGATACGTCTCGTCTCCTGTTCATTGATGACGAGAGCGAGCTTCCGGTTGTTGATCGTTTAGGCCTTGCCTCTGATGCCGAGGACTTTATCCGTATCTGCTCGGGTTTGGGTCTTGAAATGTCCGAGCGCACGGCCCATCGCATTTTGGCAGGGCAGATTAAGCCCGTTCGCGGTGTGACTGCGCGTCTGCTGCGCGAGCGTGACTCGTCCTCGCATGCGCCGGCTCCTGTCGATCTCGCGAAGGATCGTCGTGGGCTACGTATTGCCAAGGATGACATGGCACAGTTTTCGCGTGCTGTGGAGCGCGACTTTAATGACCTTGCCGCCCGGTACTATCTCAACCTTTGCGGCGACCCAAAGATTCGCGTTTCGCGTGATCGAATCACCGTGACATTCGATCTTGCCAAAGAGGAATAGTACCTTTACCGAGTCCACTCGGTACGATACAGTTATTGCAGTTAAAACGTACTTTTAAATGCAGGAGTTTCTTCATGGATTGCCTGAAGGTATCAAGCAAATCATCGCCCGCGTCCGTTGCCGGCGCCATCGCCGGCATGGTCAAGGATGGTGTGCCCGTCAACATTCAGTGTGTCGGCGCCGGTGCGGTCAACCAGGCCATAAAGGCCGTGGCTATTGCGCGCGGTTTTTTGATTCCAACCGGGTTTGATATTTCCTGCGCGCCCGTGTTCTCCGACATCCTTATTAACGGGGAGTCGCGCACGGCCATCCGTCTTTCTATTTACGTTCACCAGATCAATCGAGCTGCTATGGATAACGTCGTCATGGATGATGTTAAGCCTGTGGCATAGCTTCTGCTTGCCTCGATTCGCCCCCCCCCTCCATCGTTAGGACTTATGCACATGGACCAGCGTTCCGTACGCGATATTCTTGCCGGTAAAACCTACTTTATCCGCACCTTTGGCTGCCAGATGAATCAGCATGACTCTGAGCGTGTGAGCGGTCTGCTCGATTCGTATGGTTGCCTCATGGCGCTCGATCCCGAGCATGCCGATATTGTTGTCTTCATGACATGCTGCGTGCGCGAGGCCGCCGATACTCGCCTGTACGGTCAGTGCAATTCCTGCAAAAGCCTGCCACCTTCGCCTTCGGGCAAGCGCGTGGTTGCCGTGGGCGGCTGTATCGCGCAGCGTGATGGCGAGGGCCTGCTCACCAACGTCGATAACGTTAATGTCATCTTTGGCACGCATTCTATCGCACATGTGGCCGAGCTCATTGCCGAGGCGTTCCTTGACGGCAAGCGTCATATCCGCACCAATGAGTATGAGGATACGGATGCCATGAGCATGCCGTGGCATCGCGAGACCCAGTATCACGCCTGGGTGCCCATCATGACGGGCTGCAATAATTTCTGCACCTACTGCATCGTGCCGTACGTGCGCGGTCGCGAAAAGAGCCGCCCCTTCGAGGAGATTGTCGACGAGGTGACCGGTTTGGTGCGCCAGGGCGTGCGTGAGATTACACTGCTGGGCCAAAACGTTAACTCATATGGTCGCGATCTGTTTGGTAAGCCGCGTTTTGCCGATCTGCTGCGTGCCGTGGGCGATACGGGTGTGGAGCGCATCTTCTTCACGTCTTCGCATCCCAAGGATCTGCTGCCCGAGACTATCGACGCTATGGCCGAGACGCCTGCCGTCATGCCGCAGCTGCACCTGGCAGTTCAGTCGGGCTCGACGCGCATCCTTAAAGAGATGAATCGTCGCTATACGCGCGAGGATTATCTGGGGCTCGTCGATCGCATCCGCAACCGCATGCCCGATATCGCGCTCTCGACCGACATTATCGTTGGCTTCCCGGGCGAGACTGAAGAAGACTTTGAGCAGACGCTCTCACTTGCCGAGACGGTCCGTTATGCTCAGGCCTATACCTTCATCTATTCCAAGCGCGCCGGTACCCCTGCCGCCGAGATTGACGATCCTACGCCGCATGAGGTTATTCTCGAGCGTTTCAACCGCCTGGTTAAGGTTATCGAGACCACGGCACACGAGTATAACCAGGGTGAGCTTCATGCTGTGGTGCCGGCGCTCATTGAGGGCACGAGCAAGAAGAACGATGCGGTCCTGCTGGGCAAGAGTCCCAAGAATCAGACCGTTCATGCGCCTATCCCCGAGGGTTACAGCATCGATCAGCTTGTTGGCAAGATCGTTGATGTTGACGTTGACGTTGCCAAGACCTGGTATTTGTCCGGCTCCGTTGTGGGCGAGCCGCGCTAATGATTTCTCACGGGGCAGGCCTTTCCGCCGTTGCGATTGTCGGTCCGACCGCGGTTGGTAAAAGTGATGTCGCAGATCGTTTAGCGGCTCGTCTTTCGTCCGAAGTGCTGTCGTGTGACGCGATGCAAATCTATAGAGGCATGGATATCGGTACCGCAAAGATGACGCCCGATGAGTGTACGGCGCCGCTGCGTCTCGTCGACATTGTAGAGCCGGGTGTGGCATATTCTGCTGCGCTTTATCAGGCTGACGCTCGCGCGCATGTTGAGCGCTTGCTTGGCGAGGGCCGCCTGCCGGTGTTTTGCGGGGGTACGGGGCTGTATCTCAAGGCCGCCCTCGATGAGATGGACTTTCCCTCGGGCGAACTTGAGGACGATCGCCGTGCGGGCTATCAGGAGCTTGCCGAGCGTATTGGCGAGGAGGGACTGCATGCCCTGCTTGCCGAGCGCGACCCCGAGTCCGCTGCGGTCATCCACCCCCATAATGTTCGCCGCGTGATTCGCGCTCTCGAAATGCACGATGATGGAGTGTCCTACGCGCAGCAAAAGTCGCAGTTTAGTGTTCCGCGCGAGCATTATCACGCTTTGTGGTTTGGTCTGACGCGTAATCGTGAGATGCTCTACGAGCGCATTAACCTGCGCGTCGACCTGATGTTTGAGCAGGGCCTTGTCGATGAGGTTCGCGGTCTTATGGACCAGGGGCTGGCAGATGCCCTGACTTCGATGCAGGCGATTGGCTATAAAGAGATTATCGATGCCTTTAACGGCGTGATTTCTATGGATGAGGCTCGCGAACTCATCAAGATGTGTTCGCGTCGCTATGCCAAGCGTCAGCTTTCGTGGTTTAAACGCGATGACCGCATCGTGTGGTTCGATATGGATGAATGTACGATCGATGAGGTCGTTGAGGAAATCCTGCATCGTATTGAGGCTGCCTAATGGCCCGTTTCCCCCTTGTTCCCACGGCACCCGAGCCCGAGCGTGCCATATTAGTTGGTGTTGAGTGGCGCGACAATGCGTGGCCGCTCGATCGTTCGCTTGACGAGCTTGAGCG
>CABULX010000060.1 GCA_902492545.1 uncultured Collinsella sp. | reverse complement strand
TTTCCGTCTTGCGCAGGACTGTAGAGCAGCAAACTTAACCCCCGCCCTCAGCCCCGGAAGCCCTCCCGGATGGCCCCAAAAAATTTTTCAAAAAAGTTGTTGCGCGCCGGACAGACTTCTGTGTATACTAATCCCCGCAGCGCACGCGAGCGGAAACAAACGCGAACGTCTGCCTGGGGAGTTAGCTCAGTTTGGTTAGAGCGCCGGCCTGTCACGTCGGAGGTCGCGGGTTCGAGCCCCGTACTTCCCGCCAACGCAATTAAAGCCACGTCTTCGGACGTGGCTTTTTGCGTTTGATGCACTTTGTTTCGATAGAACGATCGCCCTGGTGCATCTTCGCCCAGAATCCTCGCGCCTTCGGGAACGCAAGTAAAATCCAATAAGTATATCTGTCTGAACAACAGCTTTGTTGCGCAACACCTGTTCAACGAGACAGGGGGTTAGGTTATACTAAATTGCACTGTGCGCCGCATCTGATGCATTTCGCTCCAAGCGCGGCACTCAGTGGATATCCGATTTACCATTTGGATGTCCTGGCGGTCATTTAGCGTCTCGACACAAGCTCGGCCCCGGAGCTCGTTCGAGCTGTTCGTATTCCTTGAAAGGGGAAAAATGGACATATCGAGGAAGACTGATTACGCCCTTCGTATGCTGGCGATGCTTGCCGAGGATCCGGAGTGTTTGCTTTCTGTTCGCACCGCTGCCGAAGAGGTCAATGTCCCGTATTCGTTTGCCCGCTCGATTCAGCACGGTTTGGTCCAGGCCGGTATTGTGGAGAGCCTGCGTGGCGTCCACGGTGGCATGCGTCTCAAGGTCAGTCCGGACGACGTCACTATCCGCCAGGTCGTCGAGGCCGTTCAGGGTCCTATGGTTATGAACGATTGCACCGCGCCCGATGGTGACTGTGCGCGCATGGGCGCGTGCTGCTATCATCCCCTGTGGGCCGGAGCCCAGGCGTTGATGCGCGACTACCTCGATTCCGTTTCGCTCGGCGACATCGTCGCTCACCGCCAGTTCCCGGCCGTCGATCCCAAGTTCGCCGACCGCGAAGCGTTTCCCGAGTACGCCACCTGCGCGTGCGCTTACCGGGAGGAATAGCGCCGCATAAGGAGCATAGCCATGATTCAGGACCCCTTTCGTTCGATGATTCGTTCGGAAGGGGTCCTGCGTTATCGCGACCTTCCGTGGCGCCGAACGCGCGACCCGTATATCATCTGGCTCTCCGAGGTCATGCTGCAGCAGACACAGGTGCCGCGCGTGGAGGCGCGCATGCCGGCGTGGCTCGATCGCTTTCCGACTGTCCAGGCTCTCGCCCAGGCCGCGCCTTCGGATGTTTTGGACGCTTGGCAGGGGATGGGCTACAACCGACGCGCTCTGGCGCTTCACGGGGCCGCTCAGCGCGTTGTAGAGGACTGGGGCGGGGAGTTTCCGCGTGAGACGCGTGACTTGGTCGCTCTGCCTGGTATTGGCCCGGCAACGGCGCAGGGTATCCGGTCGTTTGCGTTTGATCTTCCGGGCGTGTATCTGGAGACCAACGTGCGCACGGTCTTTTTGCATCATTTCTTTCCCGATGTGCCGGCCGTTCCCGATCGCGAGCTGGTGCCGCTGATCCAAGCCGCCTGTCCGGCGGCCCCTGGTGCGGCGACCGACGAGATCGCGCCCTTTGCCGTTCCTCAAGACGATGCCGACACGCCGCGTGCGTGGTATTACGCGCTGCTAGATTATGGCGCATATCTTAAGAAGACACTGCCCAATCCGTCCAGGCGCTCGGCGGGCTATAGCCGTCAGTCCAAGTTTGAGGGCTCGCGTCGCCAAAAGCGCGCGCATATCGTGCGTATGTTGCTGGCAGCGCGCGATGGCCAGCCGGCGGGGATTACGCTTGCTGATGCCGTGGCGGGCGTTAACGAGATGGAAGCGGCGGCTGGGCGTGGGCCGGTCGAGCGCGACTTGATCGCGGGCATTCTAGCCGACCTGGAGCGTGAGGGCTTTTGCCGAGCTGAGGGCGATCGCTGGCTGAGCATCTAGCCTGTGCAAATCTGAAGAACAGGATTGTAAGGTTTAGATTTTCGGCATGAGGGCATCCTAGAGACGAGGCCGCTCGAAGCCTACGGGCGGCATGCGTTGAAGGGAAGTACACCTATGGATTTTGAGAATTCCCAAACCAAGAAGAACCTCGAGACCGCTTTTGCCGGTGAGTCCCAGGCACACACCAAGTATCGCTACTATGCATCCAAGGCCAAAAAGGACGGCTACGTTCAGATCTCGAATATTTTTGCCGAGACGGCGGGCAACGAGTCCGAGCACGCCAAGCTGTGGTTTAAGTATCTGCACGACGGCGCCGTCCCCGATACCCTGGACAATCTGCGTGATGCCGCTGCGGGCGAGAACTACGAGTGGACCACGATGTACGACGAGTTCGCCAAGACCGCCGAGGAGGAGGGCTTTACCGAGATCGCCGCAAAGTTCCGTGGCGTCGGTGCTGTCGAGAAGGCCCACGAGGAGCGCTATAACAAGCTTGTCGAGCGCATTGAGTCGGGCGAGGTGTTTGAGCGTGAGGGCGTAAAGGTGTGGAAGTGCCTGAACTGCGGGCACCTGCACGTTGGTGCCGAGGCGCCTGAGGTGTGCCCGGTGTGTAACCACCCGAAGGCGTACTTTGAGGAGCAGGTGGTGAACTACTAGCGCTTGGCGCTGGCTGCTGCGGAGCGCAGGGCGGGAAATGCCTTTCCCTCTCGCTCACGGCTGCGCAGGGTCGCGCGAGGCAAAGGCATTTCCCGCCCTGCGCTCCGGCGTTGGGTCGTCGCGTGCTCGTTACAGAAAAGCTGATAAGAAGTTTGTGTGCCGCCCCTTATGGGGCGGCACGTTTTTGTGGGGGCCGGTTGGGGCGGTGACGTTGCTTAGAGGGTACACTGGGTAGCGTTGGCTATTCGTTTCCTCTTGTGAGGTGTTGGTTATGGGTAAGAAGTCTCGGGCTCGGGTTGCTGCGGCGGGAACTCGCAAGGATCCTGGTCGTCGGGTTGCCGAGGGTAAAAAGGTCGATCGTGTCGAGAAGGACAAGAAGGTTGGCGCGCATGCTCATCCTGAGTGGGCGCCTCACCTCAATACGGCTAGCGAGGATCTGACTGCTAAGTTGTTTACTCTGGTCGAGGTTATCTTGGGCGTGGTGCCCGTGGTGGTCATTGGCTTGTTCTTGGCTTCGAAAGATGCCACGAGTGTCGATAAACTCACCGATGTCTTTTCTCAGGACCCCTCGATGGTGGTTACGTTTATCTCTGCGTGCCTGCAGCCGTTTGTGGCGTACATGTTGTACATGATTTATCGCAAATACTGCGAGGGCGACGCTGGTTTTGCCGCCGGCAACCTGATCGGTCTTTTGTGCTCCGAGATCCTACTGCTCAATATCCCAGGCGTCATCGGTATGGGCATCTTGCTGTGGCGTGTTTGGCGCAACGTCGCCCCGCACTTTGAGAGCTGGTTGTTTGAGCGTCGTGCAATGGGCGTGCTGGCAGACATTGCGGGCTCGCTCGTGATTTTAGCCTTGGCGTTTATGTGCGCCACCGCCGCCCGCGGTCTCGCGGGCATGTAGTCTGTCCTCACCGACCACGGAGCGCAGGGCAACTGCTGGTTTCACCGCTCCGGACGTCAGACCCGCGGCGCATCCCTTTCCCTCTCGCTCACGGCTTCGCAGAGTCACGCGAGGCAAAGGCATGCGCCGCGGGTCTGACGACGCGGGCTTGCCAACGAGTTTTGGCTAATAGATTGGTTTGTGTGCCGCCCCTTTGGGGCGGCACTTTTTGTGTGGGGTCCCGGTCTCCACAATTTTCGTCAAGCTTTTGGTTAGATTTTGGTCAGTTGGCGTAAGGGTGGAAGGCCAAAAGATTGCTGGCGAAAAAAGCTCAGAGAAAGTGCTGGTAGGGGAGTTGTTGAGCTTTTCGACAGCTTTTGAGCAAAAGAAACTTTGTGGCTATTGCCGGCGATTGCGTTGTCGCGGTCATGGCGGTGCGGGATGCTGGTCGTAAGCGTCGAACGCTCCGATTTTGGAGGCCAACATGGACCTGTTTCTTGAGACCCCACAGCAACAAGCCGAGCGCATGCTGCGGCAGCAGCGGCGGCTTATAGAGATGCAAATGCAAGGGGTTGCCAACCAGGCGCCCGTGCAAAACGTCGTGCCCGCTGCTGTACCTGCAGCCGTGCCCGGGTGCGAATCGGCACCAGAGGCCTATTCCGTACAGCAAGATTCATATGCGCAGGAGCTCGCGTTCGACAAGCGTCGTGCGCGTCGTCGCCGCGTGGGCCAGCGCCTGCGCACATTGGCGATGATCGTGCTCATTCCGCTAGGACTTGCGGCAATCTTCTTGGCCTCATATGCCCTCACGTGCATTCTCAACGGTGCCTCGCCCAATGAGGTGCTCCAGCATCTAGCGGCCCTGGGCCAGCGCCTAGGCGATGTCGCAACAACCATCCGCGCCGGCTGGGAGAGTTAGCGTTTGTCACATTAGGACTTCCAGGGTGTACGAATTATCGCCACGAGCAGAATTCTTGCATCCTGTGGGTCCTGTCGTGCGACTGAATAGTATTATTGAAGATAAATAATAATAGGATTTGCTATGTATAAGCAGGATTTAGAGCAGACTCTTTTGGGCATTGACGAAGAGGCGGAGCTGGAAATAGGTCCAAGAGACGACAGGCCGAACGTTGTATTGGTGGGAGGAAGCGCCTTCATGCTAAACGATGTGACGAATCGTTCGGTTACACATGACATTGATGTGTTTGAGGCAGATAGGTGCCTCCGCGAGATCATAGCTCGATACCCCGAGGTGAATGGTATGGCGGTGGCATATTGTAATCAGATGCCGTTCAATTACGAAGATCGTTTGATTCCCTTGGATATTGGGGCGCGCTTTATCAGGTACTTTACGCCATCCTTGGAGGACCTGGCGGTAATGAAGCTCTATGCCTGTCGTCCGAACGACATCATCGATCTTCATAGCCAGGCATTCGTCGACCGACTTGATTGGGGACTGCTCGAACGGCTTATATTCGACGAGGGCGAGGCGCTGGCGTCGTCGCCTTCGGAGCGGAGTTATCAAGAGATGGTCTGCGCATACAGCCAATACAAAAAGGAGGTGCTCGGTTGAATCTGACCTTTGAGGGATTCTTAAAAGGCTATTGCCGAGAGCTATCCGGACAGCAGTCGCTCAGTTTTAGAAAACTGGTTAAGCAAGCGACGACGGTTGCGCCGCGCGTGGCGGAGCCCCTGTTTTTGCTCGCTTTGGCACAGGGTAAAGCCGAATACGTTCTGGGCTTATCCGAGGGTTCGTGGATGGAAGAGGGTTACCGAGGCGTTTTGTCCTTGTACGCCCAAACGGGTAGCCTGGCATCTCTATGCGCCGAGGACAAACTTCCTAATCGTTATGCCAACGTTTGGCGTGCGTATAGAGCGGTGAAGGAAAAGCCAGTGGCGGACAGAAGAATCAACGCCCTGATGCGAAAAAGAACGTTGGGAGCGCTAGAGGAATCGGGTGTAACGCGCTACGGTCTCTGCCGCGATTTGAATCTGAATAAGGGAAACGTGTACGCATATTTAGCCGGTGATGACTCAAAGGTGAGCAGGGAGACGGCGCGCCGCATTATGGAATATGCGGAGGAGAGGGGCGCCCAAGAAGGGGCCGGGCGCCCGGTGCGTATGGCGGGGTAAGATTAATCGCGGTTTTGATTGGTGCTCGATTGGGTTTGTTGGGCGGAGTTTATGTCTGCTATTGATATTGTGCTTGTTGTGATCGCCTTGGTGGCGGTGGGGGTTGCTGTGGCTTGCGCCCTCCAGCTCAAGAGCCTGCGTGCCGAGTTGCGGGAGCGTGGCGACAGTAGCGCGGAAACGCTGGCAGCACTCGAGCAGGCCAACAACGCGCTCGATGCCCTGAACGTCGCGCTGGCCGAAACTCGCCGCACGGCCAATGCCATCGCGCAGCAGCAGACGACAGATGCGGCCGTGGAGCAGCAACGTTACCTGACCATCGCACGTGAGTTTTCGCAAGCTGGTGACCGGATGGATGACCTGCGCCGCGAGACGGCCCAACAGCTCGGTGCCAACCGCGAGGGTATCGAGCATCGCCTGGACAAGGTGCGCGAAACGGTCGATGCTCAGCTGGGCGCCATCCGCAAAGACAACAACGTGCAGCTCGATCAAATGCGCGCAACGGTGGACGAGAAGCTCTCCCGCACGCTCAACGATCGCCTGTCGGCATCGTTTAAGCAGGTGAGCGACCAGCTCGAGGCCGTGTACAAGGGCCTGGGCGACATGCAGTCCATCGCCACCGGCGTGGGCGACCTTAAGCGCGTGCTGGGCAACGTGAAGGCGCGTGGCATTTTGGGCGAGGTGCAGCTGGGTGCAATTCTGGCGGACATCCTTACGCCCGACCAGTATCTGGAAAACGTCGCCACCAAGCCCGGCGCCTCGGAGCGCGTTGAGTTTGCCGTCAAGCTGCCGGTGGACGAGGGCGATCCCGTGCTGCTGCCGATCGACTCCAAATTCCCGGGCGACGCGTACGAGCACTTGCTCGACGCGCAGGAGTCGGGCGATGCGGAGACCGTGGCGGCTGCGCGCAAGACGCTCGACACCATGGTCAAGCGCGAGGCAAAGGACATTTGCGAAAAGTACCTGAGTGTGCCGGCAACGACCAACTTTGGCATCATGTTCGTGCCGTTTGAAGGGCTGTACGCCGAGGTCGTCAGCCGCTCCGGGCTTATCGAGACCCTGGGCCGCGACTATCACGTCAACGTTGCCGGCCCCAGCACCATGGCGGCCATTCTCAACAGCCTGCAGATGAGCTACCAGACGTTTAGGCTGCAAAAACGCACCGACGATGTACTGCGAGTGCTCTCCGCCGTCAAGGCCGAGCTGCCGCGCTATCAAAAGGCGCTGCGCCGCGCCCAGCAGCAGATCGAGACCGCGGGTAAAACGGTCGAGGGCATTATCACCACGCGCACCAACGTCATGGAGCGCAAACTCAAGGATATCGACGCGCTGGAAGACGCCGACCAAGCCGATGAGATCTTGGGACTCACGCCCGCGGGCCTTTCCACAGACCAAGAAGACGAGGACTAATTGCAACAAGGCAGCGGGGCACCGGCGCAAACGCGGGCACCCCGCTGCCTTTCACATCGCGCTTGCCTGAAGTGCGCTTTAGTGTGCAACAATGGCGTTTCGCCCTATCAGACGCGAAAGGAAGCCCATGTCTCAGAGAAACACCAGTCCGCTGAAACGCTCCACCGTGCGCCGCACGCTGCAGCGGTTTTGGGGTGTCACGCGCACGCAGCCGCTGATTGTCTTTCTCTCGGTGTTCTCGTCGGCGGGCTACATCTTTTTGCTGACGTTTGCCAATACCTATGTGATGGCCCTCATTGTCGACCGCGTTCAAGCCGGTCCCGTGGCGGGTGATCAGGTGTTTGAGGTCTTCGGCCCCTATATCCTGGCGCTCGTACTCGTTAACCTGGTGGGCCAAATCCTCTCCAAGCTGCAGGACTACACCGTCTACAAGCTCGAGATTGCGGGCAACTATCACCTGGCGCGCCTGTGCTTCGACACGCTCTCCAATCAATCCATGACATTTCACACCAGCCGCTTTGGCGGATCGCTCGTGAGCCAGACGAGCCGTTTCATGAGCGGCTACACGGGCCTGGTGGACGTGACGGTGTATTCGCTTATCCCCACTATCACCTCGGTCATCTGCACGGTGGCGGCGCTCGCCCCGGTGGTGCCGACGTTTACCGTGATCCTGGTGTGCATCATGGCCGTCTACATCGCGTTTGTCTGGCTTATGTACAAGCGCATCATGCCGCTTTCGGCCGCGACGTCCGCCGCGCAGAACAAGCTCTCGGGCGTGCTCTCCGACGCGGTCACGAACATCTTGGCCGTCAAGACCTGCGGGCGCGAGGACTTTGAACGTGATCTGTTCGACGCCGCTGATCGTGCCGCGCGCGATGCCGAGACGGTCTCGATGCACGCCATGATGCAGCGCAACTTTACGACCTCGGGTCTTATCGTCATCACCATGGCCGTGGTGAGCGTATTCGTGGCGGGCGGCAACGCGTGGTTTGGCATCTCGGCCGGCTCGCTCGTCATGATCTTTACCTACACCTATAACCTCACCATGCGCCTGAACTACGTAAGCTCCATGATGCAGCGCATCAACCGCGCGCTCGGCGATGCGGCCGAGATGACGCGCGTGCTGGACGAGCCACGTTTGGTGGCAGATGACCCGGACGCCCCCGAGCTCAAAGTGACCGAGGGCGCGATTGATTTTGAGCAGCTGAGCTTTGCGTACCGTGACGCTGCGGCGGGCGAGAGCGTGTTCGATGACCTGACACTTCATGTGGCGGCGGGCCAGCGCGTGGGCCTGGTGGGCAAATCGGGCTCGGGCAAGACGACGCTCACCAAGTTGTTGTTGCGCCTGGACGATGTACAGGGCGGCCGCGTGCTCGTGGACGGCCAGGACGTCTCGCGCTGCACGCAGCAGAGCCTGCGCCGTCAGGTTGCCTACGTGCCGCAGGAGGCGCTGCTGTTCCACCGCTCCATTCGCGAAAACATTGCCTACGGTCGTCCCAACGCCACTGATGAGCAGATTCGCGAGGCGGCTCGCTTGGCTAATGCGACCGAGTTTATCGACCGCTTGCCCCGTGGCTTTGACACTATGGTGGGCGAGCGCGGCGTCAAGCTCTCTGGCGGTCAGCGTCAGCGCGTGGCTATCGCCCGCGCCATCCTAACCGACGCGCCGATTCTGGTGCTCGACGAGGCGACGTCTGCCTTGGACAGCGAGTCCGAGGCGTTGGTGCAGGAGGCGCTCGAGAATCTGATGCGCGGCCGCACCTCCATTGTGGTGGCGCACCGCCTGTCCACCGTGGCGGCGCTTGACCGCATTGTGGTGCTGGCCGATGGCGAGATTGTCGAGGACGGCACGCATACGCAGCTCGTCGAGGCGGGTGGCGAGTACGCGAGCCTGTGGAGCCGTCAGACCGGCGCATTCTTGGAGGCGTAAGCGTCTCGGACGTGGGACAATTGTGCCCATAAGTTTATTGTGCCGTTGAGCCGAGGAGTCGTTATGCCACGCGAGACCAATGCCGCCAAACGCGAGCGCGCCGTTGAGGTGTGTGAGCGCCTCAACCGTCGCTATGGCCCGGTCGAGTGCTTTTTGGACCACGAGAATCCCTTCCGCCTGCTGATCGCGGTGTTGCTCTCGGCGCAAACGACCGACGCGCAGGTCAACAAGGTGACGCCGAAGCTGTTTGCCCAGTGGCCCACGCCCGAGGCCATGGCCGGGGCGAGTGTGGCTGACGTGGCAGACACCATCAAGTCACTCGGCTTTTATAAGAGCAAGGCCAAGCACGCCGTGGAGGCCGCGCAGATGATCGTCGCCGACTATGGCGGCGAGGTGCCGGCCGACATGAAGGAACTCGTGAAGCTGCCGGGCGTGGGACGCAAGACGGCGAACATCGTGCTCAACGTGGGGTATGGCATCGTGGAGGGCATTGCGGTGGACACGCACGTCAACCGCATTGCGCATCGCCTGATGCTGAGTCCCAAGACACATGCCAAGGAGCCGCTCAAGACCGAGCAGGATCTGCTCAAGATTTTGCCGCACGAGTATTGGGAGTCGGTCAACCATCAGTGGATCACCTTCGGTCGCGAGATCTGCGACGCCCGCAAACCCAAGTGTGACGAGTGTCCGCTGGCAGATTTGTGCCCCAGCGTGCGCGTAGCGGGGTAGGGCGGAACGCATCTTCGTCTGGCGTTTTTTGCGGGGCTGGGTTTGCTCTTGAGCCGGAGTCCTCTCCATGCGCTACCATGACAGGCAATGAAATCCGCCGCATACCCGCCGAGCTTGCCCCGGCGGGCTTTTGGCGTTGCAATGCCGGAGGAACAGCATGCTCATTCACCGTATAGCCGCGCAGCTCTACACTGCCGAGGCCTTGCAGGCCGTCGAGGCCGGGCTCGATGCTGGCGAGGACGTGACGCTGGCTGTGTCGCAGTCGGGCCGCACGCTTATGGCGGCCGCCCAGTTTGCGCGCCGTCCGCGCCCGACGGTCTATATCGTGAGCGGCGAGGATGCGGCCGATCGCGCCGCGCGTAGCCTTGCCGCCTACGTGGGCCTGGCGCACGTGTGTCGTTTTCCTGAGCGCAAGGACTATCCGTGGCGCGAGCAGGCGCCGGACGACGCCGTGGTGGCGCAGCGCTGCGAGGCTCTGGGGCGCATCGTGCGCGGGGACAACTGCATCATGGTCGCCTCGGCTCGCGCGCTGCTGCGCTGCGTGCCGCCGGTCGAGAGCCGCTACTGGGAGTCCACTACTTTTGCGGTGGGCGAGGAGATTCCCTTTGACGAGGTGCCGCAGCGCTTGGTGGGCATGGGCTACACCAATGCCGGCGCCGCCGATGCGCCCGGCTTGTTTCGCGTTCACGGCGACACCGTCGAGGTGTTCCCCGCACAGGAAAAGGCACCCGTGCGCATCGAGTTCTTCGGCGACGAGATTGACCGCATCCGCCGCATGGTGAGCTCAACGGGGCAGACCATCGGCAACGAGGACAGCATCGAAATCTTTCCCTGCCGCGAACTGGCACTCACCGACGAGGCCGTCCACAACATGCATGTGGCGCTCTATCGCGCCAGCCAGGATGACAGCAAACTGGCGGCGCTGCTCGAGATGGTGGATGCGCGCATCGTCACGCCCGAGCTCGACCGCTTTTTGCCGGTGATGTACGGCCAGACCGTAAGCCCGTTGGCGCACGTGAGCGGCAAGGCGCTCGTGGTTCTGTCCGAGCCGCGCTCGCTGTTCGACGACTGCCTGCGCGCCTACGAGGATATCGAGGCGCGTGCCGGCGAGGCAGGGATTGACCGCCTGGATGGTCTGTACGTGCGCGCTCAACAGCTCGATTTTGGTGCCCAGCAGCGCTTGAACTACGTAAGCCTCATCCGTGCCGGCGGTGCGGTGACGGCCGAGCTCAAGATTGAGCAGCCTGCTATCGCAGGCTCGGACAACCGTTTTATGACGCGCGTTCAGGAAGTCGTGGGCAAGCGCTATGCCTGCGTGTTTGCCATTCCCGACCGCGGCGCGCGCGAGTCGATGGAGCTCACCTTTGGCGACGAGGGCATTACCTTTGAGGAATCGCTGACGGCCGCGCCCGAAAACGCCGGCGTCATTGGCGAGCGCGTGCGCGTGGCGGCGGCAGATTCTGCCGATCGTGCTGCCCGTCAGGATGCTCATGCTGCAATTCGCGAGCGTAAGGCTGACGCGCTCAACGCCCGCTCGCTCGAGGCGGGCGCGGCCCAGGCTGCCGCCGGTGCTGCCGTGCCCACTATCTCGCGCGGACGCGTGACCTTTGTCGATGCCGCCCTGCCGCAGGGCGTGGTGGTGCCCGATGCCAACCTGGCCGTGTTCTCGATCGCCGACCTCAACGCCCGTATGGATGCCAACCGCGCGCGCAGCCGCCGCAAGGTGGACATTACGCAGATCACGTTTCCGTTTAAGCCGGGCGACTACGTGGTGCACGCCACTCACGGCATCGCGCTCTTTAGCGAGATCGCGCGCCAGGAAGTGGGCGGCAAGGAGCGCGACTACTTTTTGCTGGAATATGCCGACGGCGACAAGCTCTACGTGCCGCTCGAGCAGGTCGACCGCATCACGCGCTATGTTGGCCCCGACGGCGACAAGCCGCGCCTGACCAGGCTCAACACCGCCGACTGGACGCGGGCTACCAACAAGGCGCGCAAGAATGCCAAAAAGCTGGCGTTTGACCTGGTCGACCTGTATACACGCCGCTCGTCGATTACCGGTATCGCCTGCCCGCCCGACACGCCCGAGCAGATCGAGATGGAGGAGAGCTTTCCCTACGACGAGACGCGCGACCAGCTGGAGGCTATTGCCGACATCAAGGCCGACATGGAAGCGCCCAAGCCCATGGATCGCCTGCTGTGCGGCGACGTGGGCTTTGGCAAGACCGAAGTCGCCCTGCGCGCGGCGTTTAAGTGCGTTGACTCCGGCCGCCAGGTCATGGTGCTTTGCCCCACGACTATTCTTGCCCAGCAGCACTACGAGACCTTCTTTGAGCGCTTTGCCCCGTTTGGCCTGGAGGTCGAGGTGCTCAGCCGCTTCCGCACGCCGGCGCAGCAAAAGCGCGCGCTCAAGGCGTTTGCCGAGGGCACGATTGATGTGCTCATCGGCACGCACCGTCTGCTTTCTGCCGATGTAAACCCCAAGAACCTGGGCATGGTGATCATCGACGAAGAGCAGCGCTTTGGTGTGCAGCACAAGGAGCAGCTCAAGAATCTGCGCGAGCAGATCGACGTGCTCACGCTCTCGGCAACGCCTATTCCGCGAACCATGCAGATGGCCACGAGCGGCGTGCGCGACATGAGTCTGATCACCACGCCTCCGACCGGGCGTCGCCCCGTGATCGTGCACGTGGGGGAGTACGACCCCGATGTGGTGAGCGCGGCGATTCGCCTGGAGGTGGGTCGCGGCGGCCAGGTGTACTACGTGTCCAACCGCGTCAAGACCATCGACGACGCCGTGGCGCGCGTGCACGAGGCCGCGCCCGAGGCGCGCGTGGGCGTGGCGCACGGCAAGATGAGCCCGCGCGAGGTCGAGGACGTGATGATTGAGTTCGCGACCAAAAAGATCGACGTGCTCATCGCCACGACCATCGTGGAGAGCGGCATCGACAACGCGACCGCCAACACGCTGATCATCGAGGATTCGCAGCGCCTTGGCCTGGCGCAGCTCTACCAGCTCAAGGGCCGTGTGGGCCGCTCTGCCACGCAGGCCTATGCGTACTTTATGTTCCCGGGCGAGCTGCCGCTCACCGAGGAGGCGACGGCGCGTCTGACCGCACTTTCCGAGTTCCAGGACCTGGGCAGCGGCATGCGCATCGCCATGCGCGACCTAGAGATCCGCGGCGCCGGCTCGCTTATGGGAGCCGAGCAGCACGGCAACCTGTCGAGTGTGGGCTTTGACCTGTTTACGCAGATGCTGGGCCAGGCCGTGGCCGAGGCGCGCGGCGATGACGACGCCGGCGTGGAGGCGGCGAGCGTGGGTATTAACCTGCCGGCCGACTACTTCTTGTCCGAGGAGTACCTGCCGGCGGTGGACCAGCGCGTGCTCGTGTACCGTAAGCTCGCAGCGGCCGAGGACCTGGAGAGCATTGACGAGGTGCAGGAAGAGACCGAGGCCGCGCATGGTGAGCTGCCGTTGGCGGGACTCAACCTGTTCAATCGCGCGCGCATCCGCATTCGCGGCGAGCGCCTGGGGCTCGAGAGCGTCACGCTCAGCGGCGGTCGCATCACGTTTTTGGGCGTCGACGTGCCCAAGAAGGTGGCCTTTGAGCTTAAGA
>CABULX010000059.1 GCA_902492545.1 uncultured Collinsella sp. | reverse complement strand
GTTGCACTTTACCAAACAAGAGTATTCGTATATAACGTTTAAAAAATGCAGCAATATGCTGGAAACATGTGTGCCACAATCCTGTATCACAATAAGTTGCAACAGATGTGCCTCACGAAGGGATTCTCTATGACCGAGCTCCAAGAACTCCGTCGCTATCGCCGCGATCTCCATCGCATTCCGGAGCTCGATTTCGATCTTCCGCAGACTATCGCCTATATCGAGGGCGTGTTGGCGCCGCTCGCTTGCGAGGTGACCCATCCGTGTCCCAGCTGCGTCTGCGCTTTCTTCGACGCTGGCGTTGGTGCCGCGCGTGCCACGGCGATTCGCGCCGATATGGATGCGCTGCCCATCGCGGAGGCGACGGGAGCGGCCTTTGCCTCGATCCATCCCGGCAAGATGCACGCTTGCGGACATGACGGACACATGGCCATGGCACTTGCCGCCGCGACGTATGTCGACCGTACGATTCGCGAGCAGCCGGGCGCCATTAGGCGCAACGTTCTCTTTGTGTTCCAGCCGGCCGAGGAAACGACCGGTGGTGCCAAGACGGTATGCGAGAGCGGTGTGTTCGAGCGCTATGGGGCTGACCGCATTTTTGGCTTCCATGTGTGGCCCGATCTGCCTGCCGGCACGTTGGCGAGTTGTTCCGGTCCGCTGCTGGCGCGTTCGAGTGAGACACACATTCATATTCACGGGACGAGCATCCATATCGCTAAGACCTATGGCGTTCCGGTCGAGGAGTCGCACGATGCGGCGCTGGCGGCTGCCAAGTTCTTGGTTGCCGAGCGCGAACTGATGGACGAGCTGGGCACCGACGAGCCCTGTATCGGTAAGTTTGGTCTGCTGCAGGCCGGTACGGTTTGCAACGCGGTGGCGGGGGAGGCCCATGTGGCCGGAAGCCTGCGTGTGTTTACGGACGACATGTTCGACCGGGCGCGCGAAGGCGTGCGCCGCGTGCTGGACGATGCCTGTGCCGCAACGGGCTGCACGTATGATCTCAACTTTGCCGAGGGCTATCCGCCGGTCGACAACGACCCCGAGTTGTTTGCCAGCGTCGCGCCTGCCTTGCCCGGGCTGCAGCTTGTGGAGGAACCGCTGCTGATCGCCGAGGATTTCGCGTTCTATCAACGCCATCTGCCGGGCGTGTTTTTCCTGCTGGGCACGGGTATGCCAGAGGACCAAGACAACCCGAGTGATTCGGATGGCTGTCCCGCCTATGCCACAAGCGCTCTGCATACCGATAGCATGCTCTTCGACGAGGAAATCCTTCTCAAAGGCCTCGATGTCTACAAACGATTGCTTTTGCTTGACTAAGGCGCAAAGGACTATTTGTTCTAGAAAACACGAACAAACGTACGATATAATAGAGATGTAAGTCTATAGAAACGTTTGACGTTACTAACGTAAGGCGATACTATGATTGCATCGTATAAAGATGAGGATACCGAACGCTTTGCCATGGGTGTGCGGGTCAGGAGGTTCGTGCCCTTTGAGCGTGTTGCGTTGAGGAAGATTCGCCAACTGCAGGTTTGTGCTTCGCTTGATGATCTTCGCGTTCCACCGGGCAACCGCCTGGAAGCTTTGAAGGGCGATCGTGCCGGTCAATATAGCATCCGTGTTAACGAGCGCTATCGGGTCTGTTTTGAGTGGAGACAGGAGATGGCTTGGAATGTCGAAATCGTCGATTATCACAAGTGATGAGACTTCGGCCGATTTGCTGTCGCCGGTGACTCCTGGTGAGCTTCTCAAAGAGGAGTTTCTTGTTCCCATGGGCATTTCTCAATATCGCCTTGCGAAAGAGACTGGGATTCCGGCTCAGCGTATCGGGCAGATTGTCTTGGGAAAACGTCGCGTGACGGCCGACACCGACCTCCGTCTTTGCCGTTATTTTGGCCTGACGGATGGTTATTGGCTGCGCGCTCAGGTGGCGTTTGACCTTGAGGCCGAGAAAAGGCGGATCGAACCGGAGCTGAATAAGATCGTTCCTGTCCAGCAGGCCGCTGCGTTGTAGTGCTCAAAGATATTGAGGTTGGAGTGACGATGGAACGACGCCGACAGTCTGCCGTTTATAGTCCCGGTGGGTGTGGATGCGGCTTGTTGTTGCTTCCGGTTATTGCTGTGAGCATTGGCGTGATGTTTGCGCTTGCTGGGCTGGCTGCGGCGGCACTCGTACTGTTTATCACTGCCATCGGCGTGACGATTTGGCTCTGCCGCAATCGCGAGCGACGCCGTGCCGGCGGTAAAACCAATGTCGGCTGGGTTGTATTCCTGGTCATTGCGTACCTGCTGAGTGCCAGCTACCTTGTTTTCTTTGTCCTGTTGATGATCAGTGCCTTTACCGGGGAATCCGTCACGGTGGGTTGATGCACTGCCAGCAGACGGTCGCGCGCAGTGCGTTTGCTCGGCGTTTGGATAACTGCATTGGTCGTTTACCGCAGCCTTAGCTCTCAGCTATTGAATTCAAGTTCAATCCTTCCTACGATGTGCTGTGTACCGGCACGGTAGCCGGATCGTAGGAAGGATGAATAATGGCAAAAGAGGGAAAGAAGCCGATCGGCAAGATTGTCCTAGGCGTCATCGTGGTGCTGGTTATTGTCGGTGCCGTGGGCTCTATGGGTGGCAATTCAACCGATTCGTCTGCGAGCGATTCGGCAAAGCCTGCCGAGGCGACACAGCAGGCTGAGGAGCAAAAAGAACCGCAAGAACCGTATACCATTGCTGACGAGGCTGAAGACACCTCCAATCAGTTTGCCTATAAGATCACGGGCACGCTGACCAATAACACGGACAAGGAAAAGAGCTACATTCAGATCGAATATGTTCTGTATGATGCCGATGGCAACCAGGTTGGAACGGCTCTTGCAAACACCAATCATCTGAAGGCGGGCGGCTCTTGGAAGTTCGAGGCGCTGGGTACGGTGTCTCCCGACCAGGTTGCTAGCTGGGAGCGTTCGGACGTAAGCGGTTTCTAGCATGTTGTATGCACTGGGGGAGGTGAAGTCGTATGCCCGATAAAAAGCTGACCGAGGAGTTGCTCAATGAGCTTCTCGACGCGCCAAACATCGATGGCTATATCAAAGAACACGACTTTGCCGCCCCATTGCTTTCGGACTACCTGAAGCGGCTACTGCAGGAAAAGGGCTTGGAGCGCTCGCGCGTGGTTCGTATGGCCGATCTCAATGAGACCTTTGGCTATCAGATCTTTACCGGTGCGCGGCATCCGAGCCGCAATAAGGTGCTGCAGATTGCCTTTGCGATGGCGCTGACGCTCAAAGAAACCAACCGTGCGCTGACGGCTGCCGGGGTAAGCGTCCTTAACTGCAAGGACCGCCGCGATGCGATTATCATTTTTTGCATCGATCGCGGGTGCAGCCTCCAAAAGGTCAACGAGGAGCTGTATCGCTTTGGCGAGGAGACGGTGAGTTAGCGGCTGATATCTGAGCCGGCGGAGCTGCCGAACAACGATGCAAACGAACGGGGCGCAGATGCCATGGGGTGTCTGCGCCCTGCGCTATGATGGAGGCTATGGATACTCAGAGCCCAACATATTCCGATGACGAGCTGACCGCAGCGCTTGCCGAGCACCTGGCGTCGCTCGATCGCGACGACAGCTATCGCGTGGAGCGTGTACTTAAGCGCTCGTCCGTTGAAACAACCGAGCTCGTGTACTTTGAAGGAACCGGCGGTGGTTCGCTCGGTCCCTTTGTTCGTAAACGCATCGATGCTTCGGCTCAAATCGGCGGGGCATACGAGCGTCTGTTTGCCGCTCAGCGGGCAGGCAGGCGTTTTGAGCACCTGCCCAGAATCGTCGATTGTCGTCGTGTGGGCGACGAGCTCAACGTGGTTATGGAATACATCGAAGGGGAGACACTCGGGGCGCTGGTGGACCGTCTGGGAGCCACCCCCGATTATGCGCGTGAATTGTATCCTGCCCTATGCGATGCCGTGGGCGAGCTCCATGCCGGTTTTGCAATGGTGGGGGAGACGTCGGCGCCGGTGATCCATCGCGACCTCAAGCCGTCGAATATCATCGTGACAGGTGCCAACTATACGCCTGATGACGGCCTGACATTTTCATCGCTGGTGATTATCGACCTGGGGATCGCGCGCGTATGGCGCGATGGCGCCGATGCTGACACCGTCAAGTTTGGCACGCGACCCTATGCGCCGCCCGAGCAGTATGGGTTTGGGCAGACGAGTGTGCGCAGCGATGTCTACGCACTTGGGGCCCTGTTGTTCTTTTGCTTGACGGGAGTCGACCCTAAACCAGGGCTCGACATGCGCGAGCAATGTGAGGCATGCGGCATTCCCACTCCACTTGCCGATGCCGTCTGCATGTCGATGGCGCTCGACCCGGCCAAGCGTTTTGCGAGCGCGGAAGCGTTGGGACGGGCGACGCGCGCGGCATACGATCTAAGTCGCCCCGTGCGGCCTCCTGCGCCTGTGCTTGTCCGTACTCCGGCCTCGGAGACGGTGTTGACGCCCCAAGGGCTCCAGAACCCCGCAGGGCTTCCTAGGCCTGCCGCCTCCACTGCATGCGGTCTGCTCTCTCGCGTTCCGGAGTCTCTGGGGCGCATTTGGAATACGCTCGTCTTCTTCTCGCTGCTTGTGTTCTTTGCCGGAAGTCACTTTGCCGTCTTTCACCCCACGGGAGCAAACCAAAGCTACCCGACGTGGCTTCTCATAATCGAGTATTTTTTCTTTGTCGATGGCCTTATGGTGCTTATGCATTTTGCGCTGTTCGACAAGCGTCGTCTTCGTCGGCGATTCGCACTGCTCGACAGCTATCGCGGCAAGAAACTCGCGAAACTCTGGCTCAAGGCATTGGGTGTGCTGCTCCTATGCATGATCGTCATAGTCGCGGTTGCCAATGCGACCGGCGTCGTCGATACCTCCGCTACCTAAAAGAAAAGGGCCCCGTTGGGGCCCTTTGCAGTTGCACTTAGATGCGGTTCATTTGAGCGGCGACTTTGTTGTACCAGTCCTGCCATGTGGGCGGGCAGTACTTTTTTGCCGCTGCTGGGGTAAGGGTGGAGCCGTAGTTGGCGCCCAGATAGGCAACGTGAGCGGAGATGCCCTCGCTCCAGCTGCCAAAGCTGCGCCAACCGCCGCCACGTGCACTCCAGCCCCAGGCGTTGTAAGAATTGGCGCAATAAGCACCCTTGGTGCTTTCGATGCAGGCGATGGCGGGGGACCAACGGGGGTCGACACCAGTATTCCAAGCGGCGACGGCAAAGTTATAGCCCTGGCCTGCCATGGGGGAGCCGGCGAGATAATTGTCGATGCGGCTCGTCCACTCATTAATGAACGAATCGTAATCGGAGCTACCGGTATAGGAGTTGTTCACCGTGGTGTCGATGGTGGTGTTGGTGTTGGTGGCCTGGCTGCTGGAATTGCTGCCGCTTACGCCCTCGCCCGAGAGCTTCTCGGCGGCAGCGGCCTTATCGGCCTCAAGCTTGGCAAGCTCGGCGGCATTTTCCTGCTCGGCTTTTGCCTGTGCCTCGCTGCGGAGCTGCTGGGCCTGTGCCAGCGCATCCTCGGCGTTTTTCTGCTCCGCCTCAAGCTGAGACTTGGCCTGCTGGAGCTCGGCCTTGTTCTGCTCGAGTTCGGTTTGCATGTTATTGAGCTGCTCGATCTCGTCGACGCTCGAGCTCGTGATCTGGTTGGTGTATTTGCAGGTTGTGATGAACTCACCCAGGCTCTGCGCGTTGACCAGGAAACTCACGATGGGATTGGTGCCCTTCTGATACTTGTACAGATCGCGCATGGCAGAGCTTGCCTTGGCCTGCTGCTCGGGAAGCTTAGCCTCGATTTCCTCGATGCTTGCCTCATTGGAGTCAATCTGCTTTTGCAGGTCATCGAGTTTGGTGCGGGCGTCGTTGTAGGCGCTCGTGGCGGCTTCGATCTTCTGCTGGGCTGCGGAAAGCTGGTCCTGCGTTGCCTGCGAGGCGGCATACGCCGCAACGGGGGAGAGCATCGGCGTGGCCGTCAGCGCAACGGCGAGCGCGGCGCTCGTGATGATACGAGCCGGCTTCGACGCAATGAGCGCTGCGGTGCGATGATTCGAATGCTGCATCCAGTCCCTCTGCAATCAATCGTAGGTTATGGTTCGAGGTGTATTCTACTACTGCTTTCGACCTCAACTTGAACCTTAAAGGTTCCAAAGGGTCAAGTTGAACTTGAGGCTTTGGCTTTGACCTGCAGTTATGATGAATTGTTGAGAAACCATAGAGTTCAACTTTAACGTTACGGGGGCCTGTTTAAGAGGGGTTTGGGGCTGTAAAAGCTATCTCAACGTGGGGTTTTACAACTACAGCGCGCCCTCCTGGCGAGCCTGCTCAATCTCTTCGAGGGCCTCGGCGGGGGTGAACGAACAGGTGCCGTCGCCGAGTTTGATTACCTGGATATCGTCGCCGGCGTAGACCTCTCCGCCCTTTAGTACCACGCCGAAAACGCCCTCGTGGGGAAAGATGCAGTCGCCAGCGAGATAGTAGATGGCGCAACGGGTGTGGCAGACCTTGCCGATTTGGCTGATTTCGACAAGCACCTCGCTGCCAAGCTTGAGCTGCGTGCCCAAGGGGAGCGAGAGCAGGTTGATGCCCCGGGTTGTGAAGTTCTCTCCAAAGTCACCCTCGTGCACATCGAGCCCGCGTGCCTGCGCCGTCTGGATGGACTCCGCGGCTAAAAAAGAGACCTGGCGGTGCCAATGTCCGGCGTGCGCATCGGTAGCGAGGCCAAATTGCTCGATGACGGTGTCGCGTCCATCGGCGACGGGCGACTTGCGAGTGCTTTTGTGCTCCGACGTGTTGATTGAGACGATACGGGCAGGCCCGTTGTAAGCATCGTTTGCGGTGCGTAGGGAAGCTGCCGTCTGGGCACGATCCGCAAGTTCGCGCTTGGCGGCGTCAATGATGGGGTTGTTGATCGGATGAGCCTGGGGCACGGTGCACCTTTCGACGGGGCGGGCAACATGTTGAATCCTACAACAATGGTAGGTTCATTGCCCATTGTCATACAACGGTGAGCGCCGTCTTCGTGCTGGACGATTACGTCGATTGCCATAGATACGGTGGAGCTTTGGGCGCCGGCGGCTTGGCACGCTAGAATGAATCAGTTGCGCAAAGACCGCCCGTTGTGTGGGCAGTTCATGATAGGAAGTTTCCATGGCATTGCAGTTTACAGAGCGCGAGTTCATTCCCGTGCTGCTTGGTGGCGACATCAACGCCTATTCGGTGGCGCGCGCCTTCTACGAGGAGTACCAGGTCAAGAGTCTGGTTTTTGGCAAGTACCAGACGGGTCCCGCGTACCGCAGCCAGATTATCGACTACACGCCCAACGTGGATATCGATACCATGCCCGTGATGCTCAAAACCGTCAACGGCATTGCCCAAGCGCATGCCGATAAGACGATTGTCCTTGTGGGCTGTGGCGATAACTATGTTGCCCTCGTGGCTCAGGCCAAGGATGCCCATGAGTTGGCGGATAACATCGTCGCGCCTTACGCTCCCTATAGCATGCTTGAGCAGTGTCAGAAGAAGGAGATCTTCTACGAGCTGTGCGAGAAGCATGGCGTGCCCTATCCACACACGTTTACCTTTACCAAGGCGATGCTCAATGCTCAGGGTGAGGCGCCTGCCGAAGTGCTCGACCAGATCGATTTTCCTTACCCGATGATTCTGAAGCCTTCTGACGGCATCATGTGGTGGCAGCATGAGTTCGAGGGCCAGAAGAAGGCCTATGAGATTGCCGACCGCGCCGAGCTGGAACAGGTCATTCGCGATTCGTATGCCAGCGGCTACACCGACGATCTGATCTTGCAGGATCGCGTGCCCGGCAACGACGAGTACATGCGCGTGCTCACCAGCTATTCCGACCGCAACGGTAAGGTCCGCATGATGTGCCTGGGCCATGTGCTGCTCGAGGAGCATCAGCCCCACGGTGTCGGCAACCATGCCTGTATCATTACCGAGCCCAACGACGAGCTCATGGGCGGCGTGCGCAAGTTGCTCGAGGACCTTCACTTTGTGGGCTATTCCAACTTTGACGTTAAGTACGACGAGCGCGATGGCTCGTTTAAGTTCTTCGATTTCAACACGCGCCAGGGTCGCAGCAACTACTACGTTACCAACAGCGGCTTTAACGTTGCCAAGTATGTGGTGGACGAGTATGTGTTCAACCGTCCGTTTGAGCCGGAGTTTGTGACGGCTCAGGACGAGGCCCTGTGGATGGTCGTCCCCATGGGCGTCGTCGACAAGTACGTCAAGGATCCCGAGCTGCGCGCTAAGGTGCATCGCCTGGACAAGGAAGGCAAGGGCGCCGACCCTTCGTTTATGAAGGGCGACTTTGTCTTTAACCGCTGGCTGCGCATGTGGCACACCAAGCTGCGCCACTTTAAGCTGTTCAAGACGTATTACAAGTAGATGAGCGCGGCGCCCGTCCGGTTTGCATCGGGCGGGCGCGGGTATGATACGCGCAATTGCGCAAGCGTCACCAAGGAGGCGGCGATGGAAAAGCTGGGAGTTATCGGCGGCATGGGCGCCGAGGCCACGTCGTATTACTACGACCAGGTGGTGCGTCATACGGCTGCTGCCTGCGATCAGGAACATATCGACATGGTGGTGCTCTCCAAGTCGACCATGCCCGACCGCACGCTGGCCATTAAGACCGGCGAGCATGCCAAGCTGCTGGCGACCATGAAAGAGTGTGCCCAGGCACTCGAGTCGCTGGGCTGTGCGCACATTGCCATTCCCTGCAACACGTCGCACTACTTCTACGACCAGATCCAGTCGTTTACCACAGTGCCGATTATCCACATGCCGCGTGAGTCGGTGCGCTATGCTCTGGCCGGTGCGGTGATGGGGGAGTGCGAGTTCGATCCCAACCTGAGTATGCCGGCCGAGCCGGTGCACAAGATTGGCATCATGGGCACCGACGGAACCGTGGGCGCGGGCGTCTACGGCCGCGAATGTAAGGCTGCGGGTGTTGAGGTTGTCTATCCCAGCGAGAAACGTCAGAACGATGTGATGTCGCTTATCTACGATGATGTGAAGGCCGGACGCGAGCCCGATATGGATAAGTTCGACCGCGTGATGTGGGAGTTCGCCCGTAGCGGCTGCGACCGCGTCATTCTGGCCTGCACCGAGCTCTCGGTGCTGCAGAAGTACCGAGAGATGCCCGAGATCACCCTCGACGCCATGGACGTCCTGGTGCGTGAATCCATCATCCGCAGCGGCGCCCCCTACCGCCTCTAGCTTCCGACCTGTCAAAAGGGGACAGGTTAATTTTGGTAGGTTTTATCTGGTGAAACAGTAAAGGCCTCGGCTCGTTTGGTGCGAGCCGAGGCCTTTTGCGTTGGGCGGTTGCTGTCAGTGGTGAACTAGAACAGGAAGCCGATGGCGATGAGGGCGATGCTGACGATGAGCACGGCGATGTCCAGGCCTTTGATGGGGTAGCGCTTGTACGAGCTGGCGCGCGTACGCAGATAGAAGCCGCGCTGTTCTGCCGCCAAGGCTGTGGCATCGGTCTTGCCCACACTCGAGATGAGCAGCGGCACGCACAGTGGCAGCATGAGCTTAAGCTTCTTGATGGGGTTCTTGGTGTCGTACTCGACGCCGCGTGCGGTCTGCGCCTCCATGATGGCGTTCATCTCCTGACCAAACACCGGCACAAAGCGCAGCGCCGTGGTAAAGGTGAAGGCATAGCGATACGGTACGTGCAGCACCTCGACGCAGGCGTTGGCAAGGTCGTTGAGCTTGGTCACCATGAGCATGAGGATGAGTGGTAACGCCACACCCAGCAGGCGCAGACAGGCCTTCGATCCCGTGATGAGGCCCGTGTCGGTGATAAAGCTCCACACCACGTTGCCATCGCGCATAAAGGCCAGCTGGAGCACCAGCATGATAAGCGCGAGCGGAATCAGCAACTTGAGCAGCGAGAACAGACGGTCGACGACGCCGGCATAGGCACCCAGTGCAAGGGTGAGTGCCAAAAAGCCCAGCAGCGCCACGTAGGTGTCGGACAAAAAGATGCCGACGATGATGGCGGCGGCGAGGCCCAGTTTGACGACGGGGTTCAGGCGATGCAGCAGCGTATCGCCCGGCATGTAGTCGATGACGTTAACCACGGTGGACCATCTCCTTGGTAATTCGAACGACATCGGTGACCTCGCTCACCTGCGCAAAAGCGGGCGAGACGGAAGATGCCAGACGGCGCGAGAGTTCAATAACCTGGGGAGGCTCCACGTAGGCACGCCGCATGAGATCGATGTTCGAGAATAGCTCGTGCGTGCGGCCGCGGTCGAGGATGCGACCGTCGGCCATTACCACAATGCGCTCGGCAAAATCCGAGACGACTTCCATATCGTGGCAGACCATGATAACGGCGCAACCGCGCTCGGCCATGGTGCGCACTGTTTCCATGACGGTCATGCACTCGCGGTAATCAAGGCCGCTCGTGGGCTCGTCGAGCACGACGATCTTGGGCTCAACCACTACGACGGAGGCAAGCGCCACCATTTGTCGCTGACCGCGCGAGAGCGAGAAGGGCGCCTCGTCGGCCGGCAAGCCAAAGCGGTCGATGACGAGCTGGGCGCGACGCAGCGCCTCGGCACGGTCGATGCCGGTAAGCTCCAGGCCAAAGGCGACCTCGTCGAGCACGGTGTCCTTGCAGATCTGGCGGTCGGGGTTTTGGAAAAGGGTCGCGACCTCGCGAGCGATGCGGCTCGTGGGAACGGCTGCGGTATCCAGTCCCGTGACGCGCACGCTGCCCGAGGCGGGCTTAAGCAAGCCTGTGAGCAGTTTGGTGAGCGTGGTCTTGCCGGCGCCGTTTTGGCCGACGATGCCCACGAGCTCGCCAGGATAGAGCGTCAGGCTAAGGTCGTGTACGGCGGCTCCGCCATTGGGATAGGCAAACTCAACATGGTCGAAGGTGAGTACGGGTTCGGCGTCCTTGGCATGAGGGCGCAACGACGGTGCATGCGGGGAACCGGCGGGCGTCTGGGCTTCGATGGCCACGTGTGCGGGGTCGACTATGCCCGAAATCAGGCGCTCGGCCTCATCGACATCCAAGCAGGGGGTACCGCTTACCAGGCCATCAGCCTCGAGGCTATTGAAGATGCGCGTGACGCGAGGGCAGTCGACGCCGATGGCACGGAGCTCGTCGGTATGCGCGAAGACCTCGTGTGGCTCGCCCTGCAGCGCAATTTCGCCATGGTTGAGCACGAGCACGCGGTTGCAGTACTCCGAGAGCAGGGCGACCTTTTGCTCAACGACGACGATGGTGATTCCAAGTGTGCGGTTTGCCTCACGCAGCGTCTCGAAGACCAACGTGGAGCTGGCGGGGTCGAGTGCCGCGGTGGGCTCGTCGAGAACCAAGACGCGCGGACGCATGGCGAGGATGGCGGCGATGGCTACCTTTTGCTTCTGTCCGCCCGAGAGGGTGGCGATCTCGCGGTCGCGCAGGTCGCTGATGCCGACGGTCTCGAGCGTTTCGCTCACGCGCTGCTCGATCTGGTCGTGGGGAACGCCAAAGTTCTCGAGGCCAAAGAGCATCTCGTCCTCGACGACCGAAGCGACCATCTGCGTGTCGATATCCTGCAGCACGCTGCCGACGATTTGCGACACGTCGGTCAGCGAGACCTCGCAGGTGTCGTGGCCGTCAACCATGACGGACCCAAAGAACGTGCCGGTGTAGTGGTGGGGCACGGCACCCGACAGACAGGCGGCAAGCGTGGACTTGCCGGCGCCCGAGGGCCCGATGATGCCGATGAAATCTCCCTTGTTCACGCTGAGCGAGATGTGGCTGAGCGCCTGCTCGGTCTGCGTGCCATAGGAGAACGAGACATCGTCGACGTTGATGATCGTTTTCATGGATACCTTTCATAGTCATTGGGGACGTTCTTAAATGACTAGTCGTTTAAGAACGTCCCCAAAAGCTAGCTGTTTGGGACAGTCTTTGGGGACGGGGCCGCCAGCGCGCGGCCCCGTCCATCATATCAGGCTATTTGTTGAGCACCTTGCGCAGGGGGAAGAAGAGGGCCTGGACCACGACGGCGTTGAAGACGGCAGTGCCGAGCACGATGGGCACCTTGGCAAGCGCCGTGGGCAGCGCGGCACCCATGATGACGGTGCCCAGGACGGCGAAGAGGGCACCCGAGACCAAGGTGGTGAGCAGGCCGGCGATGAAGGGGTTGAGCTTGCTGCCGCCGATGTTGGACTTGATGAGCGCCGCCATCGTCAGCGCGCCGACAAGCTCGGTGACAAAGTTGAGGCCGGGGATTGACGTGGTGATCTGGATGACGGCGGCCGACAGGATGCCAAAGATGGCTGCCTGGGCAAAGCTTGCCTGCGTGAGTGCGATGGCCAGAGCATAGGCGGCAATGATGAACTGCGGCTTAATGCCCGTTGCGGCAAGAGCGTTGCCGACGGTCATGTTGAGGATAAAGCCGGCGGCAAGGAGAATGGCGAGCAGGACGAGCGAGGTGATGTCGAGGATGCCTTTGTCGGAAGCGGCGTTGGCAGAAATAGTACGAGCCTGAGTGTTGGTGGCCATGATGTTCTCCTTAAGGTGGGATTTGAGATAAGCGTGTCCTAGACCCCCACGAAAGGGGTTAAAACGAAAAGGGGATTAATTTTGAATAATGGAGCACGGAGACGGCTTTACGAGGGGCCCAGGTTGGCGCGAAAGAGGAGCGAAGCGTACTTGGGCACGCGAGCGACGAATGAACGCCAAGATGGGGTGGCTCGTAAAGCCGAGCGGGTTAGTTGAGCCTAAGGGCCTTCTGGATGGGCAGGTAGAGGGCACCGACCAGAATGGCGTTAAAGACGGCGGTCATGGCGACGACGGGCAGCATGGCCGCAGCGAGCTCGCCCACCACGCCGAGCATGGCCATCTTGATGACCATGAAGATGACGCCCGAGACAAAGGTGGTCACGAAGGTTGCGACAATGGCGACGACAGACTTAACTTGGCCCTTCTTGCCGGCGGCGTTGACGATGGCGGCCATGAGCATGGCGGCGATGCCCTCGGCGGCAAAATCGATGAACGGCGAGGTGGTGGTGATCTGGATCACGGCGGCCGAGATAAGGCCGATGACGAGCGCCTGACCGATGTTGGGGCGCACGACCAGGATGGTGAGGCAGAAGGCCGAGATGATGAACTCGGGGCTGATCATGCCGCCCGAGATGCCCGAGATGGCCTTACCGACGGTGAAGTTGAGGATGAAGCCGGCGGCAAGCAGGATGGCGAGCAGGACGAGGGCGCGGACGTCGAGTTTGCCGCGGTCGGCGGCCTGGACGGTGCGGGGCTGGGTGGCGGTGGTGTTCTGAGACATGGTGAAAATCCTTTCGGAAGGGGAATGCAAGAGAAGAAAGCGGAGGCGCGTGATGCGAATGCGATCGGGCTCGAGATAGAAAAAGGCCCCCGGTCGAAACCGGAGGCCTTCCAATCACCTAGAGCGCAAAAACAGGCGTGAGGGACTCACTGTCGACCGATCGTATTCGCATCACGCCACCACCAGTTGTTGAGAGACTTCATCGTGTTCATCATTTTGGTGGCTCCTTTCGTGATGCCGTGGCGCGGTCGCACCTAGCGATCGCCAGTGGTGGGCA
>CABULX010000058.1 GCA_902492545.1 uncultured Collinsella sp. | reverse complement strand
ACCCATGAGCTCCATCTTCTTGAGCACCATGCCCAAGTGAATGGGGCAAAAGCCCGTGACATCGACACCGCGATCGTCGGCCATCAACGCACCGGCAACGATAAAGGTACCGGCCTCGATGCGGTCGCCCACCACGCGATGGGTAACGGGATGGAGCTCTTCCACGCCTTCGATAGTCACGACGGGCGTACCGGCGCCAACAATCTTGGCGCCCATCTCGTTGAGCATGTTAGCGAGATCGACGATCTCGGGCTCGCGGGCGGCATTATCGATAACCGTGGTGCCCTGTGCGCGCACAGAGGCCATGATGAGGTTCTCGGTCGCACCGACGCTGGCGAACTCGAGCGTGACGGTGGTACCGCGCAGACCTTGGGGCGCATTAGCGTTGATGTAACCGTGGGCGGTATCGAACTCAACGCCCAGGGCCTCAAGACCAAGAATGTGCATATCGATCTTGCGAGCACCCAGGTTGCAGCCGCCCGGCATGGCAATTTTGGCGCGATGGAAGCGGCCCAGCAGGGGTCCCATGACGGCGGTGGAAGCGCGCATCTTGGCAACGAGCTCGTAGGGGGCCTCCCATGAATCGACCTGAGAGGTATCAATCTCGAGCGTGTGTTCGTCGAGAACATCGATCGTAGCGCCCATGCCTTTGAGCACCTTGCCCATCACGTGGACATCGGAAATATCGGGCACGTTCTGCAGCGTCGTCTTGCCCGGCGCCAGAAGCGTTGCCGCCATGAGTTTGAGCGCGGAGTTCTTGGCGCCCGAAACGGGCACGGAGCCTCCGATGGCGTGGCCACCCTCAACGCGGATAATATCCAAGGTCTACCCTTTCAAAAAGCATGCCCGGGGTGGCTGGGCCATCCCGGGCATGATGTGTTCGCAAATGGTCGAACGCTAAATCGTTTGACTATTGGGCAAGCTTGAGCTTACACCATGCGATTTCATTATAGAGGTAGGCGCGGCGTGCATCATCCTCCGACAAATTACCCAGCTTCTCTTCAAAACCTTGAATATCAGCTTTAAGCTTGTCGGCATCGACGGTCGCCAAATCGCAAGCGCGCTCGGCGAGAACGGTCACGACATCGTCCGCAACCTGGGCATAGCCGCCGGCCACGGCAAACGTGTGGTCGACAGTGCCCATGGCCTTATCGGAAACGCGAACGTAACCGCGGTCGATCGTGCAGATCTCGCTGGAGTGAGCAGGCAGAACGCCAAACTCGCCATCCGTGGACGGAATCGACACAAACGCAGCGTCGCCCTCATAGGCGCAGCTCACGGGGCACACGATGCGGATACGCATAACCTACTTCTCCCCCATCTTGCGGGCGCGCTCGCGCACGTCCTCAATCGTGGAAGCATAGCGGAAAGCCTGCTCGGGCAGGTCATCGGCCTTGCCGTCGACAATCTCGGCGAAAGAGCGGACGGTATCCTCGACGCGGACGTAGACACCGGGGTTGCCGGTGAACTTCTCGGCGACGTGGAAGGACTGCGAGAGGAACTGCTGAATCTTACGGGCACGGTTGACCGTAAGGCGCTGCTCCTCGGACAGCTCGTCCATACCCAGAATGGCGATGATGTCCTGAAGGTCGGAGTACTCCTGCAGGAGCTCCTGGACCTTGACGGCGACACGGTAGTGCTCCTCGCCGACAATCGAGGGATCGAGAGCGTCGGAGGAAGATGCGAGCGGGTCGATAGCCGGGAACAGGCCGAGCGACGAAATGCTACGCGAAAGAACCGTGGTGGCATCGAGGTGAGTAAACGTCGTGGCAGGCGCCGGGTCGGTCAGGTCGTCTGCGGGGACGTAGACAGCCTGGACGGAGGTAATGGAGCCCGTCTTGGTCGAGGTAATGCGCTCCTGGAGGTCGCCCATCTCGGTTGCCAGCGTGGGCTGGTAACCAACGGCGGACGGCATACGGCCCAGCAGTGCGGAAACCTCGGAACCTGCCTGGGAGAAGCGGAAGATGTTGTCGATGAACAGCAGAACGTCCTGGCCACGATCACGGAAATACTCAGCGGTGGTAAGGCCGGCCAGACCGATGCGCAGACGCGCTCCGGGCGGCTCGTTCATCTGACCATAGACCAAGCAGGTCTTGTCGATAACGCCAGACTCGCTCATCTCGAGGAACAGGTCGGTGCCCTCGCGGGTACGCTCGCCGACGCCGGTGAACACCGAAGTGCCGCCGTGCTCCTGGGCGAGGTTGTTGATGAGTTCCTGAATCAAAACGGTCTTGCCGACGCCGGCGCCGCCGAACAGGCCTGTCTTGCCGCCACGGATGTAGGGCTCGAGCAGGTCGACGGCCTTGATGCCGGTCTCGAAGATCTCGGTCTTGGTGGTGAGCTCGTCGAAACGGGGCGCTGCATGGTGGATGGGGTAGAACTCCTCCACCTCGGGCATGGGCTTGCCGTCGACGGGCTTGCCCATGACGTTCCAAATGCGGCCGAGCGTCTCGGGGCCGACCGGCATCTTTATGGGCTCACCGGTATCGGTGGCGATGAGGCCGCGCTGCAGGCCGTCGGTCGAGGACATGGCGACCGTGCGGACGACGCCGCCCGGAAGCTGGCTCTCGACCTCGAGGATCGTGCTCAGATGACCGATCGGGGTCTCGGCCTCGACCGTGAGCGCGTTGTAGATCGGGGGCACCGCGCCGTCAAACTTGACGTCGACGACAGGGCCGATGATTCGCACGATGCGACCATCACCGGCAGTCGTCTTCTTGGTGGCTTCCTCGACCGCAAGCTTTACGGTGTTATTAGCCATTACTGTTCCTCCAATGCTGAGGCTCCGCCGACGATCTCGTTAATCTCGGTCGTGATCGAAGCCTGGCGCACGCGACTATACGTGCGGGTAAGGGTCGAGATGATCGCGGTGGCGTTTTCCGTCGCGGAGTGCATGGCCTTGCGGCGTGCACCCTGCTCAGCAGCCGCCGAATCGATCAGGGCCTGGTAGATGACCGTCAGGATATAAGACGGCACAAGCTTGCCGAGAACATGCTCGGGAGAGGGCACGAACTCGAACGTGGACGAGATGCGCTTAGGGGCGTCGGTCTCGTTCTTACGCGGACCGTGGGCCATAGCGATCATCTCGGGGTCGAGCGGCAACAGATGCTCGACGCGAAGCTCCTGATCCACGCGGTTCTTGGCGTGGTGGTAGACAAGCTCGACACGGTCAAGCTCACCGGCACGATACGCATCGCAGATATGAGAGGAGATCATGCGGGCCTGATTGAAATCGGGCTCAGAGGAGTTGCCCTCAAAGTGCATGACAACGTTTGCGCGGTCACGGAAATACGTGGCCGGCTTACGCCCGCACGCGATGATCTCGCACTCGATGCCGTCGTTCGCCCAAGAAGCGGCGAGCTTTTCGGCCGTGCGCTCCACCGTCGTATTGAAACCGCCGGCAAGGCCGCGGTCCGAGGCAATAACGACAATCAGGCCATGCTTGACACTCTCATGCTTCTGCAGCATGGGATCGGTGCCCGAACAGGAGGCGTCGCCGGCGACCGTCAACATGACGTCGGTCAGCGCCTCCTTATAGGGCTCGGCCTGCTTGGAGCGATCGAGGGCACGACGGATCTTGGCCGTAGAGACCATCTCCATCGTGCGCGTGATCTGCTTGGTCGTGGTAACCGAGGAGATTCGCTTCTTAATGTCGCGAAGGTTGGCCATGGGGCTTAGTTCTCCTCTGATCCAGAAACATCCGAATGGTGCTTGGCCATGAACTGCTGCTTGAAGTCGCCGATGACGCGCAAGAGCTCAGCCTTGGTGTCATCATCGATCTTCTTGGCGCGAACCTTGTCGAGCAGCGAACCAAAGCCATTGTCCATGTACTCGATGAGCTCGGCACGGAAAGGCAGCACGTCGGCGATCTCCAGGTCATCCAGGAAGCCCTCGTTGCCAGCGAACAGCGTAACGATCTGCTCGCCAACCTCAAACGGCTTGTAACGCGGCTGCTTCAGGAGCTCGGTCATGCGAGCACCGTGGGTCAGCTGCTTCTGAGTAGCCTCGTCGAGGTCGGAGCCGAACTGCGTAAAGCCAGCGAGCTCCTGATAGGAAGCGAGGTCCAGACGGAGGTTGCCGGCGACCTGCTTCATGGCCTTGGTCTGCGCATCGCCACCGACGCGGGACACGGAGATACCCACGTCGACTGCCGGACGCTGACCCTGGAAGAAGAGCTCGGACTGCAGGTAGATCTGACCATCGGTAATGGAAATGACGTTGGTCGGAATGTAGGCCGAGACGTCGCCGTCCTGGGTCTCGATGATCGGCAGTGCCGTCATGGAGCCATAACCGTTCTTCTTGGACATCTTGACGGCACGCTCGAGCAGACGAGAGTGCAGGTAGAAGATGTCGCCAGGATAGGCCTCGCGTCCGGGCGGACGATGCAGCGTCAGCGACATCTGACGGTAGGCCACAGCCTGCTTGGACAGGTCATCGTAGATGACGAGCACGTGGCCGCCGGGGTTGGTCTCGCTGGCGGGCTTGCCGTCCTCGCCGTTGTACATAAAGAACTCGCCAATAGCGGCACCGGCCATAGGCGCGATGTACTGCATAGGGGCGGAATCGGCAGCGGTGGCCGAAACGATGATGGTGTAGTCGAGCGCACCGTGCTGAGCGAGGGTCTCGCGGATGTTAGCGACCGTGGAGGCCTTCTGGCCGATGGCGACATAGATGCAGACCATGCCCTTGCCGCGCTGATTGAGGATAGCATCGATGGCAATGGCGGTCTTACCGGTCTTACGGTCGCCGATGATAAGCTCACGCTGGCCGCGGCCGATAGGCACCATGGAGTCGATAGCCAACAGGCCGGTCTGAACCGGCTCGCACACCGGGGTACGGTCGATGACACCGGGGGCCTTGAACTCGATGGGGCGACGATGCGTGGCGACGATGTCACCCAGGCCGTCGATAGGCTGGCCGAGCGGATTGACGACGCGGCCGAGCATGGCACGGCTCACGGGGATATCCATAATGCGGCCAGTGGTGCGGCACTCGTCGCCTTCCTTGATGGCGTCGACGGCACCAAACAGAACGGCGCCGACCTCGTCACGGTCAAGGTTCTGGGCGAGGCCGAAGACGGTCTCACCGGTATCGGAGCTCTTGAACTCCAGAAGCTCGCCTGCCATGGCGCTCTTGAGGCCGGAGACGCGCGCGATGCCGTCGCCTACCTCGTCGACCGTTGAAACCTCATGCGTATCGACCGTCGCGGAGAGGCTCGTGAGCTGCTCCTGCAGTTTCTTGGCGATATCCTGGGCATTGAGGGTTTCGGACATTAGGCTTCACCTCCGTACGTATTAGCAGAGTTTGCGAGGGTCTCCTGCGCGACGCGCAGCTGCGTCTTGACGGAGATGTCACGACGCTCGCCGCGGGCCTCGAGCACCAGGCCGCCCACGATAGACGGATCGACCTGCTCGATAAGGAACACCTTGCGGCCGAAGTCCTGCTCGCATTTCTTAGTGATGGTTTGACGCAGCTCGTCGTCGAGCGGGATCGCCGTGGTGACGGTCACGCCCACTACATCCTCGTCTTCCTCGGCAACATACTTAAAGGCAGCTGCCACCTTGGGAAGAAGGTCGAGCTGGTCGCGCTTGGACATGGTGTCGAGCACGGCGATGATCTCGGGACTGGCGGAAGCCAGGCGCTCGATCATCTCGAGGTCCTCGAACACATGGTTCTCGGCCTTGGCGGCTTCCATGAGGGAGCGCGCGTAGGTCTCGAGCACCTTGTCCTGATAGCGGCTAGTCGGCATTCAGGCTACCTGCTTCCTGGATGTAGCGCTCGATGAGCTTCTTCTGCGCGGCATCGTCCTCGAGTGCCTCGCCCACGATCTTGGTGGCGACGGCGACGGACAGGTCGGCGATGGAGCTCGCGGCACCGGCGTAGATGGACTTGCGCTCGTCCTCGACGGTCGTGTGGGCCTTGGCGATAATCTCCTCGGCCTCCTTGTGAGCAGCCTCGATGATACGGGCGCGCTCGGACTCGGCGTCCTTACGGGCCTCGAGAACGATGTCGGCAGCCTGACGACGGGCGTCGGTGACGATCGAGTCGGACTCAGCGCGCTTGGCGATAGCCTCCTGCTTGGTCTTCTCGGCCTCGTCGAGGCTCTCCTCGATCTTCTTGCCGCGCTCCTCCATGGTCTTCATGATGCCCGGCAGGGCGACCTTGGCCAGCACGATCCAGATGATCAGGAAGGCGATAAGCGCCGGGATGAACTCCGCCATCTTAGGGATGAGGATGTCCGCACCGGCAGCGCCGTCCTCGGCGAACGCGGAAACCGGCATGAGCAGCGCGGCCGCGGACGCGGAGAGTGCGATCGCGCTCTTCTGGGATGAAAGATTCATACTTGACGCTCCGTGCTATTTAACGATCAGCGCGACAACGAAGCCGATCAGAGCCAGAGCCTCGCCGAAGGCGGAGCCCATGATGAAGACGGTGAACACGCGGCCCTGGACCTCAGGCTGACGGGCCATAGCACCCGTAGCACCCAGAGCAGACAGGCCGATAGCAAGACCAGCGCCGATAACACCGAGACCGTAACCGATAACTCCCACGATTCCTCCTTTGTCGTGCGTGTCTTATTTCACGCAGGATAACCTTTTATAACTGCCGGGCTCCATGGGTACGGGCACCGGCGGTTAAACGAATTGCCTTACCTTTAAGACGCGAACGGGAGACTACTCCTCCTCCGCGACCTCCTCTGCCTCGGAGACATACACGGCGGTAAGGACCGTGAAGACGTAAGCCTGGATGGCGCCGACCACAAGCTCGATCGCATAGATCAGGATGAGGATGGCAAGCCAGGCCAGCGAAGGCAGGGCGCCGACGGCGTGGGCCGCGGAAACCTGCTGAAGCAGCGGCTGCATGAACATGCTCGCCATGATGGCGAACGAGCCCATGACCACGTGTCCTGCGAACATGTTGCAGAACAGACGAACGGCGAGCGTGATGAGGCGCAGGAAGGTCGAGAATAGCTCGACAACCCACACGAGCACGTTCATCGGGAAGCTCACGCCCTGCGGGGCGAGGCTCTTGATGTAGCCGATCACGCCGTGAGCCTTGCATCCGTAGTAGATGAAGTACACGAAGGCGAAAATGGCGAGCGCGGCGGTGGAGCCGATTGCGCCGGTGCCGGGCTTCATTCCCGGGATCAGGCCGATCATGTTATTGATCAGGATGAACAGGAAAAGCGAGCACAGGAACGGGAAGTGCTTCTTCCAGTTCTCACCCACGACGCCCTTGCCGATATCGTTCTCGACGTACTCGATGATGTACTCGAAACCGTTGACGAAGAAGCCCTTGGGAACCAGGGTCTGCTTCTTCTTGAACACGGCCAGGACGATCAGGAGCACGATCGTGGAGACGATCAGCCAAAACGAGTACTGCGTGATGCCGCAGCTCAGATCGCCCACGACAGGGGTGGAGCTGAACTCGCTGACCAGATGATTAATCTCATCAGGCAGCTTTTCAAAAATTTCCACGACTTACCTTTCGACCTCATGAGGATCTCGCAGCGCCTTGGCGACGCGAACCGTGCAGGCGGCCATAAAGGCCACGAAGCCGATCGCCTCGCCCAGGAGGAACATGCGAAATGCCTCTCCGAACAACGCAAACACAACCAAGGTAAAGACGAGCAGGGCGACTGCCGAGACCGCCAGGCTCACCATGCCCTTGAGCATGTCCGCATTCTGTTTATCGTCAAGAACCGGCTTGAGCGTAAAAACAAAGGGAAGGAAGGCAATTGCGCCCGCGATTGCGCCTGCAACGATAGCGAGCAGATCGACTATCTGAAACACTGGCTTCCTCGCTTTCCTTTTTAACGCCTCACAGCACAGTCCCAGCCAAACATTGGTGACTATTGTACGAGCCAATCGCTAAAGTACAACCGAAAAAGCATCGGTTAATACGCACCTGTTCGTTTTCTTAAGACCTTCTTTATGCCGCAGGTACGGTAATACGTTTTTCTCGAACCCTGCAGGGCAAAACGTCCGTTAACAGGAGTGCGCGCGGTCGCCTTTTGTTCGACCGCGCGCACCGTTTCTTCGAATTTGCAGCCGCGGCCGTCTTAGCCCAGCGACTAGAGCGTGCCGAAGATGCGGTCGCCGGCGTCGCCGAGGCCGGGAACGATGTAGGCGGCCTCGTTGAGATGGTCGTCGATGGCGCACGTATAAATATGTACGTCGGGGTCCTTTTCGGTCAGTGACTTGAGGCCCTCGGGCGCGGCGACGATGCACAGCATGCGGATATCCTTGACACCGCGCTCGCGCAGGTAGCTGATGGCCATCTCGGCCGAACCGCCCGTGGCGAGCATGGGGTCGACGACCAGGCAGATGCGCTGGTCGATATCCTTGGGCATCTTGCAGTAATACTCGTGCGGCTCGTGGGTGACCTCGTCGCGCTCCATGCCGATGTGGCCCACGCGAGCGGAGGGCACCAGGTCGAGAATGCCGTCGACCATGCCAAGGCCCGCACGCAGGATGGGCACGATGGCGAGTTTCTTGCCGGCGAGCTGTTTGAACGTGGCGGTAGTGATGGGGGTCTCGACCTCGACGTCTTCCATAGGCAGGTCGCGCATGGCCTCGTAGCCGTCAAAAAGCGCGAGTTCGCGCACGAGCTGGCGGAACTGGTTGGTGCCGGTGTTTTTGTCGCGCAGAATCGACAGCTTGTGCTGGACGAGCGGATGATCGACAAGCGTCACACGGGACGCATCGTAGGTGACGGTCATGGGTTGATTGCCCCTTTCGTTGCGGCCGCAAAACGGCCTTGCTGACAAGGCGCGCAGCAACGTTGCCGCCGCACGCCATGCATAAGTTTAGCGGTTTGTTGTATCGAGCAGCCCATCGCAGCCCTACTGTGCAGCACTGAGCGAGCGCTTGACTGCATCACGCCAGCCCGCAAGGTTTTGCTCGCGACGCTCGGCGGACATATGGGGAAGAAAGGTCCTAACGATCTGGGCATTTTGCTCCAGCTCTTCAAGGTCTTCCCAATAGCCGACGGCAAGACCCGCCAAGTACGCGGCACCGATTGCCGTGGTCTCCACCGTCTCGCATTGCAGCACGGGGATATCCAGCAGGTCGGCCTGGAATTGCATGATGAACTCGTTGCGCGAGGCACCGCCATCGACAGACAGGCGCTCAATCGAAAGCCCCACGTCCTGCTCCATGGCGCGCAGCACGTCGTAGCTCTGATATGCCATGGATTCGCAGGCGGCACGTACGATGGTCGCACGGCTCGAGGCGCCGGTCAGACCGCACACGATACCGCGGGCATGCGGGTCCCACCAGGGAGCACCCAAACCTGCAAAGGCGGGAACGAAGTAGCAGCCCTCGTTGTCGCTAATCGAAGCGGCGAGTTGTGCCGACTCGCTCACGCTCGAGATGATGCCCATGTTGTTGCGAAGCCAGTTCATCGTTGAGCCGGCGGCAAAAATAGAGCCCTCGAGCGCATAGCTGACTTTGTCGTCCGCAGCGATACCGATGGTGGAGACCAGGCCATTCTTGGATTCGACGATCTCGTCGCCGGTGTTCATGAGCATAAAGCAGCCCGTGCCATAGGTGTTTTTGGTCTGGCCGGGACGGAAACAACAGTGGCCGAACAGCGACGCCTGTTGGTCACCCGCCACGCCCATGATGGGCGGCATGTTGGTCATGATGTCGCTCGCGACGCGGCCGTAGTCGCCCGAGCTCCAGCGAACCTCGGGCATCATGGAACGTGGAACGTCAAAGAGCGCCAGCAGGTCGTCGTCCCAATCGAGCGTATGGATATTAAAGAGTGCCGTGCGGCTGGCATTGGTGTAGTCGGTGGCAAAGACCTGGCCGCCGGTGAGGTTGTAGATGAGCCAGGTGTCGATGGTGCCAAACATGAGGTCGCCCGCCGCCGCGCTCTCGCGTGCGCCGTCGACGTTGTCGAGAATCCACTGCACCTTGGAGGCCGAGAAATACGGATCGAGCGTGAGTCCCGTGCGGGAGCGCACCAGCTCCTCGCAACCCTGTTCAACCAACGCGTCGATCGCCGGCGCGGTACGACGGCACTGCCATACGATGGCGTTATAGATGGGCTGGCCGCTCACGCGGTCCCAGACCACCGTGGTCTCGCGCTGGTTGGAGATGCCGATGGCGGCGATGCGGTCGGAATGGATACCGCTCTTAAACTGAACCTCCATCATGACGGCAATCTGGCTGGCAAGGACCGTCATGGGGTCTTGCTCTACCCAACCGGGACGCGGAAAACTCGTTTTGACGCTGCGACGTGCCTGCGCGACGATGCATCCATACTCGTCGACGATGGTCGCAAGTACCGAGGTGGTGCCGCAGTCGAGCGCCATGATGTAGGAACCGCCAAAGTTAAACGAGGCATCTTCCATGCCCAGGCTGCCCAGATTCAACGACATCGCTTACACCTTTCTATTGCATCGGGTCGGACAGGACCCGCTCGATCTCTGATGCGGGAAGTGCGCCTTGGCGCAGGATCTGGAGCCCGCCGTGCTGGAACGACACGATGGTCGAGGCGTCGCGACACGGGGTCTCACCGGCGTCGACGGCAACATCGACCCCCTCCAGGATGCGACCCTCGACGGCGGCAAAGCTTGCCGGCGAAGGCGCGCCGTGCGTGTTGGCGCTCGTGCAGGCAAGGGGACTGCCGCAGGCGCGGATGAGCGCTTGCACCACGGGCGAAGCCGAAGCGCGAAGTGCCACCGTGTCGTCGGCGGCGCGCATAAAGGTCGGCACGCAGGGGGCCGCCTTGACCACGATAGTCAGGGCGCCCGGCCAGCATCGTCGGGCAAGCACGCGGGCCTCTTCCGGGATATCCACGCCATAGCGGTCGAGTGCTTCGACGCCATCGACCAGCCAAGCGACGGTTTGCGTGAGCTCACGTTGCTTGAGAGTGAAGATACGGCGATAGCCGGTGCCGAGCGCAGGAACTGCGGCGCCATTGACGGCAGCCTGCGGATCGCGCGGCCACGATGGGAATTCGCTTGTATCTTGGGGCACGGCGTCCGAGAAGGCGTTGACTGCCACGGCGACACCGTAGACGGTCTCGGTCGGAATCAAGGCCAGGCCGCCGCGGCCGAGCACCTCGGCCGCGCGCTCGACGGCAAGCCGATGCGGCTCGCGCGTTCCCTCGTATACCCGATAGACCGTCTGCATGTGTATGCCAGCCCCTTACGCTCCGGTGCAAGTTTGTTTACTGTGGGGCATTCTCGCACGAAACATTCAACCTATTTGCCCAGAGCGCATGTTGGTTTGGTGAGCGGCTCTAGTAGTCGGTGAAAGTGAGGGGGTTAATTGAAGATTTTTAGCGCGCAAGCGTAACGGTACGATCGGGAAACTCGATGCTTGCAACCAGTTTTCCGCCGAGGCTCTCTGCGTACCTGCTCAGCGTGTCGAGCCTCATCGAACCCAACTCCCCACGCTCGAGCTCGGATACACGTTTTTGAGAAACGCCCATCGACTGGGCGACCGACGCCTGTGTTAGATCTTTTAACCTGCGAATCTGAGCAAGCTTATAGGCTTCGATACGATCGCGAGTCCTCTCCTGCTCGGCGGTAATGGAGTCGCGTGTTATCCCGCGAGATTCCATATACTCATGCAGTTCCATCTCGATCGAGCCTCCTTACGTGGCGACGGTATATTTGCTCGGCCCTTGGAATGTTGATCGCATACCAACCGTTCCATTTTGCCCTTGACGATCCCGCTCGCGACTTATCACCCGCCAATAGCAATACCGCCTGGCGCTTGGGGTCAAAGGCGAAGAGGATGCGAATCACCTGCCCACCACACGACGTCACTCTCAGCTCCTTTAAATGATGAAGCTTCGAGCCCTTTACGCGGTCAACCAGCGGACGACCAAGGCTGGGACCTTCCTTCTCGAGCACCAAAAGGTCTGCATAAATCTGCTTCAGCGTAGCTTCATCCTGCTCATCAAGCCAAGGTTCAATGTAATCAAGCACGATACGGTACCGATGCAGCTGATTTGACATACCTTTCTCCTTCTATAGTAGAAGTTTTACGGTATATTGCAAGGACAAACTTGCGCAAATGTCTATTTATTCAGCTTAAATACGCTGTTTGGGCTCGGTGACGATGGCTCGAACGATGCGGGGACGATCGGTGAGGTCGTGGACGATACGCACGTCCGAAAGGCCTGCCTGGCGACAGAGCTCGGCCGCGGCATCGAGGGCGCCCTCGTAGAGCTCGCAGGCAAACAGGCCGCCGGCGCGCAGCATGTAAGGCGCCGCATTGAGCAGGCGGCGGAAGATGTCCAGGCCGTCGGCACCGCCCTCGAGCGCCAAGTCGGGCTCAAAGTCCTTGACCTCGTGCGGCAGCGAGCGCATGACGCCGGTCGGGATGTAGGGCGGGTTGGAAACGAGCACGTCGAAGGTGCCCCACTCTTCGCGGGGAATGGAGCTCACCAGGTTGGTGAGACTAAAGGCAACCTCATCTGCCGTGAGGCCGAGCGCGTCGCGGTTTTTGGTGGCCAGATCGATGGCGCGCGGCTCGATATCGGTGGCGGTGCAGGTAACGTGGCCGCGGCGCTCCCAGGCAAGGGAGAGCGAGATGCAACCCGTGCCGCAGCCGACCTCGAGAACGCGGGCAGTGCGGGGCTCGGCTGGGGCAGATACGTTGGCCTCGGCGGCATCTTGCGCGGGAGTCGCCTGTTGGTCGTTGTCCTCAATGGCGATGCCGTATTCGTCGAGCTCGGGCTCGGGGGTTTCCATGGCCTCTGCTTCTGCCGCTTCGGCTTCTGCTGCCTGCGCGGCGGCTTCCTCGGCCTCGCGGTCGGCCAGTTCCTCGGCATAGGCACGGCTGCCCAGTACATCGCCGCCTAGCGCCGCCTCATCGGCAGCCGTCAGGTTAGCGGCACGGCGCTCGGCGGTCGCCCGTTCGTCTGCCAGCGCGGCCTCGGCCTTGCGTGCCTGCTCGACCTCATCGTTCCAAGGCAGCTCCACGCGCTGGCGGGCAGCGGCCTCGGGGCTCAGCACCTCGGCATCCAGATAGTTCAGAACTTCTTCGACGAGCATCTCGGTCTCGGGGCGCGGGATGAGCACACCGGGGGCGCACGCGACGTCGATCATGCGAAACTGCGTGCTACCGGTGATGTACTGCAGCGGCTCGCCCTTCGCGCGACGGACGACCGCCGCGTGCATGGTCTCGAGCTGCGCTGCGTCGAGCGTCTCGTCCATGCGCATATATAAGTCGATACGCGCCAGACCCGTAGCTGCGCACAGCAGCCACTCGGCAGAAAGACGGGGGTGCTCCTCTCCGCGCTCGGCCAGGTACTCCTTGGTCCACTCGAGACAACGCTTGATGGTCCAGATCTCGTTTGCCATGGGGCCCTCCCCTCTTAAGCGCCGGACGGCGCGCGAATGTCGGAGCAGATTGTAAGCGAGGCTAGCGCTTGGCAAGGGGCGATTGAAGGCGATTATCGAGAATCAGCCCAGATTTTTGCTTGGAACCTGCCTGAAATATTCATTCGTCGACGTCTAAATCTGCATTCGTCAAGCTTTTGGCAAGGTTGCCCCAAAACTGGCCAATATCTAACCAAGAACTTGCCACATCGCTTGACGCACGACCCATCAAAAATCGCCCCGCGACTTCTCGGACGCTTTTTCGAGCAATATTTTCGATAGCAGATATATGCCGTCAATTACCTTAAGCAGGTAAGCAGCTCAAATGACATCACAGCCGACTGAATAAAATATCAAGGCAATGTCACCAATGACTGCCCTACGGATCATTTGACAACCAAGGAAACGCCGATGTTTTGGCAATGCCAGCGAGCGACGTCCAGAGCGAACAAGTTGGCATGAAAAAGGCAAGGCATAGACCTTCTGGTCATG
>CABULX010000057.1 GCA_902492545.1 uncultured Collinsella sp. | reverse complement strand
CGAGGTCTTTGACGAGACGTTGGCCGAGCACGCCGGCAAGCGCGGCACGGAGGGCCCGCTGGTGCCGCTCTCTGCGGTGGAGGAGCGCCAGGTGGCCGAGATCTTGCCGCAGCTGGAGGGCGTGCTTGCCTACGAGTCCGAGGTACTTGCCCCCTTTGCCCCGCGCTACCTGGAGTTTGCGTTCAACGAGCTCCAGGTCGAGTATGCCGGTTGGCCGCTCGGCGGGCGCATCGACCGCGTAGATGTGGATGCCGAGAATCGCGCCGTGGTAATCGACTACAAGCATCGTTCGGGTGTCGAGGAGTTTAAGCTTGCCGACCCCACGGTGCGTGACGAGGAGACGGGCGAGGCTCCCATCGACGACCCGCGCTGGCTGCCGCCCCATACCCAAACGCTCATCTACGCGCAGGCCATGCGTCGGGCACTGGGCTTGGATACCCGTGCAGCGCTCTATTTTTCGACCAAGGGCGGCAAGCCCGCGCTGCGCGGTGCGGCGAGCGCCGAGTTGCTCGAGGAAGAGCGCGGTGACGGTCGCATCCCGGGCCTCAAGAAGGGCTTCCCGGGCGAGGGCGGCAGCATGGACTTCGATGCCCTGCTCGATCGCGTGGAGGCCGGCATCGCCGAGCGCCTGCGCGAGCTCGAGGCGGGCAACGTTGCCGCCGTCGACCCGGCGTCGGCTCAGGCCGCGCATGCGCGCTGCTCGTATAACCACGAAGGAACGTTTGTAAGGAGGGACGTGTAGACCATGGATCTTTCGACTTTGATGCCGCAACAGCTGCAGATTGTCAAAACGCTCGACCGCCCGCTGTTTGTCTCGGCGGGCGCCGGTTCGGGTAAGACCTTTACCCTCACGCGCCGCATCGTCTATGCGCTCTCGCCCGAATCCGGTCCGTTCGTTGAGCATCTGGACCAGGTGCTCGCCATTACCTTTACCAAAGATGCCGCGGCCGAGATTCGCGACCGCGTGCGCCGTGCGCTTATCGACGAGGGCATGGACGAGGAAGCACTGACCGTCGACGACGCGTGGATTTCGACCATTCACGGCATGTGCTCGCGTATCCTGCGCGCGCACGCGCTGGAGCTGGGCATCGACCCCGAGTTCACGGTGCTCACCGATACCGACGAGCTCATGGACCAGGCTGTTGAGCATGTGCTGGGTCGCGCGACGGCACCCGATGCCGCCCCCGAGCTCGCGGCATCGCTCAAGGCCCTCTATGCCTGGTATCCCATGGCGGGCGAGGGCGGTTCCTTTGGCGGCGGTACGACCATCAAGGGTCTGGTGCGCGACCTGCTGGAGCTGTCGAGCCAGTTGCCGGGCGGTATGGACGACGCGCGCGTGGCGCGCGGCCAGGCCGATACCTCGGCACTCGCCGATGCCTATCGCGCGGCGCTGGGCGCAAGCAAGGCCGCGACCGAGAAGGCACAGACGGCGCTCGATGCCATCGACGCGTTTGAGGCGAGTGGCAAAACCATGGAGGATGCGGCGCGACTCATGATGTCGTGCACCATGCCGCGCGCGAGCAAGGCATTCCCCAAGGAGCAGGTCGAGCTGCTCAAGGCCGAGGCCGCCGATGCGTTTATCAATATCGTGCTTGCCTGCGGTGGCCCGGCGCTCGATGCGCTGGTGGGCCTGGCCCGTTCCGTCGAGGCCGAGTATCGCGCATTGAAGGCTGCCCAGTCCGCCCTCGATAATAACGACCTGCTGCGTATGGCCTACGAGGCCCTGCGCGATTACCCGGCCATCCGTGCTGCGTACGAGGGCCGCTTTAAGATGGTCATGATCGATGAGTTTCAGGATACCGACCAGATGCAGGTCGATCTGATACGCTACCTGACGGGTGCGGGGGAGCGCGCACTGTGCACCGTGGGCGATGCGCAGCAGTCCATCTATCGCTTCCGTGGCGCCGAGGTCGAGGTGTTCCGTCGTCAGGAGCGCAAGGTGGGCTCGTCTGCCGCGCCCGAGGCGACTGCCGTGGCCGACGCCCCTGCCGGCGAACTCGTCAAGCTCGTGCGCAACTTCCGCAGCCATGACGAGGTGCTGCGTTACGTGGCACGCGTCTTCGACGGCGATGACGGCGGCCTGATGCAGGGCTTTTTGGATCTTGAAGCGAGCGACGGCCGCAAGGACACGCTGGTGGCAGACGCCTCGCGTCGCCAGGCCCTCTTTGTTGCCGGCGGCAGTACACAGGAGCGCACGCAGGCCAAGGCCCGTGCGATCGCCGAGCGCTTTCGCGCGCTTGCCGATGCCGGCCAGCCCCAGGGCGGCATGGTGCTGCTGCTGGGCCGCATGACCAACGCCGACGTCTACGCCCAGGCCTTCCGCGACCAGGGGCTCGACTGCGTCATCGCGGGTGGTTCGGTCTTTGCCCAGGCAGCCGAGGTGCAGACGGTGCGCGCCCTGGTATGTGCGCTCGCCAATCCGGCCGATACGGCGCAGGGCCTTATGCCGCTGCTCGCCTCGCCGATGTTTGCGCTCGGCGCTCAGGAGTTCCTGGCGCTGGCGACCAAGCTCGATAGCGAGACGGGGGAGACCTCGCGCCGGAATATCGACGCGGGCATCATGAGTGATTTCGACGTGCCGGGTTTGCAAGACTTGCCGCTTGTGAAGCGCGCCCGCGAGGTGCTGCGGTATGCGCTTCGTCGCGCGGGCCGCGATTCGTTCGCCGCCATCGCGCGCGACGTGGTCAACGCCTCCGGCTGGTTTGTGCGCCTGGCGCAGCGCGGCCCCGAGGGCAAGGCCATTGCCGCCAACGTGCTCAAGGCGCTCGACGCCGTGGCTGAGGCTGAGGCCGAGTTCGGCAACTCGCCGCGTTCCATCGCGCTGGCCTTCGACCGCTTCTTGGCGGGCAAGGAGGCCCCGGGCGCGCTCAACGAGGAGGGTGACGGCGCGGTACGCATCATGACGGTGCATGCCTCCAAGGGTCTGGAATATCCGGTCGTGGCGGTCGCCGAGTGCTTTGGCGTGCGTAAGTCCTCGGGTGCGGCACAGATGGGTCGCGTCGATGGCGGAGCGCAGGTCGTGGCACTGCCGGCACGCTTCGACGGCGTTAAGCTCGCCGACGGAACCTTTGTGAAGGGCGACGACGTCAAAAAGCAGTTTGAGCATGCGTTTAAGGGCAAGGGCACGTCGCTGTGGCTGCCGCCGGAGCTCATGGAGGACGTCTGTGCGACGGGTTCTCCCGCCGAGGCATTTGCCCGCCTGCGCAACGACGACCTGCGGCTTTCGCTCGAAGAACGGGCCCGCTTGCTCTACGTTGCCATGACGCGTGCGGGCGAGCTGGTGATCTTGGCGATGGATGCCGGCGTGAGCCGCGGCAAGGTGACGGCGCCGACCTTCGACGTTGAGACCGATCTGACCTACGACGTGCTCCGCCGTATTTTGCCGACCGACGCTCTGGACATGCCGCAGCTCGATAGCGACCGTTTGGTGTTCGACAACTCCAAGCCGGGCGATTACGAGCTTATTTCGCTCGCGGGCTTTACCTTTGGCGAGCAGGCGTTTGAGGCTAACGCTTCGCTGGATGTCGAGGGTAGGCTTGTTCGTGGCGATGCCGATACAGATGCTGCCGACGATTCGGCCAGTACAACCGTCCCCGGTCCTGCCGACCCCGAGCCCGATTCGTTTGAGCTTGTGTATCCCCAGGCAGTGGGCGTGCGCATGGGCACGTGCCCGTTCCCGGCGCGTGATTCGTACAGCTATTCGTCGATTGCCACGGCGCTGCATGCCGAGGCCGAGGACCGTGCCGCCGAGACGCGCGTGCCTGTGGACGAGGCTGGCGATGATGCGGAGTCGGATGGCTCGGAGATGACGGATGCGGATGTGGCTGCTGTCGAGTCCGCCGGCAATCCCATGGCGCTGGGCTCGGCCTTCCACGCCGCCTGCCAGTGGCTCATCGAGATGGGTGCCGATGCGTTGCCCGCTGAGCGTGCCGATGCGCTGGCGCGCCTGTGGTGCCTGACGCCGGAGCAGCGCGAACGCTTCGATGTTGCCCTGGACCGCTGGCTCAAGTCGGCTGTTCGTGCCGACCTGCTCGCGTGGCCGTGCGTTCGCGCCGAGGTGCCGTTCTTTTCACTGGGCTGCGAGGACAAGGACATCGCTCGCTACGGTGCTTATGCCGAGGGCGCCATCGATGCCTTGGCAACCGACCCGGCGGATCCGTCGCGCGCACTGGTCATCGACTACAAGACGGGTGGCACGCCGGACGAGACGCCGGACCAGCTGCTCGAGAAACACGCCTTGCAGGCGCGCGTTTACGCCGACGTTCTGCACAAGGCGGGCTTTGAGGTCGTGACCGTCAAGTTCGTCCGCGTGGAGCAGGCGAATCCAACCATCTTCGTCGAACCCGCCGAACCTCAAGTGGTCACCTACAACCTCTAGCCCTCAGATAACTTGCGGTGGAATACGGACTGTTTTGGCCAAAAAAGCCGCCAAACAGTCCGCATTTCACCGCAACGCATGGGAGAGCCTGGGGCGGTACAATGACTCGAACGGTTCAAACGAATAAGGAGCCATCATGCAGCTCACCAAAATGCTTAAGGTGACGCCGGAGGAGCTTTTTGACGCTCTGGCGGGGTTCATCATGTAGGATATCGAGAACGCCACGGGCAAGCGTCCCAGCCGCAACAAGCTCAACGGCTATAAGTACGAGAAGCGCGCCCAGTCCGCAAAAGGCAAGGCCAAGGGCACGGCGATCAAGGTTAAGATCAAGCACTTTGACTACCCGTGCCTCTATGAGGTCCGTTTTCAGTATGCGGCGGGCATCAATACCATGCGCTATGAGGCTGCACCTGCTGGCGATGGTGCCTGCGAGCTCACCTATACTGAGGATTTTCAGGGTGTGGGTGGCAACACGTCTGGCACGCGCGGCAAGCTTGGCCTCTTCTTCTATGAGCGAAAGCTCAAGAGCCACGCCAACCAGACGATTGATCAAATCGTCAAATACATCGAGGGTGAGCGCCGCGTAAAGGCTAATCCCGCCTTCGCCGATGATACTGCCGAAAACGCTTCGGATGTATTCCATTGATACCCTGTGCAAAAGCTTTACCACTCTTCACATCAGCTGTGAACACTTCAGGCTTCGAGCCAGTAGCGAGCGGCCCGACAAAATTAGTTGATGGAAGTACCAAATGAATAAGAATGCCACTACGCAACTGCACGTCTATTCCGCCTTTTTCGTTCTCACGGGATTTGTTTTAAATCGGGGAGTATTTCTACTTTTCCTTGCGGAGAAAGGAATGTCTGTTACGGAAATCGCGCTTTATCAAGCCCTGTTCAACATAGCAACGGTCGTCCTCGAGCTGCCAACAGGGCTGATAGGCGATTTCTTTGGAAAGAAGTTTTCGATTCAAGTGGGCGTGCTGCTGCTTTTCTTCCATACCGCCGGCATGCTGTTGCTCTCAGGCCCCTTTCTTGTCGTGCTTTCCTTTGTTGAGGCACTCGCCTACTCCCTTCAATCGGGATCCGAACAAGCACTTTTATATGAAATTGCCCGAAATGCCGGTCAAGGAGAGCGCTTCCTCACCATCAACGCTCGGCTGCTTGCCGCGCAATCAATCGCTACGGGAATGGCAATTGTGCTCGGATCTTTCATTGCCCAAGTATCTTGGAGTGCCCTCTACGTATGTGTCTCCGTTTTCTATCTCCTGCAGCTTTTCCTTCTGTATCCCATTGAGAGGACGGAAACGACCCGTTCTGAAAGATCAGAAAAGGGGAGGTTTGACGCAGCCAAGATGTTCAGGCGCGAGACCTGGCGCGTTGGAGAATCCGCTTTTGCGGTATTGCTTCTCCTCATCGGCACAAGCATGCTCGACGGATTCTACGGGAGTTATTACAACTTGAATCAGTTGGTATTCGACGCATTTGATGCTCCCGTCTCCATAATAGGAATCTTTTTCGGTGCATCCTATGCAGTAAATGCGACGGCCTACATTGCAGCAGATTTCTCCTCATCGCGTTTCGGGAAAAGAAATACCATGCGCGGCTCGATGCTAATTGAGGCTGGCCTTTTCATGATTCTTCCGTGGTTCGCTTCAAATCCGCTGTGTTTGTTTGGCCTTAGCATGGTGCTTTGTTTTCTCCCAGAAGTGGTGTACATCACTTCGGAAAACTTAATCCAAGACGGGATAGCGGACGATCTCCGCGCGACGATCCTTTCCATCGCATCTCTGGTAAGGGCTCTCTTTTCCGCAATGTTTTTCTCCATATTTGGACATGTGTTAGGATTATATCCCATTCAGATAGCGCTCGGTATTATTGGCGGAATCGCGATAGCAATTACCGCCGTCGTTTCATTAAAAATGGTAGGAATGCAGGTCTCCAAGAATTGATATATCGATTGACGAGCTATCCGAAGCGTCGAGCCTTCTTGATGGACATGACTATTCGTCACAAATCATTCCGCGCATCGCCGGGGTTCCAGTAATACTCGATATATCTGGATGCCCTCATTCCCCTTTTTGAAGGTTCCAAAAAGACTACCCGTGTGGGTTTGGCTAGGTTCGGGTGCTGTCCGTGCCGTGGGGTAAAATCGTTCAGTCAGAACACGAACCCGCATCGGAGCTCATCACATGGCATTCGTCCATCTGCACAATCACACTGTTTTCTCCATGCTCGACGGCGCAACCCGTATCCAGGATATGGTCAATCGTGCCGTTGAACTTGGCATGCCCGCCGTGGCCATTACCGACCACGGCTACATGTATGGCGTGCCCGACCTGGCGCTGGCCTGCGACGCCGTCAATCACAACACGCCCGAGTACAAAACCTGGAGCCACGACAAGGCCTTCTTGGAAAAGGACCGCCGCGACGAGCTGGTGGAGCCCGACCCCGAGGAAAACCCGCGCGAGCATGCCCAGTATGTGAAGGACATGGCCATGTGGGACGAGAAGGGCAATATCGACGAGCTCAAGCCGCCTCTGGTCATCAAGCCCATCTTTGGCTGCGAGGTCTACTTTACGCCGGACGAGACCCTTGCCCGCGACCACAAGCCCGAGCTCTACCACATGATCCTTCTGGCCAAAGACCAGGAGGGCTACGTCAACCTGATGCAGACGGTTTCCGAGGCCGCCGTGCAGGGCTTTTACTACAAGCCGCGCGTGACGCTCGACAACCTACGCCGCCACGCCAAGGGCATGATCTGCACGAGCGCCTGCATCGCGGGCATCATCCCCAAATACATCGACCGCGGTGACATGGAGGGCGCCATCAAGTGGGCCGAGACCTTCCGCGATACCTTCGACCCCGGCGACTTCTACATCGAGATCCAGGAACATGGCATCACCACCGACAACGGCCTGACCGACGAGCAGATGGACCGCACGCTCATCGATATCGCCAAGCAGGTGGGCGTCAAGGTCATCGCCACCAACGACTTCCACTACCTGCGCCGCGAGGATGCGCCCGTGCAGGACGTCATCATGTGTATTGGCATGAACGCCAAGGTCGATGACCCCAACCGCATGCGCATGACCGGCTCGGAGTTTTACATGAAGACCGAGGAGGAGATGCGGGCGATGTTCCCGTATTGCCCCGAGGCCTGCGACAACACGCTCGAGATCGCCGACAAGTGCTACGTTGAGCTGGACTGGGACTCTATCATCCTGCCGCGCTTCCCGTTGCTCGATCCCGGAGAGACGCACGAGAGCCAGTTCCGCCGCGAGTGCGAGAAAGGCCTGCGTCAGCACTACGGTGACGACTGGGCCACGCGCGAGATCGGCGGCGTCAACATCAAAGAGCGCTTTGAGTACGAATACAAGGTCATCTGCGACAAGGGCTTTGCCGCCTACTTCTTGATCGTCGCCGAGTACGTGCAATGGGCCAAGGACAACGGCATCGGCGTCGGCCCCGGCCGTGGCTCGGCCGCCGGCGCTATCGTCGCCTACGCCATGAACATCACCGCGTTCGACCCGCTCGAGAACGGCCTGATGTTCGAGAGGTTCCTGTCCCCGCAGCGTACCGAGATGCCCGATATCGATATGGACTTCGACGATGAGCGGCGCCTCGAGGTCGTGGAGCACGTTCGCCAGCTCTACGGCCCCGAGAAGGTCACCCACGTCATCACCTACTCGACCATCAAGGCCAAGCAGGCCATCAACGACGCCGCGCGCGTGCTGGACTACCCGGTCTACATGGGCCAGCGCCTGTCCAAGATGGTCTCGAGCGACCCCAAGGTCAAGCTCAAGCAGGTGCTCGAAAAGCAACCCGGCAAAGAGGATCTGTTTAACCCCGACTTTGCCGAGGCCTATAAAAAGGATGACGACGCCCGCCGCATCATCGACACGGCGCTCTCGATCGAGGGCCTCACCCGTGGCGAGGGCGTGCACGCGTGCGCCGTTCTGATCTGCCGCGATCCCGTCAACGAGCATGTGCCCACCAAGCTCGACACCAAGGGCGGCGTCGAGATTACCCAGTACGAGGGCCATACCGTTGCCGACATGGGCCTGCTCAAGATGGACTTCTTGGGCCTGCGCACGCTGACGGTTATCTCCAAGGCCAAGGCAAACATCAAAAAGAACTTCGGCATCGACATCAAAGAGGAAGAGATTCCCTTTGACGATCCCGAGATCTTTAAGCTCATGGGTTCCGGCCACACCGCCGGCGTCTTTCAGGTCGAGTCCGCCGGCATGACGGCCACGATCAAGAACATGAAGCCCACCGAGTACAAACACGTCGTGGCATTGATCGCCCTGTACCGCCCGGGCCCGTTGGGCGCCGGCATGGTCTCGTCCTACATCAACCGTATGAACGGCAAGGAGCCGGCCGTCTCCTACGACGACCGTCTGGACGACATCCTGGGCGAAACCTACGGCACCATGGTCTACCAGGAGCAGGTTATGCTCATCTCCGTTGAGATGTGCGGCTTCTCCAAGGGCGAATCGGACTCGCGTATCCGTAAGCCCGTGGCTAAGAAAAAGATCAAGCTGCTCACGTCGACGGTGCTCCACTGGGAGGATGGCTCGGACGAGACCACCTACGACCACTGGATGAACGGCGCTATCAAGAACAACTACACGCGCGAGGTCGCCCAGAAGATTTGGGACGATGTCCTTGAGTTCGCGTCCTACGCCTTCAATAAGTCGCACTCCGCCGGTTACGCCATCCTGGTTATGCAGACGGCATGGCTCAAGGCGCACTATCCGCATGAGTACATGGCGGCCGTTCTGACGTCCTATACGGGTAAGACCGACAAGATCGTGCACTACGTCTCGGCGTGCCGTCACGACGGCATCCCCGTGCTGTCGCCAGATGTCAACGAGTCCGGTACCGAGTTCACGGCTACCAAGGAAGGCGTGCGCTTTGGTCTGGCCGGTATCCGCGGCGTGGGCACCGGCGTGGCGCAGGCGATTATCGCCGAGCGCGAGGCGGGCGGTCCGTTTAAGACGCTGCACGACTTTGTCGAGCGCGTGGACTCGAGCCAGGCCAACCGTCGCGTGATCGAATCGCTGATCAAGGCAGGCGCCTTCGACTCCACGGGGTATCCGCGTCGCCAGATGATGCACTTTGTGGACAAGAACAACCCCGAGAACATCATCGATGCCGCAGTAAAGCGCCAGAAGGATCGCGCGAGCGGCCAGACGTCGTTCTTCGATATGTTTGGCGACGTTGAGGGCTCGGGCTTTGAGGTGAGCGTGCCCGATCCGGATGGCCAGGAGTGGGACCGCCACCTTAAGCTGAGCCAGGAGAAAGAGGTTCTGGGCATCTATGTCTCGGACCACCCGCTGCGCCCGTTTGAGTATGCACTTAGCAAAGCGCGCGACTTCTCGTTCTCGCAGATCGACACCGGCTATGAGGTGCAAAACCCCACGGGCGGTACCATCAACCAGGAGATTCCCGAGGGCAAGGCGCTGTGGTGGGCCGGCATGGTCTCGAGCGTGTCCAAGCGCGTGACCAAAAACGGCGACCCCATGGGCATCGTGCAGCTCGAAGACATGGAAGGCGAGGCCACGGTCGTGGTGTTCCCCAAGACCTACAAGGAGGCCGAGGGGTATCTGTACGGCGAGATCGATCCCGAGACCGGCGCGCAGCTGTCCGACGCGTTTGTGCGCATTAAGGGCAAGCTCGAGCGCTCGGACCGCGGCGACCAGATCATCGCGCAGGAGATTGTGCCGCTGGAGCTTAGCGAGGAGAAAAACAAGCCCAAGGTCTTTGAAGTCATGGTGCCCAACAGCCGCTTTAGCCAGGGCAATATGGCGCGCCTGGCCACGGTGCTCACCACCAACCCGGGCGGCGACCGCGTGGAGATCTTTATTGAGCAAGTCGACGGGCGCGTGCTGCGTGCTGAGGTGCCGGCCAAGGTCAATGCACGCTCGATTCCGCTGCTGGCAGAGGCAAAGGCGATTGTGGGTAACCAAGGCAGAGTGACGGTAATTTAAGGACGGCGTTGGCGGGGTAGCTAATTTGGGACGGGGCTATTTTAGCTACCCTTTGACTGACGGCGAATGAGTCGGGGTCGGAATGCATCTCAACCGACATATGGGGGTAGCTAAAATAGCCCCGTCCCAAATTAGCTACCCCGGGTGAGATTGGAGGAAGTGATGGCGCAGGGGACGTTTGTGCAGGCGCTTCGCAAAGAGGCGGCGTTGAGCGGCACCTTTATGAAGGGGCGTTCGCTCATGCTCAACGGCGCCGTGCTGTCGATCGAGGACAGCGGCTCGCGCTTCTCCAAAAACGTGACGGTTGAGGGCTCGGTGCGCGGTTCGCGCGGCGACCTGTACAAGACGCACGTGGCGCTCGACATGGACGAGCACGAGGTGATCGACTACGACTGCGATTGCCCCGCCGCCTATCGTTACCCCGGTATGTGCAAGCACGCTATTGCCACGGCTCTGGCGTATTTGGATGCCAGCGGCGCCGAGCCCGTCGAAGGTTTGCGCACGCCGGTCCGCACGTTTACGGCGCAGCCGAAACAGCCCGCGCGCACCGCGCTCAAAGCGCCGGCCGTCAATCCCAACTTTCCCTTTCCGGCGCCCGTCCCCACGAGTCCCAGCCTCATGGCGGCGCTCTCCGATCTTTCGGACGCACGCATGGATGAGCTGGCGAGCATGCGCCGCAAGCTCGCTGGCAGTGTGGATCCCGATGCCCCCAAGGCGGTGTTGGAGCCCTCGTTGGTGCCGTACTACAATCCACTGTTTGCCGACCGCTTTAGCTGGGCGCTCGAGCTTCGCATTCGTTGTGGATCGGTCTCCTACGTGGTCAAGGATATCGACGGCATGGCCGACGCCTATGTCCGAGGCGGCACCTTCTCGTACGGCAAGAAGCTCACGTTTGTCCATACGCCCGAAGCCTTCGAGGACGTGTCGACAAAGCTGCTCAACCTTGTTGTGACGACAGTTGCCTATCTCGATGACATCACAAGCTCGCGTTCGGCGTCGTACGACTTTGCCCGCAGCGGTTTTGTCGCCGAGCGTCAGTTGCCGCTGTCCGAGCATAGCATCGTATATGTGCTGGACCTGCTGCGTGGCCAGACCATCTCCTTTGAGCCCGCCTGGTCGCGGGGGACGACGACGCATCGCACCTATGACGTGGCGGTTGAGATGCCTCCGGAAGGGGAGGACGAGGCTCTGTCTAAGCGCCCACCGCTCCTTGCCGCCAAGATCGCGCCGGCGGCCGGTGGCAGCTACGACCTGCGCCTGCCGGCCGATACGTACTGCTTTGTCGCAGGCGATGCAGCCTATCTGGTCGACACGCACCGCGCGCGCCGCGCCGATGCAGCGTTTGCCCAGCATGCCGCACCGTTTCTGTCGCGTCTGCTGCCTTGTCGCACGCCGGTCCATATCGCCGCCGAACAGGTGGGCGAATTCTGCCGCATGGCACTGCCCGTGCTGCGCGAATACACTGGCCTCACCGCTCCCGCCGTGCTCGACACCGTGGCGCCCGAGCCGAGCTTTGCCATGGCAATCGGTGTCGATGACGGGCTTGTGACCTGCAAGATTACGGTTTCCTACGGCGACTGGTCGGCAGATCTCTTTAGCCTGGGCGCTCCGGGCAGCCCCTTCGAAGAGCAGCGCCCGGGCGTGCCGCCGCGCGACGAGATGGCAGAGTTTCGCGTTATGGATACGGCGGCCCTGTATTTCGACTTTTACGAGGGCGGCCTGGCGTTTGAGGAACGCGATGACGAGAGCCTGTTCCACTTGCTGACCGAGGGCCTGTCTGCCCTGTCCGAGCTGGGCGAGGTCATGCTCAGTGACCGCCTGCGCCAGGTCTCGGTCCGCCCTGCGCCCAAGCTTTCGGTGAGCGCGACCGTCAAGAGTAACCTGCTCGATGTCGAACTGGGCGCGAGCGGCCTTTCGGCGGCAGACCTTGCCATCTACCTCGACTCCTACAAGCGTCACCAGACGTTTGCGCGTCTCACGTCGGGCGACATCATTCGCCTGGACGAGGGTGCCCGCGCCGCGTTTGGTCTTGCCGAGGACCTGGGGGTCGATGCTGTCGACCTGCTCGACGGCGTGTCGCTTCCCGCGTCGAGTACCCTGTTTGTCGACAGCATGCTTGCGCGCACGCCCGAGCTCGAAGCCGATCGCGACGCTGCGTTCCGTCGCACCGTCGAGCGCTTGGATACGCTCGGCAAGATGGACTTTACGGTGCCGGTCTCGCTCAAGGCCACACTGCGCGGCTATCAGGTCGACGGCTACCAGTGGCTCGGCTCGCTCGAGCACCTGGGCCTCGGCGGTATCTTGGCCGACGATATGGGCTTGGGCAAAACACTGCAGATGATCGCGCATATCCTGGCGCGCGTGGAGGCGGGGGATGCCAAGCCCACGCTCGTGGTGTGCCCTGCGTCGCTCGTGTATAACTGGACCGCCGAGCTGGAGCGCTTTGCGCCTTCGCTCGACGTGTGCGCTATCGTGGGCGCCAAGGCGCAGCGCCGCGTGCAGATAGCCGGCGCTGACGAGCATAACGTGGTTGTAACGTCGTATGACCTCATGCGGCGCGATATCGACGAGTATGCCGAGCAGGACTTTGCCCGTGTGGTGCTCGACGAGGCCCAGTACATTAAAAACCCGCTCACGCAGGTGGCGCACGCCGCCAAGCGTCTGCCTGCCGGCGTGCGCTTTGCCCTGACGGGCACGCCCATCGAAAACCGCCTGTCCGAGCTCTGGAGCATCTTCGACTTTTTGATGCCGGGCCTGCTTGGCACGCGCGAGTCGTTTGCCAAGCGCTTCGAAAGCCCGGTCGAGCATGCCGAGGGCGACAGCGCCGCTCGCCTGCAGGCGCTCGTGTCGCCGTTTGTGCTGCGTCGCGTCAAGGAAGACGTGGTGGCCGATCTGCCCGAGAAGATCGAGGACACCGTCATGGCACAACTCACCGGCGAGCAGCGCAAGCTCTACCTGGCCAACCAGGACCCCGCATCTACACTACGAGGACTACAAGGCGGGGAGCGCCAAGCTCGACGCTTGCATGGAGCTCGTGCACGGCGCACTCGACGGCGGACATCGCATCCTGTTGTTCAGCCAGTTTACGGGTATGCTCGATATCATTGGCAAGCGCCTGGCCAAGGAGGACATCGGCTTTCTTAAGCTCACGGGCGCTTCGTCCAAGGAGAGCCGTGCCAAGATGGTCGCGCAGTTCCAGGCGGGCGAGGTGCCGGTGTTTCTGATCTCGCTCAAGGCGGGCGGCGTGGGCCTCAACCTGACGGCGGCCGACGTGGTCATTCACTATGACCCGTGGTGGAACGTGGCCGCGCAGGACCAGGCGACCGACCGCGCGCACCGTATTGGCCAGCAACATACCGTGACCGTGTACAAGCTTATCGCCAAGGACACGATCGAGGAACGCATTATGCAGATGCAGGAGTCCAAGCGCGACCTGGTCAACAGCGTGCTCGGCGGCGACGGCATCTCGTCGGCGCTGTTTACCCGCGAGGA
>CABULX010000056.1 GCA_902492545.1 uncultured Collinsella sp. | reverse complement strand
CCTGTTTGCTTAACGCTTCGCGCGCTCACGCGAGTTCGGCACGAAAAAGGGGGCCTTGACCCCCTTGAACGCTCACTTGCATGTATGGTGCCCGAGGCGAGACTCGAACTCGCACGTTGTTGCCAACGGTGGATTTTGAGTCCACTGCGTCTGCCAATTCCGCCACTCGGGCACGTAATGCGTGAGTTAGTTTATCACAGCTTTCTGTTGATTAGTCCGAAAATGGAACTTCGAGCATTTCGATAAGCTCAACCTTGCGTAACATCTCCCGCTTACGACATCCACGTCCGTCAACCGAGGCCTCGCCCATCTGGTTGTCATAGGGATCCTCGCGCATACCATCGAAAGCAGGCACAAATTCAGCCTGGAATCGATTGTTGGCCACCATACGCCACGGGTCGAGATTGCCAAAGTAGTGACGACGACGCCACTCCTCCCCCATCCTGCGTGCCGAGGAACCAAACGATACGTCGGCGTTAAGCCAACCGGTCTGTGGCGTATAGAACTCAGCCCAATCGTGCGGCCCCACCGAATCGGGCGCAACATACAGGCCGCTCTGCCAACGAGCAGGCACCCCCGCGATGCGGCACATGGTGATAAACGTGAGCGCCATAACGCCGCAATCGCCGCGGAGCGAATGCGCACAGTCGTCGGCAATAGATCCCAAAAGCAGGTACGGTGGCTGATAGCGATAGTCGATATGCTGTGTCAGGTAATCATAGATAGCACGAGCGCGATCGAGCGGATCCTCGAGTCCGTCAGCAACACCGGCCGTCAGCTGCTGCAGATACGGCGTGAATGCAATGTGCGGACGATCCTCGGAAATATCCTCGGGCAGAGGCGCGTCCATACGCGGATGAACCGGAAGTATGCCACCGTAGACATCACAATAAGCAGCATCGATGTGATAACGATAAGTCACCGAGAATGAGCGCTCGCTCGAAGAAGACCACGAGACGGTACGAGCCGAAGCATTCGCGGGAGCAACAGCACCCTCCGGCGTCATGTCGAGAATCTCGACCCGAAACTGCTGACGGCAGGCAGCCGCGACGGGAAGCCAAGCGCAAACGGTCTCCCCCTCCAGAGCGCCGGGGACAGACACGGACGCTTTAAGCGTAATGACGCGAGCCAATCCATTTTGCGACTCCATCTCCTTGAGCATCTCGTTGCGCAGTGCAATTCCGTCCGTAGGATCGGGCCGCATGCCGGGAACCTCTTTGGGATATACGCGAAGCGAATCGAGGAAGTTGTCGAGAACGAACAGCTCGCCATCGATAAAGCGCCAGTCAATACGCTTACGGTCAATCAGATCGTCAAACTGCTCTTCGGTAAACTCTGGCCACTCCTCGCGAATCATCGCAATAGCTCGATCGCGCGACACCGAAAAATGAAGCGGCGTCTCGAGCATGCGATACCGCTCGGCACGAACGCAGGCAGCAAGCGAGGGATCGGGATCTTGGGCAAGTAGGCGGTCGCAAGCCTCAATAGCCTGCGAAAGATACCCCGCGTCCTTTAAACGCAGAATCTCGGGTGGCAAGCCAACATCTAGAAAACGGAAGTCATCATTGCAAACATCAACAGAGCAACCAACAGGACCCTCGTCAATAACCTTCCCATCCGAAGGCAGCCCCTTAACAACAGCCATACTAAAACTCCAAGTCACTAGAACGCTTGAAGTCCATTGTAGCGAGATAAAAAAGAAAGCCCCAATAAAGGAACTCTCAACACCGATAAACGGTACCTAGAAAAAATGAATTCAGCCCAGTAACCCTGTAGCGAGTTAACGAAGGAGGCCCCGTTCACCCGAAGCAATTCCCATTGCGCGACTTCTGGCAAAGCCAGGTGAGCGCAAGGGAAAAGCATAGGGTGAACGGGGCCTCCGACGGGAAAGTTAAACCGCTACTTACGCCTTGTTGACGGAGCCAAACTCCTCCATGAGCTCCTTGGTGCGGGCAACGATGTTGTCGCGACCAGGCTTGAGGAGCTTGCGGGGGTCAAAGCCCTTGCCCTGCTGATCCTTGCCGGCCTCGATGTACTCGCGAACGCCCTTGGCGAAAACGAGCTGCAGATCGGTGTTGACGTTGATCTTGGAGATACCCAGGGAGATGGCCTTCTTGATCTGATCCTCGGGGATGCCGGTGCCACCGTGCAGGACGAGGGGCAGGTCGCCGGTCTGAGCCTTGATCTCGCCCAGACGCTCGAAGGAAAGGCCAGCCCAGTCGGCAGGGTACACGCCGTGGATGTTGCCGATACCGCAGGCAAGGAAGTCGACGCCCAGGTCAGCAATCTGCTTGCACTCAGCAGGATCAGCGAGCTCGCCGCTGGAGGTCACGCCGTCCTCGGTGCCGCCGATGCCGCCGACCTCGGCCTCGATGGACATACCCTTGGAGTGGGCAAGCTCAACGAGCTCCTTGGTGCGGTCGAGGTTAAGCTGGAAGGTCTCCTCGTGAGAGCCGTCATACATGATGGACGTGAAGCCGGCCTCGATGCACTTGAAGCAGTCCTCGTAAGAACCGTGATCGAGGTGAAGGGCGACGGGAACGGTAACGCCCGTGGCCTCGACGGCAGCCTTGACCATGTCGGCGCAGACCTTGAAACCGCCCATCCACTTAGCGGCACCAGCGGTGCACTGAAGGATCAGCGGAGACTTGGCCTCCTCGGCGGCCTGGAGAATAGCCAGGGTCCACTCGAGGTTGTTGGTGTTGAAGGCACCGAGACCATACTTGCCGGCCTCGGCCTTCTTGAGCATGTCTGCTGCGTTGACGAGCATAAAAGAAACCTCCTGTAAGGTTGCTCCGATAACGCCTGAGATTTTACCACGACATACCCGAGCATAAACGTTCGTTTGTTCACGAATACCATCCGATTGGACAAATTTTGACCGTTTGCCCCACAGAATCGACCCACTGGGGAAAATAGCTTGACGATTGAGCGGTCTTCGTGGTTCGGAAGACGGCTTCGAGCCTACATCTGCATAAACGGGTTCTGCATAAGTTCGCGCGCCATCGTGGTCGAATCGCCATGGCCCGTCAAGCAAACGGTATCGGGCGGAAGCATCTTGGCAAGTTTGGAGAGCGAGCGCATAATCGCCGCCTCGTCACCGCCGGAAAGATCGGTACGACCGTGGCTGCCCGGGAAAAGCGTGTCGCCCACAAAGGCGATGTTTCCCTGCTCGGTCGCGGCGAACAGGACGATGCCGCCCGGCGTATGCCCCGGCGTCTCGATCACCTGCAGGCAGACGTCGCCCACCTCGATTGTATCGCCCTCGGCAAGCAAGCGCGTCGGCTCACCCGGATCGGGCGTCTCGATACCCCACATGGCGCGCTGCTCCTCGATATTTGCGCGAGGTACCGTCACGTCCTTAGCGCACAACTCATATAGTGCGCTGTCGCCAACGACAGCTCGAACCCCGGCGACCCCGCCAACATGGTCGGCATGACCGTGCGTGCAGACAGAGCCGAGTACGCGAACCTCGGGATGCGCGGTGCGGATATGCTCCACAAGACGCTCGCCCTCCCACGCCGGATCGACGATTAAGCACTCGTCATTCGAAATCACGGCGTAGCTGTTGGTCTGAATCGGGCCGTTGACGAGCGCCTCAATCGAAGCCGTGCCTCGGGGTGTCAGGTCCAAAGTCATATCGTCCATGCGCATACCCTCCTTCTAAAATACGCTCGAGGCACCAAACGATGCCTCGAACGTAACCAATATCTATGATGCTGAGAGGCTCTCGCACCTACACACGGCGCTTGAGTTGCGCTCCGCCCTCGCCGGGCATAAGACGGCGAGCGTCGTAGACCGAATCGACACTGCTGATAGAGGCCAGCAGCGGATCCAGACCACTCGCGTCCGAAATCTCGACCATAAAGCGCAGGGTTGCAATACCCTCGCGGTTGGTCGACGTGGCGGCAGAAAGGATATTGCCGCCTGCATCGCCAATGGCAATGGTGACATCCTTGAGCAGGCCCATGCGGTCCAGGCACTCGACCACGATCTCGACCTGGAAGAGAGTGTCGGCAGCGCCGTCCCACTCCACTTCGATCATGCGCTCGGGATGCTCCATAAGACCCTTGACGTTGGGGCAGTTGGCGCGATGCACCGAAACGCCACGACCGCGCGTAATGAAGCCGACGATATCGTCGCCCGTCACCGGATTGCAGCAATGCGCCAGACGGACCAGCAGGCCGCTGTTGCTCTCACCCTTGACGATAATGCCGTTGCTGGCGCTCTTGCCGCGCTTTTGCGGCTTGCGGTTGGAGCCGCGGGCGGGCTGCTTGACGACCTCGGCAATGGCTTCGGTCTTGGTGAGCTGCTCCTCGGGCTTGGGGTCCAAAATTTGCTCGACCTTGTTACCCACGGCGCGCGGGGCAACCTTGCCGGCGCCGACGGCGGCAAACAGGTCCTCGAGCTGCTTGTAGTTAAACTGCTCCGCCACGGCGTTGAGTGCACGTGTGGATCGCGGCGTAGAAATGCCATACCCGCGCTTGCGCAGGTCCTTGGCCAGAATGTCACGGCCGGCAGCAGCGTCATCGTCTTTGGTCGCAGCGGCAAAATAGCGGCGGATCTTTGACTTAGCGGAAGGCGTCTTAACGATCTTGAGCCAATCACGCGACGGCTTGGAGCTCTTGTTGGTCAGGATTTCAACGCGGTCGCCCGTCTTGATTTCGTGCGTGAGCGGGGCCACCGCACCGTTGATCTTGGCGCCGACACAGTGGTTGCCCACCTCGGTGTGAACGGCATAGGCAAAGTCGAGCGGCGTGGAGCCGGCACGAAGCGCCATGACCTCGCCCTTGGGTGTAAAGACAAAGATCTCCTGGTCGAACAAATCGACCTTCAGCGAGTGCAGGTATTCCTTGGCGTCGGTGATCTCATCAGACGCAGCCCAATCGAGCGAGTGTTTGAGCCAGTTAATCTGGTCGTCCAGACGCTGGGCATCATTGGTCTTAGACGCAGACGATCCGCCCGACTTCTTATAGAGCCAGTGGGCGGCAATACCGTACTCGGCCTGCTCATGCATCTCATAGGTTCGAATCTGAATCTCGAGCGGGCGGGCCGTGGGGCCGATAACCGTCGTATGGAGCGACTGGTAGTTATTGACCTTGGGCATGGCGATATAGTCTTTAAAGCGACCAGGCATGGGGTGCCACAGCGTATGCACCGCGCCGAGCGTGGAGTAGCAATCGCGCACCGAATGCGTGATGACGCGCAGTGCCACCAGGTCGTAGATCTCGGAGAACTCCTTGCCCTTGCGCTTCATCTTTTGGTAGATGGACCAGTAGTGCTTGGAACGGCCGTTGATCTGAAAGTCCTCCAGGCCAATGCGGTTGAGCTCATCGGTGAGCGTCTTGATGGTCTCGGCCAGATAGCGCTCACGGACCTCGCGTGACTCCGCCACCATGCGCGCGATGCGCTGGTAGGCGTCGGGCTCAAGGTAGAAGAAGGACAGGTCCTCGAGCTCCCATTTAATGGAGCTCATGCCCAGACGGTCGGCCAGGGGCGCATACACGTCCATGGTCTCGCGAGCCTTAAACAGGCGACGGTCCTCACGCAGGGCTGCAAGGGTGCGCATGTTGTGCAGACGGTCGGCAAGCTTAACGATGATGACGCGGATGTCCTTGGACATGGCGAGGAACATCTTTCGCAGCGTGAGCGCCTGCTTCTCGTCCATGCTGTCGACTTCGATGTTGGTGAGCTTGGTCACGCCATCGACGAGCTCGGCCACCGTATCGCCAAACAGGCCGGAAACATCGGCAAGCGAGGTCTCGGTATCCTCGACGGTATCGTGCAGCAGCGCGGCGCACACCACATCGCAGTCCATCTTGAGATCGGCCAAAATGATGGCCACCTCGACGGGATGGTTGATGTACATCTCACCCGAGCGGCGCTTTTGGTTGCAGTGCTTCTCGGCAGCAAAGCAATAGGCCTGCTCCACCTTAGAAAAGTCGTCCTCATTCATATATTTGAGGCACAGGCGCTCCAGCTTGTCGTAGCTGTCCGCCATAATCTCGGGTGGCAGCTCATCGGCATGCTTATAGTGCTCCATCTCCGAGAACGGCTGGAGGGTGGAATCATGGGCGGTACGGGCTGCGGCATCCATCGAGGTCCCCTTCCCCTAGGCCCGCGGTACGATCGGGCGGTTAACTTTGGCTAGCATATCAGAAGCGCACGAATCGAGCGCCCAACTCCGGAAAGCCGAGAACTCCATGCGCGAGCGCAAGCCCTCCAAATAGCGAATTGACCTGCTCAATTGCACACGGCCGGGGTTTTCGGCCATCGCGATGCGACGGGTGTCGTCAAACCCCGAAACACGACAGAAACCAAGCTCTTCGAAGATTCCCAGGCCACTTTCCACCGAGCGCTCGTCGACCGGCGTGCGAGCATCGATAGCAAGGCACATCTGCGCGATGTCGATATCGCTCGCGCTAAAGGAATCGTCCCCGGTCTTGCCGCGGTTGGAGCGCCACATGGTCTGCAGCGCACGATAAAGCGTGACGAGCTCGTCGCGCTCGGGCGCATAGCAGTCGAGTAGGCGCTCGTTAATGCGGGCGTCGCGCGACGAATAGAGCAGATGGATCACGGCGGGTTGGCCATCGCGACCGGCGCGGCCGCTCATCTGGTTAAACTCAATGCCGCCAAACGGCATGTGATAGAGCACGACGTGGCGAATATCGGGAAGGTTGACGCCCTCGCCAAAGGCGGATGTCGAGACGATGCAGCTGAGGCTGCCATCTCGAAACGCCTCCTCAACGCGATGGCGGTCGGTGCGCGTAAGGCCCGCGTTGTAAAAGGCGATATGCGACGCACAGTCGGGAACGCGTTTGCGTAGCGTCTTGGCAAGCGCCACGGACTGATCGCGCGAGTTGACGTAGATGACGGTCTTTTCCCCCGTCGCGACGATGGACACCAGGCGGTTTTCGCGGCTCGCAAGATCGCGGTCGTCCTCGAGCTGCAAGTTCTCGCGCACGGTCTCGTCGACCACCGTACGGGTAATCGGCAGCACGCGGGCAAGCTCCGCCACAACCGGAGCCGTTGCGGTGGCAGTCGTGGCCAGAACGACCGGATCGCCCAGGGCCTTGAGAATATCGGGCATGTCGAGGTATGCGCTTCGGTCGCCGCCCTTGGCAAGACCGGCATGGTGCGCCTCATCGATAACGACAAACCCGATACGCCCCGAGCGCGCAAAGCGGTCACGGTGAATAGACAGGAACTCAGGCGTCGTGAGCACGATGCCGGTGCGGCCCGAAGCCAAGCCGGCAAACACGTCATCGCGCGCCGCCTCCACGGTCTCGCCGGTCAACACGCCCACGCCAATGCCAAGCGCAGCCATCGTCGACGAGAGGTGGTAGGCCTGGTCGGCAACGAGCGCACGCAGCGGATAGACAAAGATGCTCGCGCGCCCGCGAAGGACCGCCTCGCGCGCGGCGTGCACATGGAAGATGAGCGACTTGCCACGCCCCGTCCCCATAACAGCCAAAACGCTCTGGTGGTCGGCGAGCGCGTCGAGTGCCTCGACCTGTGCGCGATGCGGCTGGTTCGAGCCGATAAAACTATGGATAAGCGAGCGCGTGAGCTCGGTATAAGAAAGCTGGGCGAGCGTCTCGCGTTTACTTGACTCCAGGCGCAGGCCAGAATCCGCCGGCTGCACGCCGCGGCGAAGCTCACATGCCGGGTCATCAACGCTGGGCGCCGTGGTATCGCGGACCAAGACATCCTTGATCATGAGCTTGGGCTTTACGCGACCCTGCCAATGCTCGGCCACGGCCTCGAACACCAGGTCGACGGCGCTATCGCAATTGATGAGCTTATCGATCTGCGGCACGCGGAACATAATGGCCGGCACACTCGCGGCGCCATCGGTCGCCACGAAGCGCATGTGCTCGCCGGTTTTGCCCACCACAGCGCGATCGCACATTGTCACGCCCTCGGCAGCCAGAAGCGGCACCTTATTGCCCTGGCCAAACGGCTCAAGACGGGAGATCTGCTCGATGGTTTCAATATTCAGCTCGGAGAGGTCAACGGTGGCGGCAACCTCGTCGGTGTCCTCAAAGTCCTCGGCGGGAAGCTCGGACAGCACGGCGGAAAGGCGACGACGGAACTCGTCGAGCTTGGACGCCTCGATGGTCACGCCCACCGCACCCGCATGCCCGCCGCGACGAATCAGCAGGTCGGAGCAGCGTTCTACGGCGTCGAACAGGTTGACCTTGCCCACCGAGCGACCCGAACCGCGAGCGATACCGTCTTCGATCGAGAACAGCAGCGCCGGCACGTGATAACGGTTGGTCAGGCGGCTCGCTACGATGCCCTTGACGCCCTCGTGCCAGCCCTCGCCGCCCACGACGATTGCGCGCCCGCCATCATAGGTCTCCTCGACCTTTGCCATGGCATCGCGTGTGAGCTCCGCCTCGATCTCGCGACGCTGACGGTTGATCTCCTCGAGCTCGGCCGCCAGCGCGCTTGCCTCGATAGGATCGTGGGCAAGCAGCAGGTCGAGCGCCAGCTTGGGATCGGCCATGCGGCCGGCGGCATTCAAGCGGGGAATGAGCGAAAACGACAGGCCGTCGGCCGTAATGGTAGAAAGGTCGGCCTTGGCAAGTGCGGCAAGCGCGATATAGCCGGGGCGGGCGGTCACGCGCATCTGCTGGATGCCCTCGGCGACCAGTGCGCGGTTCTCGGGCGTCAGCGGCATCATGTCGGACACGGTACCAAGCGCCGCGACCTCTATCAGCGAACGCCAATACGACGGCTTGCCCAAACGCTCGCCCAGGACCTGCACCAGCTTGAGTGCCACGCCGGCACCGGCAAGCTCGCGCGAGGGACCCTCGTCCTCGAGCTTGGGGTCGGTCAGAGGCACGCCCTGCGGCACCTGGTCGGACGGCTCGTGATGATCCGTGACCACCAAATCGATCCCCAGGCTCTCCAGATAGGAGACTTCTTCTTTGGCAGCAATGCCGTTATCGACAGTCACGATCAGCTGGGGATGAGCGAGCTCGTTAACGCGGTCGAGCGCCGCTCGCGAAAGACCGTAGCCCTCATCAAAGCGATGCGGAATAAACGGCGTGACATCGGCGCCAAACGTGCGCAGCGCCTCGGTCAACAGGCAGGTCGACGTAATACCGTCAACGTCAAAATCGCCAAAGACCGCGATGCGCTCGTGGCTGCGAATAGCGCGCTCAACGCGGTCGGCGACGACCGCCATGCCCGGAATAACGAGCGGATCCGCCCAGTCACGATCGAGCGAAGGCGTCAAAAACAGCTGGCCTTCCTCGATGGATGTAATGCCGTGCGCAACCATAATGCGCGCCACCAGCCCGGGTATGCCCAGGCCAGCCGAAAGCTCCTTTTCGAGCTCGGGGTTTTGCTGAGCGACCGCCCAGCGATGCGTCGTCTTAAGCGATGACATAGGCACCCACCCCTGATAGGGGCAGGTCGCCGCGATACCTCTCACGGTTCATAGCGATGAGTCCTCTGTGTATGCCCGCTTCGGCAGGCAGATCTGTTGAACGGATTTATTATACCGTGCGGCACGGACGCAAATCGCCGCAGCACGCCGCGGTTTCGGTAAACGATACCGGTAATAGCCTCGAAATATTCGAGCGTTTCTGACGCACGGACGCATGCGAGCGTCTAGCATATCCATTCAAACCGGATTCACGAGCAAAGGGAGTCACAAGAGCATATGAAGCAATGGGTTGGACTGGGCAAGTTTCTCGCGGGGCACATGCAGATCATCGTTCCGATTTGCGTGGCGCTCGGCGTGCTCTTTCCCCGGCAGATCGGCGTGCTCAAGCCCATCGTTCCCACCTTGTTTGCCTTTATGACGTTCCAAGGTGCGCTCAGCAACACCTTCCACCAGGTGGCTGAGGTGTTCCGCCGTCCCCTGCATCTGATTTTGGCGTTATTTGTCTCGGCCGTGCTCATCCCCATCGCGGCGTATGCCATGGGCTCACTGTTCTTTGGCTCCAACCCCAACCTTGTCTGCGGCATCGTGCTCGAGTACAGCGTGCCCGTGGCAGTCACCGCCTTTATGTGGATCAGCATGTTCGGCGGCAACGGCCCGCTCGCACTCACCATCATCCTGACGTCTTCGGTTATATCGCCCGTGACGATTCCGCTCACGCTCAAGCTCCTGCTGGGCGCCACCGTCGCAATCGATGTTCCGAGCATGATGCAGAACATGGCCTTTATGATCGCCATCCCCGCCATCCTCGGCATTGTAATCAACGAACTTACGCGCGGCTGGGGGCACGATAAGCTCTCCCCCGCGCTCTCGCCCGCCTGCAAATTTATGATGATGGGCGTCATCGCATCCAACTCCACCGCCATGAGCGAGTACGTGCTGCACATGAACGCGGTGCGCCTTGAAGTCGCCCTCTTTATTCTGGTGTTCGCCATCAGCGGCTTTGTCGTGGGCATTCTGGTCGCCCGCGCGTTGCACCTGACGTATAGCGAGACGACCACCATGTGCTTTACCTGCGGCATGCGCAATATCTCTTCGGGCGCCGTCATCGCCACACAGTATTTTCCCGGCGAGGTCGTGTTCCCCGTCATGTGCGGAACATTGTTTCAGCAGGTGCTTGCCTCGCTTATCGGGCATCTCTTTGAACGTCTGACCGGCGAGGAGCGCGCCGCCCAGCGCAAGCGGGTCGAGGCCGGCCGCGACGCCATGGCACGCTAGACTGTCCGCATTACGCGGGGCTAGTCTTGCTATACCAGCGTTGCCAGATGCGCGCGCAGGCGCTCAGCATCGACATCGAGCGTCGTCTCGGCATTGACCTGGGCCAAACGATAGCCGACAAAGTAGGGTGATACCACCCAACGCGGAAGTGCCTTGGCAATGGTTCGGCCGTCCATGTGGTAGAAGAACAGGTTGTACGACTCCGCACGACCGCCATGGTGCTCGTGCAGGATATAGCGCAGGACCACCTGAATCGCATCGGCAAACAGGTCAGCTTCGGCTTGGTCGCGGGCGTCGTCGCTGGCGGCGATTCCCTGTGGGGCCGAGATGTTGACCTCAAAGAATCCCATGACCGGCTCGGCCGAGATAGTGACCGTGATCCTCCCCCGCCGCCAAACATCGATGCCTTCAAAGTTGGCTGAGGTCAGCGCCTCATAGCCGTCCTCCTGTTCCAAGCCCACAATCTGCATGTGTGGATGGACGAGGCTGCCGCCCGAAAGCGGGCCTTTGTTCTTGTACATGAGCACACTGCGGTACTGTTGGGAATCAATCATCTGCTGCCAACAGCCCAGGGCAAACCGCATCACATGATGCAGCTCATCCGGTTCATAGGTCACCAGGTCGGCGTCGTGATTGGCCGACTCGATCAATACGGTCTGACGGGTGGCCCGCAAGGTCTTGAACTTATTCTCGAGCCAGATGCAGTCACCATCGCGCTGGATGATGTTGGCGAGCCCCTCCGTGTCGCAAAAGGGGCACGCGGTGCCAGGGCGACGGTTATCGTCGGGCTTGCCATTCGCCTGCTGAACGTCAAATACCAGCGCCACGGGTTATACCTCCAGCGGCACGATCTTGGTGCCATGGAGCTCGGAGACACCGAGCGCCGCCGCCACGGTATCGCGGTTGGCCGTAGAAATGCCGCCGCCGGGAAGGATGGTCAAGCGGTCGCCCGCATACTCGATTAAGCGGGCCAGGTTTTCGAAGTTGTCCTCGATCGGCGTACCGGCCGCGCCGCCATGCGTCAGGATGCGCGTAACACCGCAGTCGGCAAGCGTGTCAATTGCATCGAGCTGAGCCTCGGGCGAAAGCTGGTCAAACGCCATGTGGAAGGTGATGTCGATGGGCCCACGCTTGCATTCCTCGGTCGCGCAGCCCGCAGCCATCACGAGTGCGCCCAACGTAAGTTCGTCGAGCGCCCAGCCGCCGGCACAGGGCTTGCAGCATCCAAAGACCAGACCGTCAACGCCGGCGCTGACGGCAAGGCCCAGGTCCATCTCCATCATGCGCAGTTCGTCCCGGCTGTAATGAAAGTCGCCGCCACGCGGGCGAATCATGCACATCACTCGCGCGTCATGCTCGTGAGCATAGTTGACCGTAGCGCTGATGACGCCGGCAGAAGGCGTGGTGCCACCGACGGCGAGGTTGTCGCACAGCTCAATGCGCCTTGCACCGGCATCGATAGCCGCCGGCACTCGCTCAAAGTTCTCGGCACAAAACTCGTACAGCATAGATAGGCCCCCAAAGACAGCAGATGATTTCCGACGGGCATTGTCACACATCCCCATGAAGTTGTGGTGGAATAGAGACTGTTTTGGCCTCTGGAGCCCGTATTCAGTCCCTATTTCACCGCAACTCAAATGATCCCTCGGGGACGGAGGAAAACGAATCATTACGGCTGGCCGAAAAATGTTGCCGATGCCGAATGTTGCGCAACATGATTCGCGAATCTTAGGCAACCATGGCAGTATCGCATTCGTATTTAGAGGAAAGGATTGCCATGTTTAAGAGCATCCAAAAGAGCGGAAGGATCGCAGCAGTCGCCATCGGCCTGATCGCAGCCCTGTCTCCGCTCGCAGCCCCTCCAGCAGCATTAGCCGGCGGTAGCGTACCGACGCCTGAGCTTGAGAAGTCGTATAACTTTAAGGTAAGTAGTGAATACTCGGATATCCGCACGAACGGCCATACAAAGTTCGGCTATCTGTACGACTGCGATGACGATTTCAACCGAAAGACAATATCCCTTATCAATTTCGATGATGGCAGCATGAGCCCCATCGATATATCAGATGAATGCCTTGATTACGCATATCTCACCGATAGCGATCAGCTCTACTGGGAAGACGGTAATAATTTATTCGTATTCTCACCAGACAACCAGACCCAAACAGTCCATCCCATCACTTCGGCCAAATATGCCTACACCGATGTAACCGTCTCCGATGATGGCAATAGGGCTGCTGTGGAGCACTATGACGATGAAGACGATCCTAAATTGGTCGAAATCTATGATCTTGAATCCGACAAACTGGTCCAGACATACCAGCCAGATAAAGATGACTCTTGGTGGTACTACAGTTACTCAAAAGACATGAGCCGCCTATATGCCTTACAGGACAATACCGAGGACGGCGTCGTTGCACTTAGGGTTTTCAACTGTGATACAGGGTCAACAGAATTAAAGACCGTCAACGTAAAAAAGGATAATAGGTCTTCGAATATCTACAACATTACCCTCAGTTCTAACTCGGACGACATTTATCTTCAGAGCGACATTGCACTAATAAAAGCTGACCGCGACGGAAACATGAGCGTTCTTCTCAATGACGATGAGCATGCTCCTAATAATTTCTACTCGGAATCAGTCAAGTTCTACCCAATCTATATAAAAAGAGGGTCAAACGAGCTATTTGAAGAGGCTGAAGGTTATTACGACCTAAACGATAATGATGCAAACGTTGGCGTCTATGATTTGGGAAAGGAAGAGATTATTAGCTCGACCGCCTTCCCCTTCGGCGGTGGATACCTCAAAGACATCTCACATGACGGTAAGGCCCTGCTCGGAGTAAGCACAGATGGTGACAAAGACTCGGCATGCCTAGCTGATGCAAAAACCGGAGCAAAGAGCGAGTTTGGCTCTCATTGGTCCGATCTTTGGTTCATGGACGGTGATCGTAGGATTTTGGAAACCTATAACGATGAAAACGACCCTGCGACGGTCCACGTGAACATCTATAAGTCCAATATCCCCCATTCGGTGCCCGAGGATGTGCTGTACTTTGTCCAGACTCACCTGCCGTTTGTTATTGGCGGCGGTGTCGCTATTGTCCTTATCGTCGGCGGTGTGATTGTCGTTCTTTGCATCCGCAAGAAGCACGCGAAAGCAGCGAACGGAGTGGCTGCCTCAGCGCCCAAGCTTCAGCGTAAGCAGCGTCGTCGCCAGAAGCGCGCCCAGCAGAACGCCGCAGTGCCCGCGGCACCGGCGATGCCGGCAACTCCGGCCGAGCCCGCCCGCTTCTGCCGTCACTGCGGAACCCCGCTCGTGCCCGAAGCCCAGTTCTGCCCCACGTGCGGACAAAAGGTAGACTAGCGAACAAAACCCAATAGACCCCAGCCACCAAGGCCCCGTTCCGACACATTCCGGAACGGGGCCTTGGCTTGGTGCAGGGGTGCTAATGATCGCGTGCCGAATGTTGGTGTAAGGGCCGCTTCCCTGGCCGTAGAAAGCAGGA
>CABULX010000055.1 GCA_902492545.1 uncultured Collinsella sp. | reverse complement strand
TGCGGAAACTCGGTCGGTCCAGAGCAATATCGTGCAAACGGAAATCTGGCTGATGATCTGTTCGCGACAAAGACTCGATAGGTAGCCCCCTCTATGCCCTTTTGTAAGTTGCGGTGAAATAGGGACTGAATTTGGGGTTGAATCGTTTAAACAGTCCCTATTTCACCGCAACTTATGGGAGGGATAGAAAAAAGGCGGAGGCCCTGGAGAGGGGCTCCGCCTTATATACAGGGGGCGATGCTATTCGCGTACCGTGGAATTAGACCAAGCGGGCGTTGATCGTCTTGGCGATCTCGGCGGCGTCAGTGGATCCCTTGACGGTGGCACGGAAGTCCTCGTCCATGAGCGCCTCAGCGACCTTGGACAGGATCTTGAGGTGCGTAGTGCCGGCCTGAGCACCGGGGATGAGCAGAGCGATGGCCACGTTGACGGGAGCGCCGTCCATGGTGTCCCAACCGGTCACGCCGGACTCGTCCTTGACGACGATAACGGCAGCCTCGGTAATGGCGTCGGACTTGGCATGCGGGATGGCGAAGCCCTCCATCATGCCCGTGGTGCCCTCGGCCTCGCGGGCCAGGAAGGCGTTCATCACAGCGTCGGCGTCGCTGGCGATACCGGCCTTGACAGCCTGGTTGGAAACGAAGCTCAGAGCCTCGTCACGAGAAGCGAAGTCCTCGGCGACAAAGACATTCTCGACCTTCACGAAGTCGGCAGCCTCGGCCTTGGGGGCCTCGACGGCAGCGGCCTTGGGGGCCTCAACGGGCTTGGCTGCAGGAGCGGCCTTCTGGTTCTTCTCGAAGTCGTACTTCTTGAAGGCCACGAACAGGATGCCACCGACCACAGCACCGATGAGGATCGCGAGGACCCACAGCGGACCGTTCTCGACAACGGGCAGGACCAGGAAGCCACCGTGAGGCGCCGGATCGTGAACGTTGAACATAATGGTCAGGATCGAAGCGATAGAGGAACCGAGCATCATGATGGGCATGACAGGCCAGATGTTCTTGGTCATGAACGGAATGGCGCCCTCGGTGATGTGGGTGCAACCAAGGATGAGGTTAACGACACCGGCGTCGTGATCCTCCTGGCTGAAGTACTTCTTGCCGACAACGACGGCAAAGGTGGTAATCAACGGCGGAACGATGCAGGCGGCGGAGACGGCAGCCATGAAGTTGGTGCCGAAGTTGTAGGTCTCGGTGCCGACGCCAGCTTCGAGAGCGGTACCGAGCAGGAAGGTACCAGTAGCGTAAGCAGCCTTGTTGACCGGGCCGCCCATATCAAAGGCGCACATGCAGCCGATGGCCAGGCCAAGGATCACCGGACCGGAGTTACCGAGGCTCTGCAGGAAATCCATCATACCCTGGTTAATGGCAGCCATGGGGCCGGAAATACCGAGCATGACCAGGCCGACGATGGCGGTAGAGCACAGCGGATACAGGAAGATTGCCTTCAGGCCATTAAGGCTCGCGGGAATTTTAGAGAAAACCTTCTCGAGCAGCAGGATGACATAGCCGGCGAGGAAGCCGCCGACGATGCCGCCCAGGAAGCCGAAGCCCACGCCGGCGCCACCGGCGTCGATCATGCCGGTCTCGGCGTTAACAGGCAGGCCCTGGATGGCAATCATACCGGCAACGAAACCGGGGACGAGCGCCGGGCGCTTGCCGATGGATTCGGCGATGTAGGCGGAAAGCACCGGAACCATAAGGTTCATGGCGATGCCGCCGATGATCTTGAGCATCGCAGCAAAGCTGTTGTAGTCGGCAGCCGTCGAATCAAAGGACGTGATGCCCCACAGGAACGAAATGGCGGTCAGAACACCACCGGCAACGACGAAGACCAGCATGTGGCTGACGCCGTTCATGAGGTGCTTGTAGATGACGTGACCGATGGACTCCTTCTCCTCGACCTCGTCCTCGACATCGGCGGCAGCGGCAACCGTGTCGTCGCCCTTGGCGGCGAGCGCGCGGTCGATCAGCTTACCAGCAGCCTCGACAGACAGGGCCTTGGAAACACCAACGGAAACCATGGGCTTACCGGCGAAACGCTCAGCCTGGACATCCTTATCGGCTGCGACGACGACGGCCTTGGCACCGGCGATCTCGCTCTTGGTGAGCTCGTTCTCGACGCCGACCTGGCCATGAGTCTCGACCTTAATGGTCAGACCACGCTCGGCAGCAGCCTTCTCCAGCGCCTCCTTCGCCATGAAGGTGTGCGCAATGCCGGTCGGGCAACCGGTCGCGGCGATGATGTCAAACTTAGCCATGTGTCCCTCCTTCTTGAGTACAGCGCCCGCGGGCGCTCCCCTACACGCGCTTCGATGCGCGTTTTTCCACACTTGAAAGATACCAACCTACCGTCCGCGTGAGAAGCGACAAGGCGCAATTCTCCGGTGAAAGGTTCTTTCATAACCGTAAACGGCAAGTGAAAGTTTACCATCAACACTTGAAACGGCAAGGTGTATCTTGTAATTGAAAATGCCCGTATACTATGGCATTGCAAATCAAGCTAGATTTTCATGCCAACCAGGAGCCATCCATGACCGATAGTAGCAAAAGCGCACTTTCCCTCATTAGTACCCACCAGGGATACAGCGAGTCCGAGCAGCGCATTGTCGACTATATATTGGAGCACCAGTCCGAGGCGCCACGCCTCACGGCGGCTCAGCTCTCGCGCGCCGCTGCCACGTCCGAAGCGACCGTTTCGCGCTTCTGCCGAAAGCTGGGCTTTGGCAGCTTCCGCAGCTTTCAGTTTTCGTTGGCGAGGGATTTGGAAAGCCAGCGCAACGAGGGCCTGACCGACGAGGTCTCGCTCGATAATATGGAGCAGAGCCTAAAAAATATCCTCGCCGCCAAGGTGAGTGAGCTTAATGCGACCATCGACGGCATAGATCACGACACGTTGGCCGCAGTTGTACACGCGCTTAAGAATGCCGGCGTTATTGAGTTCGCCGCCGTGGGCAATACGAACGCGGTCGCGCTCGATGCGACGTTTAAGTTTTCGCAGCTGGGCCTGCGCTGCATGGCGAGCACCATTAGCGAGACATCAATCGGCTTTGCGCTCACGTTGCGCCCGGGTGACGTCATCGTGCTAATCTCAAACTCCGGCAAATCGCGCCGACTGAATCGCATGGCAAAAGCGACTCGCGACTGCGGCGCAACCGTAGTCGTCATCAGCAGCGACAGCAAATCCCCGCTCGCGCGTCTGGCAGACTACACTTTTAATACCGTCAACCACGAAGCGCTGCTGACGACGGTCGACTTTGCGTTCTCTAAGATCAGCGCCACGATGATCATCGAAGTCATCTACAACTTCCTGCTGCCCGAAATTGAAGACGCTCGCGAGCATATCAGCTACTACGAGGAGCTCATCCAGCCGGACAAGGTCGTTGAGTAAAACGCGTGGTGGGACATAAATTTCAGTCTATTTTGTCCCACCAACACCGCTGATACGACCTAACCTCGAGCTTCTTCGAGCATCTGCTTCGCGTGGGCCAAGCTTGCCTCGGACTGATCGCCGCTCAACATGCGGGCGATCTCGGCAGTACGCGCTTCGCCGCTTACCTCGTCCAAATGCGTCTGGGGAACATCGCCCGGTTCCTTGCTGACGACATAATGCTTGTCAGCCATGACGGCGACCTGCGCCAAGTGGGTTACGACAATCACCTGATGCGTAGCGGCGAGATCTGCCAGCACGCCCGCGAGCGCACGCGCCGTGGAGCCACCGACACCGGCATCGACCTCGTCAAACACCAGCGTATCAACACCGTCCGCGTTACCGAGGACAACCTTGCTTGCAAGCATGACGCGGCTGAGCTCGCCGCCCGACGCAATGCGGCGCAGGGGACGTGGCGTCAAGCCGGCACCGCTGCGGTATAGCAGCTCGTAGCTCGAAGGACCAACGGGCGTCCACTCAGCACGGGGAAGATCGCGCGACTCCCAGACGAGCTCGGCGCCGCCCATCTCCAGGCGAGCCATCTGGCGGCCAACCTCGTGACAGAAGCGCGGGGCCGCCGTATTGCGGGCGCGCTTAAGTGCCTTGGCAGCGGCAAACAACTCGCGCTCGGCGCTCCCGAGTGCCTCACGCGCCTTTTTGATCTGCTCATCGCCATCATCGACCAGGGACAGCAGCTCTTGCGAGCGATCGCGCATGGCAAAAACATCGTCCATGGTAGGACCCCACTGACGCAGCAGGCCCTTGAGGTCGGAATACCGCTCACGCATGCGAGCGAGCTCGCGCGGATCGAAGGCGACGCCATCGCGATAGGTACGAAGCTCGTTCGCGCAATCCTCAAGGGAGATACAGGCATCCGAAAGCGCATCGGCAATGTCGCCCAGTTTGCGATCGACGGAAGCCATACGGGAAAGTTCTGCCACGGCGCTGTTCACGGCATCGAGCGCTCCCCCTTCAGAGGCAAGCGTTGCATGGGCATCATTAGCTGTGGCAACCAGCACCTCGGCATGTTCGGAGCGCGGCAGCAGTTCCTCAAGTTCCTCATACTCGCCCGGTTTGGGGTCGACCTCGCCGATGCGCTCGAGCGCAAAGCGCGCTTCCTCGACGCGGCCCCCCTGCGCACGCGAGGTCTCTTCGACACGTCGAACCTCCTTAGCGGCAGCGCGCGAAGCCTTAAAGCAAGCACGGTAGTGCTCGAGTGCCTCGAGCGCAGAGCGCCCCGCCCACGCATCGACCATCGCAACGTGATGTGCCGGATCGAGCAAGCGTTGGTGCTCGTGCTGGCCGCACAAATCCATCATCACGCCAACGCGCTCCGAAAGCTCGCGCACACTGGCAATGCGCCCGTCAATCTTCACGCGGCTGCGGCCCTCGGCGGAAAGGCTGCGCTGTACGGTGAACCCTTCCGTGTCGTGCGGCCCGTCGAAGAGTCGTGCCTCGACGCTCGCGAGCGCCTCGCCCTCGCGAACCGTCGACGAATCCGCGCGCTCGCCCAAAATAAGTTTGAGGGCCGAGAGCAGCGCGGTCTTGCCGGCACCGGTCTCGCCGGTCAGGACAGTCAGGCCGGCACTCGGCACCAACGTCGCCTCGCGAATGAGTGCAATGTTAGAAACCTGCAGCTCATCGATCATGACGCACTCCGTAGAACACACGGCTCACCGAGTTATAGAAGCTCTCGGGGCCGTAATCCAGCAGCAGCACATCGCTGGGACCGCGACGCACAGCCACGCTCTCGACCGTGCCATCGCAGGTAATAAACTGTCCATCGATGGCGATCGCCGGCACGCTCGGGCGATCATCGGACATAAAGATTTCGACGACATCACTCGGCGAAGTCAAGAAGGCACGGGCCTGAATGGTGTGCGGCGCAATGGGTACGCAGACCATGCCCGTATAGTCGGGGCTCACGATGGGGCCGCCGGCGGATAGTGCATAGCCAGTGGAGCCGGTCGCCGTCGAAACAACGACACCGTCACCGCGTAGGCGGTCGATATGGTGACCGGACACCGTGATGTCAAACTCGACCATATCGGACAGGGGGCCGCGCGTAAGCGCCATGTCATTGAGGGCGAAGGTGCGCACGACATCCTTCGTACCGTCTTCGCGCACGGACACGATATCAGCGGCGATGGTAGCGCGACGGCTCACGTGCAGCTCGCCGGACAGGGCGTCACTCACGACCTGCAGAATGTCGCGCTCCTCGGGGCTCGCAGCAGTTAAAAAGCCCAGGTGACCATAGGAAAGACCGAGGATAGGAATCTCGCGATGGTTGAGGATGCGGGCAGCGCGCAGCAACGTACCGTCGCCGCCGAGCGTAATGACCAGATCGGAGCCGTCAATATCAGGCGTGCTTTGACTCTTCGATCGCTGGTCGGCAGCCCATGCGACTTCATAGCCCTGGCGCGTCAGCCAAAGCTCGAGCATCAGGCCGCTCTCGACCGCCTCTTGCTTGTAGTAATTGGGAACCAGAAAGACCTTCATAGCGTTGCAGCTTTCTCGCTCAAAACCGAAACCTGGGATTGCAGCTCATCGTCGGCGCGCTCGCCGGGGGCAAACCTCGTGCCGTACAGGAAAAACTCAACGTTTCCCTTGGCACCATGAATGGGCGACACGCAAACATCGACCGGGAACAGGCCCTTGGCAGCAAAGAGTTCAACCGCCGCCACGAGTGTATCGCGGCGCACGGCGGAATCGGTCACAATGCCGCCCTCGCCCACCAGCGCCGCCGGAGCCTCAAACTGCGGCTTTACGAGCGTACAGAATGCACCCGTAGGAGCCATGCACGCCAGCACCGCATCGATAATGTTCGCGATGCTGGTAAACGAGACATCACACACAGCAAGGTCGATGGCGCCGGCATAGCCAAGCTCAGGCAGCTGCGTCACGTTTGTGCGCTCATGCAGCGTCACGCGATCATCCTGACGCAACGACCAATCGAACTGGGCGCAACCCACGTCCACCGAGACAACGGTCGCAGCTCCGCGCTTGAGCAGGCAATCGGTAAAGCCGCCGGTAGAGCAGCCCACATCCAGGCAGGCAAGGCCCGTCGGATTGATGCCAAACGCATCAAGTGCGCCTTCGAGCTTAAGACCGCCGCGGCCAACATAGGGAATGCGCCCCTTCACGTGCAGCGGCAGCCCCGGGATCACCTTAAGCCCCGGCGAAGTCAAGCGCTCACCGCCACTCGAGACCAAGCCGGCCATAAGAGTGCGAAGGGCATCCGCGCGATCGGCGCAGATGCCCTGTGAAATCAGTTCGTCATCAAGACGCACGCGTTTCATGAATGCCATCAACCATTCGTATCCGGAGATGCGGCCTAACTATCCTGGGATTCGTTTGCCGCATCCTCATCGTATTCCTGCTCGAGCTTGTCGGCCTCACGCGGTGTCAACTCAAACTTGTCGACCATATCGACCGCGCGGGAGCCCAGCTCAATCGCTTCGTCAAACAAATCGAGCGAACGCTCCAAGGAGGTATCCTTGGAGCGAACGGTAGCGATGATCTGATCCAGACGGTCCGAGATCTCGTCGAAGTTGCGGACGGAACCCTCTGGCATGGCTACTCCTCGACGGAGTCGACAACAGCCTCGGCGGCGTCCGAATCCTCGGCCAGCACGCCAGCCTCAGCCTGGGCAACCGCAACCTTGGCGGCAGCCTCGGCGGCCTGGGCCTCCTCGCGGGCACGGTCCTCGGCCAGCAGCTCTTGGTACAGGTCCTCGCCCGGCAGCTCCTCGCTGCGAGCGATCTTGCCCAGCACGCCGTTGACGAACGACGCAGACTGGTCGGTGCCATAGGCCTTGGCAAGCTCGACGGCCTCGTTGATCACGATGGCGTCCGAAACCTCCTCGTCGGTGAGGAAACGCATCTCGTAAACGGCAATACGCAGCAGATTGCGATCGGCGCCGGGCATGCGCATAAGATCCCAGTTCTTGGCAACGGAGCGCAGAGCGCAGTCGATGCGATCGATATGCTCATAGGCACCGCGGCACAGCTCCAGAGCATAGGGATCGAGGGGACCCTTCGAGATCAGGAAATCACCCTCGAGGACGCGCTCGAGCGGACTGTCCGTGGCCTCGGCCTGGAACAGCAGCTGCAGCGCCTGACTGCGGGCAAGCGTACGCCCGCGATAAACCTTAAGGCTCAAAGGTTACTCCTTGGGGAAAACGAGGCCGTCGATGCAAACGTCGACGCGCTCGACCTCAACGCCCACTTGGGCATCGATGGCGGCGACCACGGCGGCGCGAACAGCCTCGGCGAGTTTCTTGAACGGATAGCCAAAGAACACCACGACACGCACGGTGAGTGCGAGCTTGTCGCCGATGACCTCGGCCTCGACCGCCGGCTCGGAAGCGGGGGCCTTGGACGAGAGCATCATGGAGACAAGGTTGGTGGCAAGGTCCTTGACGCCAACGGAGGCGATGCCCTCGACATCGGACACGGCGCGCGAGACGATGGCGGTCAGAACATCGGGCGAAATGCCGATACCGTCAATCTTGATTTCCTGGGGCATGAGTCCTCCTAGAAGAGTTGGTTGCTAGACGCGGGAGACGAACTTGCCGTCGCGGGTGTCAACCTTGATGACCTCGCCCTCGTTGAGGTACATGGGGACCTGGATGACAGCGCCGGTGTCGATCGTGGCCGGCTTGGTGGAACCCTGGACGGTGTCGCCCTTAAAGCCCGGGTCGGTCTGGACGATGGTGGTCTCGATGAACATCGGCGGGGTCACGCCCATGAGCTCATCGTCGGCGAAGAGCAGCTGGCAGATGTCGTTCTCGCGCAGCCACTTGGAGTTCTCGCCCACCATGTCCTCGGGAACGGGAACCTGCTCATAGGACTCGTTGTCCATGAAGATATAGTCGGTGCCATCGTTGTAGAGGTACTGGAACTCACGGGTGGTGAGCATGACGCTCTCGAACTTGGTGCCGGCGTTGCAGGTGTTCTCGACGACGCGGCCGCTCTTGATGTCGCGGGTCTTGTAGCGCACAAACGCGCCGCCCTTGCCCGGCTTGACATGCTGGAACTCGACGATGGTGTAGACCTTGTCCTTGATGCGGAGACCGAGGCCGTTCTTGAAGTCGGCGGTAGAAATGGTAGGCATAGCGACCTTTCTTGTTATGGGCAGAACGCACAAGCGTCCAAATTACATACGACAGAAATTATACACTTGCAGACGGCGCCTGCAGCGAGCGCATAAAAAGAGAACGCGGGGCGTCCGAATCGATCCGAACGCCCCGCCCCAAACTATCTACCGAAGTAGACTAGCAGTCGATAACGTGCAGGTGGTGCGGGGTCTTGGTGAAGGGCTCGTAGCCGTTCTCGGTGACCACGCCGTAGTCCTCAAGGCGCACGCCGCCCACGCCGGGCAGGTAGACACCGGGCTCCATGGTAATAACCGAGCCAACTTCGATGATGTTCTTGCTGCGGTTGAAGTTGGGCAGCTCGTGGATGTCGATACCGACGCCGTGGCCCAGGCCATGGTTGTAGTAATCGCCATAACCGGCATCGCCGATGATCTTCTTGGAGAGCTTGAAAATGTCGTTGCCCTCGACGCCCGGATGGATGGCGGCGACGCACTCCTCATGCGTGCGGCGCACGAGCGTGTACAGGTCGAGCTGCTCCTGCGTGGGCTCGCCCATCACGACGGTGCGTGTCATGTCGGAGCGGTAATCGCAGTAGCCCGCGCCGTAATCCATAAGAACGAAATCGCCCTTCTCGATCACGCGGTCGCTCGGCACGGCATGCGGGTTGGCGGTGTTGGGACCGCTCGCCACGATGGAGCCGAAGGCCAGGCTGTCGGCGCCGTTGGCGAACATAAAGTTCTCGAGCTCGTTGCGAACCTGCTTCTCGGTCATACCAAGCTTAATAAAGCCGAGCATATGCTGGAAGGCGGCATCGGTGATCGACTGCGCATGGCGCATGAGCTCGATCTCCTCGGCATCCTTGATGGCGCGCATCTTGCGGATGTCGTCGTGCATCAGCGGTAGCATGCAGGCGACGGAACGGTCCTCCAGGCCGCGCTGAATACCCTGGTAGAAGTTGATCTGCATATCGTCTTCGACAGCGCAGACACGGCACTTGTTGGCTGCGATCTTGCCGGCGACCCAGCCGGGAATGGTACCCTCGTCCATGTCGTAGACCCAAGGGCTGCCGGCGGGCGTGTTCTCCTCAAAGCTGTTGAGGTAGCGCGAGTCGGTGTGGAACAGGCACTGGTCGACCGTAATAAACGCAGCGTGCGGGAACTCGAAGGTGTAGTCGAAGACGCCCTTCACGCCCGTAAGCCAACGAAGGTTGGCCTCGTCGCGCACCACGATGGCGTCGTAGCCACGCTCGGCCATCAGGGCACGGACACGCTCGATACGACCGGCAGGACCGGCAGCAAACTCAGACATGCAGATTCCTTTCTTGTTGTCTCTATATAGACGGGACGGGTCTCAACCGAACGACGGAATCGCATGCGATCCGCAACCGATTGAAAACCCGCCCCTCAACATGATACGAAAGACAATGGATGTCAATAAATCTTAGAGAAGTTCTTTGCGTGAAGCCAAGTAGGCGTGAGTATGGCGCTCAAGAACCTCGTCCTCAACGCTCGTTAGACGAATGGCGCCAAGTGCCGCGGGCAGCGGCAACATGCTGCGGTTCGAGCGAGCGAACTGCTGCTTGCGGAACTCCTCGATATATGCGGCAGGCTCCAGATCGAAGGCAAGTTCCTCGATACCAAAGTCCTCCAGGCAGTCATCGACCTCAAAGACGTAATCGATATCGAAGTCGCAGGCATCATGTGCTAGGCGCGCCTCAAAGCGCATGCCCTCGGATAACAGCTGATAGGCAGGAACCTGCGAAGCAGCATCGCCCAAGCAAGCGCGCAGAGTACGCTCCCCCGTCTTGCCAAAATCGAGCGCATGGCGGGCGCTCGGGTTCGTGGCCATCAGTACGTCCTTGCGGGCAGTCTGAGACCATTGAACGGCATTGACGAGCGCGACCTCCTCGCCCGCGAGAATCTCGGGAACGGTCTCAGTAAACTGATTCCAGCGGGACTTGCTGCTCGAAAGCATGGTACCAACAAGTACCACATAGCCGAGCTTGAGGTACTCGGGGTCCGCCTCGCGAACAAGGTCGAGGTCACACACGACCAAGCCCGGCTCAGGACGGAACGCGATAGCGGGAAGCGCATTCGACGACGAGGCGACGAGCGGCTTCATGGTCGTCGCGACCGTGAGCATGGCGTCGAACGTCGTCGGCAGCAACGCGCACTCGGTGCGGCCGCACCACTGATTGGCACACCAGCTAACAACCGAGCAGGTTGCGGCATCGCCAACGGCGACAACCAGATCGTCACAGGTAATGCCATTGGCAGTCAGGGCGCCAAAGATAGCATCGGCATCAGCAAGCGTGGCACCAGCAGGAGAAACCTCGAGGGGAAGCTGTGACATGACAAAACCGGCGTCGACCAGCGCATGCTCGACGACCTCACCAAAACGCTCGGATGTGGCGTCGTTCCAAACGACCATCGCGCGCTTAGGCTTGCCCACAGCCGAGGCAAACATGCGCGACAACTCATCGAACGCGCCCAATCCGACACGGACATCGACGCTGCGGTTTTGGAAATTGATCAGTTGACGGCGAATCATAGCAGCCCACGCTCCAAAAGCATCTCGGCACAAAGGTAGGAAACGTCCTCGAAGGACTTGTTGCGAATATCAAGGGTAAGGTCGGCGGCCTGTCGATACAGCGGACGGCGATGCTCAAACAGGCGCGCGGCATGCTCGGGCGAGCGGAAATCGGGGCGCGTGTCGGACCGACGAATCTGGCGAATCGAATCCTCGAAGTCGCCCTCGAGGTAAACGCACGTACCCATTTCGTGCATCAGTTCAATATTCACCGGCGTCTCGACGATACCGCCCCCGCACGAAACCAACAGGCTGCGCTCGCTTTGGAGCGAACGGAGCGCCGAGGTCTCGAGCTCGCGAAAACGATCCTCGCCCTCGGTCTCAAAAATCTCGGTTACCGACTTGCCGCATCGACGCACAACCAAACGATCGGTATCGATGAATCGACGCTTGAACATAGTGCCCACATTGCGCGCAAGCGTCGACTTGCCCGCGCCCAAAAAGCCGATAAAGAAGATATGGTCGCAGCCGTGTTTGATGTGCTGAGACATGGCGAAACCTATTCCTCGCAGGGAAGGTCGCGCAGGGCCCGGCGCTCAAAGATACGGAAGATCTGCGTGTACCACAGGTCCTGGGTTGCCTGCGGCTTGACTAGAATAGTGTCAACGCCGGCAAAGTTTCCGCTCCATACGTCGGTGTACAGCTGGTCACCGATCAGCACGGCCTCGTCGGCCGTGGCGCCCAGACGCTTAAGGCCCGCTTTGAGGGCAAATGGCGCCGGCTTCATGGCGTGGCTAATGGCCTCGAGCCCCAACTCACGAGCCGAAGCCATGACCTGGTCGCGATGCCAGTTGTTGGACACCATGCACAGCTTAAAGCCCTTGGCATGGGCGGCCTCGAGCCAGGCGGAGACCGCAGCGGGAACCTGCTCGGTATCACGCGGCACCAGGGTGTTGTCGCGGTCGAGCAGAATGGCGCGCTTGCCGTCGGCCCAGAGGGTATCGAGGTCGATGCGATCGACCGAGGCAACATATCGTTTGGGGCTAAAAATCCTCATGATCAATTCCAAGACTGTTGATGCTCTTCGTAGGTCTTCGAGAAATACTCCTCGTCCTGCGTAATGTAGAAATACAGGTCGTCGGAGTCGGTCGGCTCAAGGGTGGCCTTGAGCGCCTCGAGCGACGGAGAGCAGATGGGCGTGGGCGGCAGGCCCTCGTGCTTATAGGTGTTATAGGGGTTATCACTCTGCAGGTCGTCGGCGGTAACCTCGCCACCGGTGACGTACATCATGGTCGCGTCGCTGTTGAGGTAGCGCAGGCCATCGAGCTTGCCTGCCAGACGGTTATAGAAAACCGATGCCACATGCGCGCGCTGGTCGGCGTTGAGGCCCTCGCGCTCGACGATGGAGGCAAGGTTAACGATGTCGTAATCGGACATATCCACGCCATAGCGCTCCTTGATCTTGGCCTCGCAGCTGGCAAAGTCAAGCGACTTATACTCGGCGTTGAACTGGTCAAGCATGGCGCGAATCACATCATCGGCGCTTGGGTCCTTACCAAGCGAATAGGTCTTGGGGAACAGGAAACCCTCGAGCGAATCGTTCGCGGCGTCTTTAAGAAAAGCGTAATGATTCACATAATTGCTCGCCTTAGCCTGGCTAAGGAAGTCCTCCTTAGAGATACTGTCGTATGCCTTGGCCACGCGGTCAGCGACCTGGTCAACCGTCAGGCCCTCAGGGATAGTCAGCGCATCGGAGCCCGCATTGGGACCTTCCATGAGCTGCTGAACGACCTTCGTGGCATCCATAAGCGTGGTAAACGAATACTTACCAGGCTTAAGCGACATGTCGGCGTTGAGCTTTTTGACCGCCGCGTAATAATCCTTGGGATTTTCGACGATATGGTTCTCGGAGAGAATCGAAGCGATGGTATCACCCGAGGCACCATCGGGAATCGTGATAGTAACTTGCTGGCCAGCAGCGACTTTCGCATCCTCACCGCCAAAGAAGCCCTTGACGGCCGGCACGACAAAGAAAACGATCGCGACAAGCGCAAGCACGGCGACGACGCCACCGATAATCATAGGCACCGGGGAGCTTTTCTTTTGGGCACCACGGCGGGCGTGCGTGTTATAGCTCGAGCGGGTTGCCGGAGCAACGCCATGCGAACCGCGAGCGTGATGCGAATGCGATTGGGGGGCCTGCGTTCGCTGGTTAGGTGCCTGCTGCTTAAAGCGTGTACCGCCTGCAGGCTGAACCGAACGAGCAGAAGGCTGCTGACCCGTCCGTTGAACAGGTTGGGCCGAATGAGAGAAGGACTGCACCGGGCGCGCGGCAGGCTGAGCTGCGCGCTGCGTCGGCTGTGCCGGACGCTGGCCAGGCTGGGCAGGGCGCGACGCCGGCTGCCGTGTACGATTCTGCTGGCGCGGATCAGAAGCACTAGGCATGCGAAACCTCCTCGTTTTTACGATCGAGCCACGTCTGCAAAAACAGGCTGGCGGCAATCATGTCGATCTTGCCCCTCATCTGCTTTTCGTTGAGTCCCTGCTCGCGCAGGATACGCTTGGCCTCTTGCGAGGACAGACGTTCGTCCTCAAACTCCAGCGGAAGATCGAGCTCGTCGGCAATCTTTTGCGCCACAGCGGCAACGCGCTCGGCCTGAGGGCCGGGCTCACCGGCCATGGTCAGGGGACGTCCGCTTACCAGGATGTCGGGCTCATAGTCATCGACCAGGTAGCGGAACGTCTTGGCCATACCGGTGACCTCGGCGGCCGGGAGCACCTTGACGGGCATCGCCATCTTGCCATCACGGCTCGAGACGGCGATGCCGATCCTGGTCTCCCCTATGTCCAGCGCAAGCGCGACCACAGCGACTTCTTAGATTCTTAGGCGCCGAGCGCGGTCTTGGCGGCCGCGAGGGCGTCGGCGATACCGGCGGCATTCTTGCCACCGGCCTGGGCCATGTTGGGACGGCCGCCACCGCGACCGTCTACCAGGCCCGCGATCTGCTTGATCACGTTGCCGGCGTGGAAACCGGCCTTGACGGCGTCATCGGAGCCGGCGGCGAGCAGGGCCGGAGTGCCCTTCTCAGTCACGCTGGCGACGACGCAAGCGACAGGGCCGGCGACCTTCTGGTGCACGGTATCCCATACGTTGCGCAGGT